>JBBSDO010000022.1:0-19675 GCA_038241515.1 Elusimicrobiota bacterium | reverse complement strand
GCCATTGAAGTTTCAACTGACTGGGACCAGATGCCCGTTTCTAAACGCCTCCTTTACTGGATCCCCAGTCGCGGGCAGCTATCCGTCCGTTGGACGGCGGGGACCCCTCGAAGAGGTTGGCTCTCCCTCGAGCGCGTGCGGTACGCAAGTCGTTTCCCTTTTGGACTCTTCGAGAAGTCTCATCTCGACTCCCGCAAGGACCGGTGGCTCATTTACCCCAAAGTGGAGCTTTTGCCGACATTGGAAGCCACGACTCTTGGGGAAGCACGCTCGGAGATGGCGGCACATAAGATCGGACTTGGGTCTATCCCTTTTTCCTTACGCGACTATCGTATGGGGGATCCGGCCAAACGCATCCACTGGAAGACGAGCTTGCGGCAGCAAAGACTCCTCGTCACGGAGGCCGAAGAAGAGTCCGATCCGGGGGATATGTTCTATATCTCGGAATGGCCTTCCGGATGGGCTCCTCAAGCGCAGGAAGAATTGATCTCCCTTTGTGCGTCGATTGCCTATACCTACGTTAAACAAGGCAAACCCATTGGCTTCCAGGCGCCTGGGTTTTTGGCGGAGCCGGCCTGTTCTCGCGAACAGCTGCATCGCATCCTACGCTACTTAGCGCTCGTCGATTTTTCAGCTCCACCGATGCGCTCGTCCAATTCCGTGGGCGGCATTGACGTCCTCACGCTTTGGAAAGGAGGCCCGCTTGTGACGCGCATCGACCCAGATCCTCTAACAAGCGAGCCCGTTTCGCCTATGCGAGAGCGGCCATTGCCAGCAAATAACGGTGGTAGAAATGGGTATTAATATCGTCGGAGTTGCCCTCACCAAGGATTCTAAACGGGGATTCGGGACTAGTGCCCTCTTGGGGTCAGCGAAGGCCGTCGGTGCTTTGGGATTGCTTAGCCTCTCGTTAAGTGGTGAGGTCGAGCTGGCCTTCCTGGCAACGGGTTGGACTTTTTGGCTGGGAAGTTTTTGGGCGGACCGCTTTCCTGCGAAACAACTTGGGTTGCGGAAATACGAGGCTATTGTGATCGTGGGAATGGTGGCCTTCTTTCCGATCGATTTCTTTTTGCGTCAGAGCTCTGTCTTTCTATCGATTGCTCACTTCCTCCTGCTCTTTCAGCTTCTGAAGCTCGCCGGCCCGAAAACCCGGGCCGATGGTCTCCAAGTTTTTTTGTTCGGTTTTTTTCAGCTTCTAGCCGCATGCACGCTTTCGGTCAACGTTTGGCACGCGATCCTGCTCTTCTTGCTCATTCCTGCAGCGACGTCCACCCTTTTTTGGAATTTCTTAGAAAAGGATAGCGAGGTGTTCGGAGAAGAGATCCCGCCGCAGGTGCGAAAGCCCTTTGTTCGGATGGCGACCGGCATGTGTTTGATTGCCGTTCCACTCAATGTGCTTTTGACGCTGGCTGTTTTCATACTCTTTCCGCGGCTGACGCTCAACGTGTCGATGCCGGGTTTTAATTCGGGCCGAATGGGATTTATCGACCAGGTGAATCTGGTCGGATCGGGGAATCTTCATAGCGATTCCAGCCCCGTCCTTTGGCTGGCGTTTGCGTCCCCCAAGGAGGCTGGGGTGTGGAATGGATATTTGAGAGGCGCCACCCTCGATTCCTTTGATGGTCGCCAGTGGCGTCCCTCACGAAAAGGATCCACGCGCACCTTTTTGCCAGGAGCCAATAACATATTCTCCTTGGGCACACCGTCCCGTGCGGACCAGAGCTTGCGGCAAACTATTACGCTTCTAAACACCTCCGCCTCCACTCTCTTTGCGGCGGGTTCGCCTTTCCAAGTCATTGCGCCCCTTCCTAACTTAAATCGGGATTCCAGCGGCTGTATACGCTGGACGTCCAGTTGGCAGCGGCCACTGCGTTATCAAGTCGTATCCTCCCGCTCTTCCATGGAGACACCGCAGCCCGCGCAGCGAAACGCGGTTCTCGACACGGAAAATTTGCTTCTGCCGTCAACCTCCTTGAAACGAGTGTCTTTACTTACCCGCCAGATTGTCGGCAAGCATAAAGCGGCCGACGCGGCAAACACCATTCAGGCCTACCTGCGCTCGCACATGCGTTACAGCACGAATTTGGGAACTCAAGCCGCCACAGATCCTATTGATGATTTCCTATTCGTGCGTCGTGAAGGGCCCTGCGGGCATTTTGCATCCTCGATGGCGCTCATGCTTCGCTTGGCGAAAATTCCGTCCCGAGTTGTAGCCGGCTATTACAAAGGCGAATGGAATCCGATTGCCGGCCAGGTTCTCATTCGCGAGCGCGACGCCCATGCCTGGGTCGAGGCTTATATCGATGGCAAAGGATGGGTAACCTATGATCCTTCGCCGCGTGAAGCAGAGGCAGCGGGCGATCATTTTCATGTCGCACTCGCTGTGCGCCAATATTGGGATTATGTGGGTTTGCGCTGGGACAAGCTTGTCATTGAGTACGATCTCTATGCTCAGGTTCGCGCCTATGAGAATGTCCGGGCCGCTTCAGATAAGATCAATGGCCGACTGAGTCAGTGGTGGAGTCGCTGGTTCAATCCACCCGTCCCTGATCGCGCGTCCGAGCGAGCTGTCGACCGCCACCGTATGACGCGCCACCCCTGGACGAAAGTCGTCGATTCAAGTTTAATCCTTATCGTGCTGGCCGTCGCCGTTCGAAGAATGTTCCGACGGGATGGCGATGATGACCCAGCGGTACGACACTATAGACGCTGGCTGAATCGATTAGCTCGGCGCGGTGTACCCAAAAACGGCTACGAAACCGGGTGGGAATTTGCGAAGCGGGTGATCGAAAAATTTCCCATGGAGTCTGATACAGTACGTCGTGTGACACAATCCTATTACACTGCACGTTTCGGAACGCTAACGCGGAAGGGGAAATTGTTATGAACTTTAAACCTATTGGGACTGCATGTCTCTCACTGGCATTGCTCACGACCTATTCCCCGTCTTTGCAGGCAGAGAACGCGATCGCCCAGGGTATGGTCTCCGCCAATGACGGCCTGCGAGATGAGGCGCTTCGGAAATTAGACACCCTTTCGGAAGGTGCAAAAGCCGAAGTCGCTGCGGGCCTTGTGAAATATCTGAATGACGCGGACATTGATCGCAAAGAACGCGCTCTTCAGGCCGTCGCAAGAATGGGCCCTGCGGCTAAAGTAACCATTCCGGCGTTGCGCAAAGCGTTAAATGACGATCTTCCTTATACAAGGATCCACGCGGCGGAAGCCCTTAGCAACATGGGACCCGCTGCCGTGCCGGCGTTTATTGAGGCATTGAAAAATGACAGCGGAGACATTCGCGCGATTGCAGCGTCCGCTTTGGGAAAAGTAGGCGAAGCAGCCGAACCCGCTGTTCCGGGGCTCATTCGTCTTTTGTCCGATCGCGAACCCGGTGTCCGGAGTAGAGCCTCGAGCGCTTTGGAAGCGATCGGCTCAAGCGCGGTGCAACCCGTGGCGGAGGTGGTGGACGAAAGCTCAGGGGATACGCGCATCGCCATGCTCCGAATTCTCGGAGACAGCTCGTCAACGGAAACTACGGTCCTGCAAAAGCTTGTCAATTCGCTTGGCAGCCAAAATCGCCAGGTTCACCTGGCTGCCGTGCGAGCGCTCGATCATAAAGGATCGGCTGGCGTCCCTATTCTGATTGAGGCGCTGAAATCGGATTCCGTTCAGACGCGTTTAGGGGCGGGAGAGTCTCTAGCGGACATCGGGCGCAAAAGCGGCGAGGCAGTCCCTGCGCTGATCGAAGCACTCAAAGATCCGGAGCCTACTGTCAGGGCGCAGTCAGCAACCGCCATCGGAAAGATGAAGTCAGAAGCCGCTGCCAAGGCCATCCCTGCCTTAAAAGAAGCTCTTAAAGACACCGATGCCGTAGTCGCCGCCAAAGCCCGAGACGCGTTGACTAACATCTCCGCCATGGAGTGGAAGAAAGCGTCGCCTTCGTTCGCTGCGGGAACCGAAATACCCGAGACCGCTCTGGCGAAGGATCCCCGAAAGAAAGTCGCTTCACACAAACCGATCGCAGCTCGAGCCAAACGTAAAGTCGATGTGCCTTTAGCGCCCAAAGTCCCTTCCAAGGATCCGGCTATCGTCAAGAAGCTGATTCGCCAACTTTCGGACGAGACGATGCGCGCCTCAGCGATGCAGGAACTGGCGCAAGCGGGGCCCAAAAACATTCCCCTACTGCAGAAGGCCTTAACCGACCCCAATCTTTTCATTCGCGAAGGGGCTGCTGTTGCGCTGGGTAACACGCTTCCACCTCCCACGCAGCTCGTCCCTGACCTGATACAGCTGCTAAACGATCCTGGTATGGCTGTCCGCCAGGCGGCTGCCGCGTCGCTGACAAAGATCGACAAGACGGCGGCCCTCGCCGCCCTCATCAATGCTGCAAAGGCTTCAGATGTGTCCATCAGTACCGTGGCGGTTTCGGCTCTGGGTCAGATGGGGATGGACGCCAAAGACGCCGTGCCGGTCCTCGTCGATTTGGTGAGGGGCGCTAACAGCGAGCTAGGCGCGGAAGCGGCGGCCGCTTTGGAGAAGATCGGAACACCCGAGGCGAAAACGGAACTTGAGGACTATAATAAAAAACGGACCCTAATATCGGTGTCGACGGCGATCCGCGATCTTCGGAAAGACCCTAAGCGGGTTAATCTCGACGCCATCGCCGCTCTCGTCAAATGCGGAGCGCCCGCTGTCTCTCAACTAGGAGTATCGTTGAAGGATTCGAACCTTTTTGTGCGCCAAGGCGCTTCCAAAGCACTTCATCAGTTGGGAAAAACGTCGGCACCTGCCGTGAAACCTTTAACTGACGCTTTGAGTGATTCAGATGCTGAGGTGAGAAACGAGTCGGCCCAGGCATTAGCAAAAATTGGCACGCCAGAAGCCACGAAACCCCTAATGTGGTTCAACATCAAAGAGAAGCTCCGCAGCATTTTCCACTTTTGAACGCAACGGCGCCTCACCCTTAACCTCTCTCCCCAAGGATGAGGAGAAGTATTTGCTTCTTCCACCTCGAGTCTTTTTGGATATCCATCTTCTTTCTTCTACAATGAATCCCGTGAATTTGATTTTTCTGACCCTCGTTTCGCTTCTGATCGGAACGGCACCATTCGTCCGAGCGGAAATTGCTCCTCTTGAACAACGCGTCGTAGAACACAATTGCCCCAATGGAATTAAACTCCTAATTCTAGAGCGACATTTTTCACCGACGGTGGCGATCCGCATGATGTTTCGAACGGGCTCTGTCGATGAAACGGACGGAAAGACGGGCCTCGCCCATATGTTCGAGCACATGATGTTCAAGGGAACGAAAACCCTCGGAACCAAGAACTACCGCCTCGAGGCACCCCTCCTTAAGTCGATCGACCAACTCCATCAGGATCTCGACACCGAAAAAGCGAAGAATCAAAACGCGGATCAGGCGAAGATCGCCAAACTGCTGGATCAATTGAGGGATCTCGAAGCGAAAGAAGCGTCGCTGGTTTCAGAGAACGAACTCTGGAACTTGTACGAAAGAGAAGGCGGATCCGGTATCAACGCGGCCACGTCGCATGACTTCACTGAGTACGTCGTCGATTTGCCCTCTAACAAACTGAAACTTTGGGCCCTCCTGGATTCGGACCGCATTCGCAATCCTGTTTTTAGACAGTTCTACCCAGAACGCGAGGTCGTCAAAGAAGAGCGCCGAATGCGGGTCGATACGAACCCCGAAGGTAAATTGTTTGAGGAGTTCCTTGCCACCTCTTACCTCCAACATCCTTACCATCATCCTACGCTCGGATGGGATAGCGATTTGGATCACCTCACCGTAAAGGATTTGGAAGATTTCTATCACCATTTCTACACACCCAATCAGCTGACCATTGCTGTCGTGGGAGACGTCAAGGCGCAAGAGGCCATCTCCCTCGTCGACCAGTATTTTGGCAGCTGGAATGTGGCGGGATCCACGCGCCCCCTTATCGCTCCGGAGCCCGCGCAGGCTAGCGCGCGAAAGACCACCGTGAAATTTGATGCGCAGCCCCATCTTATCGTTGGATACCATTTAGCCTCGTATCCCGATCCCGAGCACGACGTCGCGTTCGCGCTGTCCGAGTTGTTGGGATCCGGAACGACCTCCCGCCTCTATAAGACGATCGTCCAGAAAAAGCGCCTGGCCACCTCGATTGAGACCGGGCAAGATTACCCGGGTGAGCGTTACGCACCATTACTCTTAATCTCAGCCGCCCCGCGCTTTCCCCACACGGTCGACGAGGTGATTCAAGCGGTGCATACCGAACTTGATCGTGTTAAAAAGGAACCGATTGCAGAGTGGGAAATGGAGAAAATGCGCGCCGCCGTCAATGTGGGACTCTTATCCCAGCTCCAAACTAACGCGGGTATGGCAAGCACGCTCGTCTACGACCAGTGTATTTTCGGCGATTGGCGCTACCTTTTGCGTTTTCAAAAGCGTATTAATGAGATGACCTCCGCTGAAGTACAGGCTTTAGCAAGAAAACTGTTCAAATCCGAAAACGAAACGGTAGCCGTAATCGTGTCGACAAAGACACCATGATGCACCCCCCGTGGCACTTCAAATTCTCCTCTGTGAGGCTGGCAAGAATGGCAACAAAGCTTTTGCTCTTAGCTGTTTGCCTTTTGCCTTTTGATTTTGTCTTTGCTGTCGCTCCAACGCTTCCTTCTTTCCCACCCCTGAGCTTTCACCCTCCAAAACCAGAGAGGATCGTTTTGGATAACGGTTTGGTTGTTTTTCTCCTGGAGGATCACGAATTACCGCTGATTCATCTCGCGATGGAATTCCCTTTGGGTACGCAAAACGACCCCATGGACGAAGTCGGAATGGGTGCGATCTTCGGCGACGTTATGACCCAAGGTGGAAGCCTATCCAGATCGCCCGAAGAAATAGAGCGGCTCTTGGATAAGACCGCTGCCGCGCTTTCCTTTTCCGTAGGTCTAGAAAGCGCATCGGGAGCGATGAGGTCTCGCGCTCAAGATTTTGATCAGACATTTGCCGTATTTGCAGATCTTTTGCTTCATCCCCAATTCCGAAAGGACTTTCTCGAACTCTCTAAGGCGCGCGCCGTGGAATCCCTGCGCCGGATGAACGATGAGCCCGAGGACGTTTCACGACGCGAGTTCCGCCGAATTATTTACGGCCGAACGCATCCCTATGCGCGCATCGCGTCTCCTGAGAGTATCGCAGCGATCGCGCGCCAGGATCTCCTCAAGACTCACGAGCTCTATTTCAAACCCAATCATTCCACGATCGCGATTTCCGGAGACTTCACGAGCGTCGAGATGAAAAAGAAAATACAGAGTGTTTTAGGGTCGTGGTCGAAAGGAGAGGTTCCCTCCGCTCGCGTCCCCCAAGTCACCTACCAGCCGCAACGCGCCGTTTACTATATCCAACGTCCGATTAACCAAAGCCAGATCCGCATCGGCCATACAGGGCTTGAACGTCACAATCCGGACCATTTTGCCTGGGAAGTTTTTAATGAGCTCTGGGGGGGAGGCGCTACGTCTTCCTTATTCCGAACCGTTCGGACTCAGCAAGGCCTGGCTTATTCCGTGGGTAGTGGGTTTTCCGAGCCGGCTGGGAAAGGTTTAATCGTCGCCATTTCGCAAACCCGGGGTCCACAGACGATAGCGGCCGTCCAATCGATTCTTTCGATAACGAAAGAGGTCACGGCGGCGCCTTTTCCTTTGCAGGAAATAAAATGGGCGAAGGAAGCCATTCGCAATCGTTTCGTCGAGAACTACACGTCAAGCGCACAGATCGCGACCCAGATTATGAACAACGAATACTTTGGATTTCCGGACGATTACCTCGATAGTTATACTGACAGGATTGACCATGTGACACCGGAAGATCTGGGCCGCGTAGGCCGCACCTATTTGCATCCTGATCAAAGCGCCATTCTCGTAATGGGGGATTTAAGTACGTTCTCCAAACCCCTATCCACGTTAGGCAAGATGCAAGAGATTAAGTTGGTCGATTACTCGCAGCCATGAAAATACCCTCCACCTTGAAACGGAAGATGCAAAACTATTCCCTTTTTTATCAAAAGGTGTGGTTAGAATGTGCGGCCATCCCCAAAGGAGACACACGCAGCTATGGTTGGATTGCCAAAACCATCGGTCATCCCGGAGCCGCCCGGGCCGTCGGTCAGGCCTTGGCCGCAAACCCCTTTGCGCCCCTCATTCCTTGCCACCGCGTGATTGGCGCGAGGGGCGCCATGACAGGCTACTCGGCCCCAGGCGGCATTCAGCGCAAGAAGAAAATGCTTCTTCAGGAGTCCCGAACTCGCCATGCGCGGTAAGGTCAAGTGGTTCAACGATCAAAAGGGATATGGCTTTATTGCGAAGGATGACGGCTCCGGCGACTTGTTCGTCCATTTCTCTTCACTCAAAGGGGAAGGTTTCAAGTCGCTCTCTGAAGGGGAAGAAGTCGAATTTGACGTCATAGACTCTGAAAAGGGACCCAAAGCCTCTAACGTCGTTAAAGTGCCATAACCTTCCTTGCTGACGATCTACTCTACCAGCCTCTGTCGAGGCTTTTCGTGGTAATGTGATAAAATTACAGCCGTTATGAATTTCAAAATTCTCCAAAAAATATTCGGCTCGCAAAACGAGCGCACCATAAAGCAGCTTCGCCCCGTCGTCGATCAAATTAATAGCTTCGATACGTCGATCGTTGCGCTATCGGATGCGGATTTGCGTGAAAAGACCACCGAATTCCGTAAGCGGCTGAATAAAGGCGAAACGCTCGATCAACTCCTCCCCGAGGCGTTTGCGGTGGTTCGAGAGGCCTCCAAGAGAACGATTGGACTTCGGCATTTTGACGTCCAGATGCTCGGCGGTCTTGTACTCCATCAGGGCCAAATTGCCGAAATGAAGACGGGAGAGGGGAAAACCTTGGTCGCCACGGTGGCTGTCTACCTCAATGCTCTTCCCGGTCGCGGCGTGCACGTCGTTACGGTCAACGATTACTTGGCCAAGCGCGATCGCCAATGGATGGGACCGATTTACGAATTTCTCGGGCTCACGGTGGGTTACGTTCAGCACGATATGCCCTCGGAAGACCACCGTTCCTCTTATGCCTGCGATATCACCTATGTGACCAACAACGAGATCGGATTCGATTATCTGCGTGACAATATGGTCGTGCGCAAAGAAGACCGTGTGTTGCGCTACCTGCCCGAGCCTGTCGAGCGCGACGAAATTCTTCGGCGCCTCCCCTTTGCGATCGTCGATGAAGTCGATTCCATTTTGATCGACGAAGCCCGAACCCCCTTGATCATCTCGGGTCCAGCCGAAGAATCTACGGAAAAATACGCGATTGTGAACCGCGTGGTTCCTCACCTGAAGGGACGAACGATCACCGAAAAAGAAGAAATCGAATCCAAATATTCAGGGGAAGACCTTGGAAAGGGTTTCGATTTCACACTCGACGAGAAGGCCCATAACGTGACGCTCACCGATCAGGGAATCGCGACTTGCGAAAAGCTCTTAGGCGTCGAAAGTCTTTACGACGATATTCAAGGGGAATGGGTGCACCATATCAACCAGGCCTTGCGAGCCCACCACCTGTATCACCGCGATGTCGATTACGTCGTCAAAGATGGCGAGGTCATTATCGTAGACGAATTTACCGGACGCCTGATGCCGGGGCGCCGATGGTCAGAAGGGCTCCATCAAGCTGTCGAGGCCAAAGAAAATATTCGCATTGCCGAAGAAAATCAGACCCTGGCCACGATCACGTTTCAAAATTTCTTTCGACTCTACGAAAAACTGGCCGGGATGACCGGCACGGCGATGACGGAGGCTTCGGAATTTTGGGAAATCTATAAGCTGGATGTGGTCGAGATCCCAACGAACCGGAATAATGTTCGTATCGACGGCGCGGACGTCATTTATCGCACGGAACGTGAAAAAAATAACGCTATCGTCAAAGAAATTACCGATCTCTGGAAACAAGGGCGGCCCGTCCTCGTAGGCACGCGCTCGATCGAAAAATCGGAAAAGCTTTCCACGATGCTGCGCCAAATCGGCGTGCCTCATCAAGTACTAAACGCCAAATTCCACGAAATGGAAGCCCAAATCATTGCCCAGGCCGGTTCGAAAGGAACGGTGACCATTGCTACCAATATGGCAGGCCGAGGAACCGACATTGTTCTAGGGGGAAATCCGCCGGATCCCGAGCAGGGGAAAACGGTAAAGGGTCTCGGTGGCCTGCATATTTTGGGAACCGAACGGCATGAGTCCCGACGAGTGGATAATCAGCTTCGCGGACGCACGGGCCGACAAGGTGATCCCGGATCGTCCCGCTTTTATCTCGCCCTGGATGATGAGCTGATGCGACTTTTTGGCACCGATCGACTTTCGGGAATGATGGCGAAGCTCGGCATGGAAGAAGGCGAAGACATTCAACATCCCTTCTTAACGCGGGCGATTGAAAATGCGCAGAAGAAGGTCGAAGCGATGAACTTCGACATCCGCAAGCAGCTCTTGGAATATGACAATGTGATGAACAAGCAGCGCGAAATGGTTTACACCTTGCGCAACCAGATCCTCGACGGCCAAGATGTCACGAAGACCCTTGAAGGAATGATCGTCGAAACTTTGAAGGAAAAAATGGATCTCTGGATACCCCCCAAAGCGATACCCGACGCTTGGGATATCACGGCCTTCCACGCTTGGCTGCTGCATATCTTTAATTCGGATGGGGGACTCCACTCGGCCGCCTGGGCAAAGTTGTCACGAGCGGAGATCGAAGAGAAGTCGCAAGAGATTGCGTCGGGCGCGCTTAAGGCACGCGAGGATGAGCTTGGGGAATCGCTTTTTCAACAACTGAAGCGGATGATCCTTCTTCAAATGATTGACGTCGCCTGGAAGGAGCATTTGTACGACCTCGATCAATTAAAAAAGGGTATCAGCCTCCGCGCCTACGCTCAGAAAGATCCGCTCATCGAATTTCAGCATGAAGCATTCAATCTATTCACTGAGATGATGAACCGCATCCGTGAGCAAACCTTGGAATATTTATTTAAGGTTCACTTGGGACCCCCACCGGGTGACTCAGCGTCCGCGGGTGAACCCAGTCCGAATTCACATTCACCTCTCCATCCGCGATCTGTGTTTGCTCGCGCGCGTGCGGAAAAACCCGAATTTGCGGGTCCAGGTGCGACGGCAACTGGCGAGGCTTTACCTCTCCCTTCGGAAGAACCAGCCCCTCCTGATCTATTCCGCAGCTCAAACAGCCCTCAGAGGGACATCGGGAGTCGCCCTCCACTCCCCGCGGCGCCGCAAAAAGTGGGACGAAATGACCCGTGCTATTGCGGAAGCGGCAAAAAGTTCAAGAAGTGCCACGGTCAGTAGCGGAAAGCGAGGTCGGGTCGGTGCCCGGCCGGTGTCAGGCGAGGCCTCGCCCGTAGCATGGCGGGGGTTGGAAGTTCGGCTACACACCTTTCAGTTCGCAATAGGGTTTTATACAACTCCCATCCTTTTCTCGTTTTATTCACCTCACTACTAGCCGTTCTCTCATTCCCTAAGTTTGCATTCAGTTCACTGGCCTGGATTGCACTGGCTCCGCTTGCCTACGTCGCGCTGCATTCTTCTCCACGTCGCGCATTTTTCTTGGGCTGGTGCTCCGGGACCTTGGCCTACTCGGGAATTCTCTTTTGGTTGATTGTCACTTTTCAAGCCGCCCACCAATCTCTCTGGCTTGCTGCGCCTTGCCTCCTTGCCTTGTCGGCGTATCTGGGAGCATTCTGGGGTCTTTGGGCGTGGTTTGTGGCAAAGATAGGAGGCCCTCACCCGCCCTCCGGGCACCCTCTCCCAGAGGGAGAGGGCCAAGGCTTCAGTCTGCCCGGAGTGCGGATGACGGCTTTCCTCCCGTTCGCGGGTGCTTCCGCATGGGTGGCGCTCGAATATCTCCGCACTTACCTCTTCAGCGGATTCCCTTGGACCCTGCTCGGGGATAGCCAGGTTGCTCACCTCTATACAATCCAGCTCGCTGCGGTTACAGGGATCTACGGGGTGTCCTTCCTGGTCTGTTTGGTTTCGCTGTCGCTGGCTTGGTGGGCATTTAGCTACCCGTCGAACCACGCTTCAGTCTTGGTAGCGGCCGTATTCGTTAGCGCGAATTTACTTTACGGCTATCATCGGGTCGCGACCCACGCTCAAGAGAAAGTTGGCGTTCCAATCCGGGTCGCCCTTCTTCAGGGGAATATTGACCAATACAAGAAGTGGGATAAAGCGTATGTCGAAGACATCGAGGCTACCTATTCACATCTCGCTTTGGAAGCGAAATCGACAGGAGCCCAGCTCATCTTATGGCCGGAAACCGCTGTCCCAGGATATTTGCTGCGCGACCCAACCGTCACTTCCTGGGTCGAAGGAGAAGTAAAAAAAGGGGCTGCCTTTCAGATCATTGGAACTCCTTTTACGGATGGTAAAAGCGCTTACAATGCAGCCTTTTCTTTTGATCCCTCAGGTAAGATTTTAGGTTTTTATTCCAAAAGTCATTTAGTTCCGTTTGGAGAGGTTATTCCCTTCGGCGCTGTCCTTGGCCGATGGATTAGGGTGCTTAACGATTTAGGTGGATTCGCGGCAGCCAATCGCCCTCCGGTGATTCCCATTGGATATGCTCAAGTGGGTGTCAATATCTGCTACGAGGCCATCTTTCCCGCGCTTGTACGGAAATCCGTCAAACAAGGGGCCGAAATAATCGCGAATCTAACCAACGACGGTTGGTACATGCGTACCGCCGCGCCATTTCAGCACTTCACTCCCAACGTCTTCCGCGCTATTGAGAACAACCGCTGGCTCATTCGCGCCGATAACACGGGAATTTCCGCCATTATAGATCCGGTCGGCCATGTTGTGGCTGCTTCTCCCATTTTCCAAGGATGCGTCGTTACAGGGAATGTCTTCGCTCGTCGTGCCATAAGCCTCTACACCCGATTTGGTGACGTATTCGCCTGGTGTTGCTGTCTGTTTTCTGTGCTCGCTCTATTTATCTCTACCGCCGCCCTTTCCGGGGTTATTAGTCCCGAAGGGTAGCTGGGGTCGGCTCATTTCCTCCTCCCTACCCCATGGGAAACCCGGAGATTGATTCTCTAGCCCATAGCTTAAATAAGCATGCTCCGCTACTGTCCGGTTAAACCGGAATTCGAGGAGACATAATTTGAAAACAGCGTCTTAAACAGTCCAATCTCCGACCCTTCTGGCCAATAACGATGTTCCAAAAGCTTGCTAAAAACCAATCATGGCTGTAGTCTTGGCCCCCAGTCTGTTAACACCGAATTAACATTCAAGGTGGTTTGCTGTAACGTTCTTCGAGTATCCTTTTTATAGGTCGCCTTGCCTATGCAATTGAGATTATTATCGCAACCGCTCCTGAAAGCGGTCGCCCTATTATCGATTTTTGCGTTAATTTGGACGTCTACCGGCGTCTCTGCTGCCGTCTCCCGTCAGGCCTCCCCATCGCAATTCAGCTTAGAACACGCGGCTTTCGAGGAACAGGCGGTTGTCGAAGGTCTCACTCAATCGGTAAAGCCGTTCATGCGCAGCATCCCCTCCCTCGTCCGGCGCGACGCAGCATCGTTGCATAGAAGTTCGGCGGAACTGAAAACGCTTAACTTCGAAAGACCTCCGTCGGCTTTTCACAAGTTCAGCTGGGGACCGCTGACGGAAGAGACCGTCTTCACCGGGATTTCTCTGGCGTTGTTCGGTACCCAAGCGTTGCCGCTAGTTGTTTTCCGCCTACTATTTGTCGGGGCACATGCATGGAACGCTCCTTCTGAGCGCGGGCGCACGCTCAGCTTTTTTGAAAAGTGGGTAGGCCCGGCGGTGGCGGGCATCGCGCCGCTCCTCTGGCTCACAGCAGGCTCGCCGGAGTCGAGCGCCGTACACGTAATGATGCTGTCGCTCCTGTCTCATGTCGCCGTGCAGACTGCTTTGGCTGGTCTAAGAAGACTAACTGGGCGGCCGTTCCGCTATGCGCTTGTCGATCCGCTTTGGTCCTTAGCCCCCGAGTCTATCGACGTCGACGCCCCAGCGGCAGCCGGTGGTGGCCGGTGGCGAAGAATTCGCAGAATTGCGGCGACTACAAATGCCGCTTCGTATGTCCGGAACTCCGAGCGAAAAGAACGCTACATCGCGACGGTCTCCAAATCCGAACCGGTCATTGGTCCCGGGCGTCCCGAGTTTGAAGCCTTCAAAAACGTCTACGACGCGGTAAAGCCAGTCTTTGACCGAATCCTCCGCTCACAGGCTATTGACCCCTCAGAGTACCGGCTCCTTCTGTTTGATGATGTGACGCCCAATGCCGCCGTCATCCGGGATTATGACGTCGCTCTAGTGCACATGGGGTTGTTGCGTCTTCTCGTCGAGGCCGGCGCATCTGAGGACGAGCTGGCGTTCGTGCTGTCACATGAAGTCGTGCATGTGCTCCAGCAACGCGCTGCGATTGATGCAGGTAAAGAACCGCCTGCCGATCTCTTTACCCAGCACGCAAAAGACCGCGCCGACGAGTACCACGCCGATCTAGTGGCGTTGCGAGTGATGTCAGAAGCCGACTACAGCGTCCGCGCCGCGCCAATATTCTTCCGACAGCTGCAAGCGTTCATGGAGAGCAGCAAGCTCAAAGAATTGCCGTGGGGCGACCACCCGGCGACCGAGGAACGCATCAGGCGCCTTGAGCAAAGCCTCCACGACACATATTGGCCGACTTACTTGAAAGACCTGACTCCTCTAAGTCTGGTTTTAAAAACGGGCTCTTTTCATCGCGCGCGCCACCGACGGTTTCAGGAAAGCGTTTACACGGTGCAGACGTCGCAAGAGCTTGTCCATACCATTTCAGACGCGGCGATAATCGACGAGGCGCAGTTCGCGATGGTCGTAGGTTATTACCAGCTGAATGAGAGGGAACAGGAGAAGTTTAGGGAATCGTTCTCACAAGTCCGTGAAACCGCATGGCAGCTTGTTCCCCGGGATCCGATCTCACAGTACTTCGCCCAGACGACGCAAGATCAGGCAGAGGACGCAATCGGCATCGAACGGGCCGGCCATCCTCCTTATCTCGAGGCCCGAAATCCACTTAAGAAATACTCGAACGAGCAGCTACTGGAGGCCATTCATCGCGGCGTGCCTCCACTGTTCTTAATCCATATCAACGTCGAACCCAAGGAACGAACGCCTGCTCACGATAAAGCAGTGGAGACCTACCGACAATTCATGCGTTGGGACCGCAACAAAACCATCAAAGGCCTCGATGCCGGCGCCTTTGAGATGTTCATGCGGCGAGAGATGAACGCTTTCGTTAAGGAGATAGAGTCACGCATCGAATCCGGGCGCTTTACGGCTGGCGAAACCTTCAAGGCGATGGGAGCGTTTGAGCGCTTCCGAGAGCAGTTGCGAGATTCCCAAGGGTTCCATGGACAGGCGTCGGACGCCGTCGGCGATTATGCCGACGTCAACGATCGATTGATCCTCGCCGTGATTCGGGCGGTGAAACACCCGCAAAGTCTTTCGCCGGAACTCCTGACCTGGATCTTAAAGGAAAATGCCGAATCCGGCCAAGAGCGAGCAGACTGGCTCCATCACTTCTTCATGCAGCTGCCGGAGGATGGGCAGTCAACCGTACGTGGTTGGCTGCGGAATCAAAAGACGGAACTACCGCTTGCGGAAGGTCTCCTCATAGCTGACGCCAAAGCATTTCACCGTAAAGGTAAGAGCATTCTAACGCCAACGACAGATATCGTGGAGTATCTCCGCGTTCTGGGAAACTTTGACTGGTTTCGCGTCTACGATGATAACGAGCTCTTCAGTTTCTTCCGCGAATTCCAGGAGAAAGAAAGCGATGAAAGACTCTTAGAAGGATACGAAGCGGTCCTGAGGCCGACTCGTTTTTCTGGCAAGCTCTCCGAACCGTTTCATCCGGATACCCTTTCTTGGCGCGCTAAGCTTGGAGAAATTTTCCGGCCCGGCGACGCTTTTGAACAAAAGCTTTTGGCCATATCGCCGAAGTCTCTACACGACAGACTCCTGAAGGTAGACGCCACCACAAAGTTGATCCTGCTGTTCCATTTCATGGGTATTCGCCAAAAAGATGAAGATCTTCGGACTTGGCTGCTCAACCCCACCCACAAACTGAGTGAGCCACAACGCAGCAAAACAATTCTTCTCATCGCCGATTCCTTGCGTTGGCTTGGAGAACAAATTGAAAGGAGCACTGTGTCCGAGGACCGCGCGAAGGTTATGAAAGAATGGGATCAATATGCCTACCCGTTCTATTTACGTGCATTCAACATCCGATTGGGTGGCTCTAGCCGATTCCCGTTCCCTGAGAAATGGTCGCGGCTGCCTGAAGAGAAGGAAGTCCGCCAGCACCGGCCGTGGAACGCGCAACATTTCGGGAGGGACGGAAAGTCTAGGAAACTTTTCAGGGCGCAGTTCGACTTTATCAAACGGTTGCCGCGCGACGTTGCAAAGGCTCAACGGCGGATCGTCACTGAGATTCCCATCGGCATTCATCGTAATTTCATTTTGTATGAAACGGCAGTGCAGCGGTTGGCACCCGACTTAGTCGATCCATATGATTTAACGGTGCTTCGACGATGGTTAGCGAGCGTTCCTGCTCCGCGCCGGCAGGCTTTCGTCTCTGCAACGCAAGGCCTGATCCTGGACATGGTTTTCGACGAAATACTTGATAAGAAGAACGTCGACCATCAGGGTTCCTCCTTCTATCGGGAAGCGTACGGCGGCGCCAATACGATCCTGGACTCAGCACAGTATGACGCTGAAAAAGCAGGGTATGCGGATGCGGCCTTTGCCGTGCCCGGCGGTCCGGTATCCCAGTTGCGCGTTCTTCTCGGAGTGATAGGCACCACCGATTTGAAGCACGTCGTAACTTCAAGCGCCGGCATCGAAGAAAAGATGCGGCGGCTCACGGCAGCTTTCCCCGACCCCTCGTCAGCTCGTGACGAGCTTCTCACGACGTGGTTGGAACAGAGCATTGCGTCTTTGCCCGCCGCAGACGCCATCCGGGCAATTACTCTTTTCTCATCAGAATCGAGCCGGATGCAGTGGGCACTCGAAGGCCTCGAAGCACGTTTCAGGACGCATTCTAAAGGTTTCGGGACGCTTGATAAGGAAATCGAGGAAATCCTGCGCTTCTTTCCCGAGCCATCGCCCGTTCGCGACGATATTCTCACTACGGCTCTAAACCATCATTGGGTAACGTGGAAAGATAACGACAGGGTTCTCGCGCTTCTAAGCCATCCCATGCTGAATCTCGACAAATTACAAGACGACGAGACGGCTAGATCGTTACTCAAATACGATGCCGGCGTGGCGATCCTGCAAAGCTGCAGCGCCTCCGAGAAAGTAGCTTTTTTCCTATGGGTCATCGGTGCAACCGACGAAAAACCTGAGTATCTGAAGCTTTCCGAATATCGGCTGTACGTGAATTATGACCATCTGCGCGACCACTTTCTTGCCAAAGCAGAAGGCCGTTATAGAGAGGCATGGAAATCAACACGCCGGGAATCCCTTCAGCCGTTCCTCTATGGTAAATACGGGATTCTAGGGGACCCAGTCGCGCGCCGGCTGCTGCAAGGCGGTATCTTCACTGCATTTTTAGGCCCGTCTGACACAATCGCTTCTGATGCGGCGCGTGCGACGATGGAATCAATCTTCAACGTCGTCTTTGAAAAAGCTGATGACCGGCGACGGGAAGAAATCCTATTGGGCCTTCTCGAAAGTCGGCCGTCCTTGAATTTGACGGACACAGCTACGACATCCGAGCGTCGTCAAGCCCGCGCTGCGCGGGTTTTTCTTCAGTCCCTAGGATTAATTGGTGTGAAGCTCGGGCAGTTTCTGTCCGAATCTCCCGGCACATCCGCAGTCTGGCGAGAAGAACTCGCGACTCTCAAGAACGAAGCGAGTTCGCTCGCGAAATTTATCGTTTTTGACATGATCCGCAAGCTCTATGGCAACGCGGCAGCTAAGTTCGTAAGCATCGGCCCGGTGATCGGCCGCGCGTCGATCAAAGTGGTTTTCTTGGTGCGCCTGATCGACGGCTTGCTTAAGGTTCTGAAAGTCAAACGCCCAGAAATCGAGAAGCGTATCGAAGTGGATATGACGTTCCTGGGCGACGTCCTGCCCGCAATTCTGCTGCTGCTCGAAAAACAGGGTATTCGGCTGCCGGATGGCGTTCAGGAGCGCTTGGGTGAGATGTTTCGTGAAGAACTGGATTTCGAAGGGGAAGCACGTAACCAGAAGCGGTTACTCGCCGGTTTACGCAGCTTCCGCGGATGGATGGCGAGGCTTTGGCAGCCAATGTTACGCCATCGTTTGCGCCTCGGCGTGGCGATGGCATCAGAGGTAGCGGGCAATAGCTTAATGATCGAATCTTACGAAGAAGGGCAGACACTCGATGCGATTCTAAAGAATCCGCCGCAGGGTTATGACGCTGATGCGATCCGCCGTGGCGTAGCCAAGGACCTTTTGCGACAGATCTTCGTCGACGGTTTCTATCACGCCGATGCTCACGGTCGCAATATCATCGTCAAAGCCGCTGGATATGCGGTCTACATAGATGTCGGTTCCGCTGCGACCCTATCAAGCTCACGCCGGAGACTTTTACGGCAACTGATATCGGCTCTGGTAGCGAACGATTCAGAAACGCTCACGCGAGCGGCCCACCGGGAATGGCGATTTGACGCCCCAGTAGAGGCCAAGCTGCATGCCATTGCAGTTAGCACTTCATCGCCGGTTCGTCGTCTGTCGGAAGTGCTAGTCCTCATGGACTCTGAGGCTGGCGGCTTGTCGAGCGAATTTCTATCTCTTTATCGCCTTCTCAGCTCGGCTGCAAGTCTGTTCGAGTCATTAGGTGGTGACTTAGGCCAAATCTCCGGTCCTAAACCGGGGCGCGCGAAATTCCGACCTCGTTTGACACGCCTCCTTCACGCGGCATAGGACCACTTACCCGGCGAAGCTAAGGCGCTTTTAGGCTGTATTGGACCAAAGATGTCCACGGAGTAAGCTCGGGCGGGATTGCCGCCTTGCGGCTTAAGTAAAAATCCCGCCCATGCAATGGCATATTGCACGAGTTCCGGCCCGGGGTGCCTGTCACCAGAAAACTATACGCGTTTGGGTGACGTATTCGCCTGGTGTTGCTGTCTTTTGTCTGCACTCGCCTTGTTCAAGGCCCAGTCTTCGAGGAGAGCAATGCTGAATTGATTTAGCGCTTCCCCTCTGTGACGACCGCACCGACGTTACGACTCGTCCACAGAACCAGTCAGCGCGCACACCGCGCTTGACAAAAGCTAGCTGTCCCTATAACCTCTTACTAGGGTTTATCCCTAGGAGGTTTTATATGACGTGGCACCAGGTTAATGTGGCCTTCCCCGAACCCTTGTATCAGCAGTTTATACGACTGGTCCCTGCCGGAGAACGGACAAAATTCTTGACTCGGCTGGCGGAAAACGGTTTACAGCAGCTTCGGCTTCAAAAGGCACTGGAAAAAACTTTCGGGGCTTGGACACGCACGAAACACCCCGAGCTCACCCGTGGCACTCAAGCGTACATCCGTGCGCTCCGGAAAGATCGACGTCTTCGTCCTTGAAATGCTCACTTATCTGATTGATAGTGATATTCTTATAAATCACCTCAGGCG
>JBBSDO010000021.1:0-20757 GCA_038241515.1 Elusimicrobiota bacterium | reverse complement strand
GAAGACCTCGAAATCCGTGTGGCCAGACGAGCGCAGGACGAAGTCGATGTGACGCTGCGTTCCTATAAATACGCTGCTTACAACTCGTCCAGCAATACAGAAGTCGCCGGATTTGCTTTTTCGCATACAGGTATCTCCGTTCAGCTGGGCCTGGGGTCGGTGCTGGGAAGTGGGCAGCTGACGCCTAATCAGGTCACTTCGCTGTACAGCATTGCCAGATCCGGAGCAGGCTCCATTGCACAAATCGTCTCTGTTTTCTGGTCAAACGGGGCTGGGTTCGTGCGTGTCAGTGATCCGGTTTTGACTTCTAATCAGGCTCTCTCCGTAAACGTCAGAAATCTCGGTATTTACCAAATCCGCGCCGTTCAGCTAAGCAATCAGTTCAGGTTGAGTCAGGGTTCGCCTTATCCGCGGGTGATCAATCCGAATCATCCGACTCAAAACAACCGCGTCTTCTTCTTCTTCGAAAATCCGAGTAACGATCCGGTTAGCGGAAGTATTTACGACCTGCGCGGAGCGAAAGTCTGCGACCTGCAGATCAATGGGATGTCTCCGACATCGAATTCGCTTGTGTGGAACGGGCGTGATGGCCAAGGTGCGGTCGTTCCGATGGGCGTGTACCTCTACAAAATTACGGCGGGCAAAGAAATTGCGACCGGCGCCGTGGTGGTGGTCCGATGATAAGGCGATCAGCCATCAGCGCTAAGCTTTCAGCCTGCAAGTGGAAAAAACTGCTTTCGGTCCTGCTGTTTGCGGGGCTGATAGCTGAAGGCTGCCAGCGGACTGCAGAAGCTGCATTCGATGACACCGGCACCGGCGCTCGCCCCACGGCGCTCGGAGGGACCTACGTTGTTCAGGGTGACGACGCTCAGTCCCTGATGGTTAACCCAGCCGGACTCGCCCAGCTACACGCGCACGAGCTGACTTCCGAATACAGCCGCCTCTATAGCGGACTGACAGACGGTTCAAGTTTGTCGCAATACTACGCAGGCTATGCCCAGCCCATTAAATATGGCGGCACTATCGGTGTGGGATGGAAGCAATTCCAATTTGACAATCTTTATCAGGAGAGAACACTGTCCCTGGGTTACGGCGAATGGATTACAAAGCGCGTTGCCGCAGGACTGGCGATTAAACAACTCCATGTCGCTGTTGGCGTTCCGAACATGATCGTGGATAACAACGGCAACGTTGCAACCGGTACGCCTGATTTCTACGCCCAGAACGGGTCCGACAAGAGCGCGTTGTCGGCAGACATCGGGACGTTGGTCAAACTTAATGATCGCCATACTTTGGGCTTCTCGGTCCAGGATGTTAACGAGCCGAACATCGCTCTCTCCAATGCGGATCACGACATCGTGCCCAAAACGGTTCGAATTGGATGGGGCTATCGAGCGCGCGAAGGGCTAAGTCTCCTGACCTCGTTAACTGAACGCAAGACTCTTGCCCACCAAAACGATTACACTTGGACCGGCGCGGCTGAGAAGTGGTGGACCACGCGCGATTCCGGGGACTTCGCCCTTCGAGGGTCCTTGGCGAGCGGCAGTCGCGAATTCCAACAAGTCGCTTTTGGCGCCGGCTATCGCCTATCGAACTTCCAGATCGACTATGCCTTCGTCTTTAACGTGAACGGCATTACGCTCGGTCAGACCGCGGGAACTCATCGTTTCTCCGCCAGCTTCCGTTTCGGTTCGAAGCCCGACCATTCGCCGCGGGTACTCCGTGAGCTTCCAGCGATCGCAGATCGCACCCCGGCAGCGTCGCAAAACTCCGCTCCTAACGTCGTCCAAATCTCAACGGGCGCTGTAGCTCCGGTCGCCCCTTCCCTTGACGAGAAGTGGATTGACGATCTGCTCGATCTTTTAGAAGACCCTATCGCTCCCGAACGGCAGGTCCCGGTGGTCAAAACCCTTGTCGCGAAGCCCAAGACGATCCCACCCACAGTGCCCGCACCGGTAAAGCGGGGACCCCGTAAGCCAAAGGCCGGCTTGCCCAAGCTCAACGGGGTCAAAGCGGTTTCTATTGCTGCCCCGATTTCTCAAAGTTCAGCGCCGTTACCTTGGACCTACACGGTCCAAGAGGGGGACACACTGGTAAGTGTGGCCAAGAAATTCTATGGCAATACAGACCAATGGCATGCAATATATGAGATGAACAGCGACCGACTAGGGCGCGGAGGCGATTTGACTCCAGGTCAAGTGCTCTTCATGCCCAAGCCGTAGGGAGGTTTTCATGGAACCCGTGGAAAAACCGAACGGAGATAGCGAAATCGAGGAGTCCCAAACAGCGAGGCTCGCCTTTCGGGGGGCGCTCGAAACGATCCGAAATCTCCAGAATATCAATGCCCGACTGAAAGGCGAGCTCCAGGAAAAGTCAAGCCGTGACCGCTTTTCTAATCAACGCGCCAGCTCCATAAATTCTGACCATGAAGCTCTTCAAAATGCACTTTCCTCGGCTAAGGCCGTTCTCGAGCGATCGGAAAGCGAAAAGAATACGCTCAAAGAAGCATTGGAACAGAAAGAAGCCCGGCTTTTGGAAGCGCGCCGCGCTAAAGTCGATGTGGTTGAACAACTACACGAGCAAATGCATGCCATGACACTCCAACACCATTCCGCCATTCGCGAAGCCGTGGCTCAAACCGTTCGGGAAAAACAAGCCGAAATGTGGGAATTCAAACGATTGATAGCTGAGAAAACCCAAGCGCTTGAAGAACTCGAACGACGGCTGCATGACGTGGACGCTGATACCGAACATAAAATTTCCAGGCGCCTGATTCAGCAGCAAAAGGAACTGGAAGTGAAGTGGTCCCTCCGCGAACGTGACCTCCTGGACGAGGCCAGGCAAAACGCTCAACAGATCGAAGCTCGTCTGCGCGATCAATTTGAACAAAAGGCTGGAGTTCTGCTCGGGGGGGAACGTCAGCAAAAGGAGAGTTTTCAGAAGCAGCTGGATGTGCTTGAGAAGGAGTATCAGGTTCGCGCGGAGACCCTTCAGGCGGAGTTTGCAGAAAAGGAACGCCGGCTCTTTGAGACCATTCAAACGCGTGAAGAGGGCTTGCGGCAGGTGTTGCACGATAAGGAAGAACGTTCGGAAAAGGCCTTTCGGATAAAGGAGTCAAAGCTTTTGGAAGAGCATGTCCGACAACTGGATAGCGAAAAAAGGCGCAGGGAAAGCGACCTTCAAGAACTGGACGAAAAGTGGCAAGGTACGCATCAAACCCAGATGAGTGTATTGAGAACTCAGTTAGCGGCGGAACAGACCCTTCAGGTCGAGCTTGAAACCCGGTTCAAAAAAGAGACAGCTGAGAGAGAACGCGAACTAGGTGAGCAGCAAGAAGAAGCATTGGAAAAAGTAATTCTCCATTGGAAAGAGGAGCTCGATCGACAAACGCACCTGCTTAAAAATCAATGCGAAAGTCTCGAACAGGTTTCTCATACGCAGATGGCAAAGGTCATTGAGCTAACGAAAAAGCTTCATGAAAGCGAAAAGACCTGCCAATTCGGTCAGGAAGCGCTGCAACAGGCGCAACGAGATCATAAGCAACTTGAAGAACTCACTGCGACCTGGCGGGAACATGCGGCGAAGAAAGAGCAGGATTATAGCGGCCGGTTGAAGCTGAGTGAGAGCCAAGTCGGACAGGTCCGCTCTGAGCTCGCTAAGCTGAAAACTCAATCTTCCGAGGTAATAGGTCGCTTAGCTGACCAGTGGGTTTTCTCATTCGCAGAAGAGGTGAGAGAGGCCTTCGGCGCTATACGCAGCCTTAGCGAGTCTTTAGCTGGTGGGAAAAGTCTAACGGATGTTGAACGACAATACGCCATAACGATTCAACACGGTGTGGACCACCTCATGCAGAGTCTGGAAAAATGGCAGGGTGGGGCCAAGCGCCAAGTAGAGGAGAATCAAAATCAAGCGGCGTAAGCGCGTTCTTGTTCTGGACCGGCAGCCGGCGATGCGATTGGCTTTGCGGGCCGTTCTAGAAGCATGCGACGTGGTCGTCGAAGAAACGGTCGATTTCGAGGCGAATTTAAGTCCGCCCTATCTTGATTCTTTGGATGCGGTGGTTGTGGGTGACACGCCCGACCCCATGACCGCGGACCAAACTATTTCCAAGATTCGTCTTGCAAAACCCACACTGCCCATTGTTGTCGTTTCGGCCACGGTAGACGGTGCATTCCGAAACCAGGTTCTCCATCTGGGTGCCAGCGAATTTCTTCCTAAACCTTTTGAGAACAAAGAGTTTTTGCACGCCCTCGAGCGATGCTTTAAGGAGCCGTTGATTTCCACTCCTAAGGAGTCTTTTGAACGACCGGCCCTGGGGCCATCCGTGCACGGGCAAGCTGAAAAAGTGACTTTTGATATTCCGTCCCCCCCCAGCTCACAAGCAGGCGAGAAATCCACTAAAAGACATTTTTCCCCGTGGCTGATCGTCGGATTAGCGTTAGTGGCGGGCACCTGGGTGCTCTATCGTTGGCAAAATCAACAACGAGCGGCAAAGCTCCACCACGATTACCGTTTGCCCTACAGTAATCCGGCGGACATGTCTTGGCATGACGGAAAACTATGGATTTTAGACTGGTTAAGCCAGACGGTGTATGTGCAGGATGTCTCCGACGCGAATGTGTCCATCGTGCAAGCTTTGCACCTGCCGATCGCGCACGTGAGTGGAATGACCGTCACCAACAGCGGGTTGTACACGAGCGACGGATGGGCAAAGAAGATCCGGTTGCACCGCTTAGACGCTTCCCTGTCGGTTCAAAAGGAGTACAGCAGCCCCGGGCCTTCGCCCGCAAGTTTATTTTGGGACGGTCACTATTTGTGGTCGGTGGATTCCCAAGAGCACCGTATCTATCAGCACGAACCACAGACCCTCGCCGTGATCGCAACCTATCCCACGCCCGGTAACGCCCCAGCGGGTTTCTATAAGGATGAGAAATTTGCTTGGACCATGGACAGCCGCACGCGCCGACTTTACCAACACCGCCTCGATAGTAATCTTTCGGTCCTTCAAACCTATTCATTGCCCGAATTTGAGGAAGGCGCTGAACCTTTATCTTGTTTCTTGTGGCAAGCCGACACCTTCTGGTTTGCCCGTGACCGAAAGGCTCTTCTTTTTCGGCGCGACAAGCGCCTCTTAACGCCTCGCTAACAAAAAAGACCCTTTCGCGCCAAGCCGCAAAGGCCGCCGAGAACATCTCTCTCTTCCTGCCTTAGGCGGCGAGGGGGATTTTGTCGTCTTTTCGTTTTATTGCTCGCCGAAAGACAGGCCTTGCCAAGGGGAATCTGTCTTTCTGGTATCATTTCTTTATGAATGAGAACAAAACTGATTTCTTTGCACTGCTCCGCTTTGGTGACTATGCCGATCTGTTTTGGGAGGAATCGAATACCCTTTCCATTCGTTGGGAGGAGGGAAAAATCGAACGCTACACGACAGGCGAAGATTGCGGGGCCGGCTTGCGATATATGTTTGGCGAAGAGAATCGGTTCGCCGCCTTGGATAATCCGAATGGCGAGGCGTTGAAGCGCCTTTCGCTTCACTTAATTGGACCATCCTCCGCTGCAAAAAAGCTTCTTCCTGGCTCTACTCAATTATTCCGACCCACAGTTTTGAAACCCGTCGAACAAATTTCGGGTGATGCGAAGGTTCGCCTTTTAGAAAACGCATTTAAGTCTGCTTCGCTTCCCGGGGTTCGCCAAATTTCTCTGAGCTACGGAGAAGGGACAAAGCATCTCCGGATTTTTACCTCGTATGGGGAGTCTACTGAGGAATGGCGCACGACCGTGACATTTTCGATTACCGTGGTGGCGGAAAAAGAGGGCCTTTTACAGACGGCGCATGAAGCCATCAGCGGGACGGGCGGCTTTGAACTATTCGATAAAAATGATGTGGTGGCCATTTCGCGCCGTGTCGCTGAGCGCGCGGTGAAACGCTTGAGCGCACCCCCGGCGCCGGTGGGGGAAATGCCGATTATTATTGCCGCAGAGGCAGGCGGGACGTTGATTCACGAAGCCATAGGGCATCCGTTAGAAGCCGACGCGGTTCAAAAGGACGTGTCGCCGGTATACAAGGGGGCAGTGGGTAAAGTCGTAGGAAATGAAAAAGTGAACGTGCTCGAAGATCCCACCATGCCAGGCCAACGGGGGTTCTACGCTTTTGATGACGAGGGAGTCCCCGCTCAAAGGGTCGTTCTCGTCGACCATGGCGTACTTAAAACCTATCTCTATGACCGTCAAACCGCGCGGATGGACAATGTCCCCTCCAATGGACATGGCCGGCGCGAATCCTTCCGGCATCGACCGATACCGCGCATGGCCAATACCTTCGTCGCCTCGGGCCCCGACGATCCCCAAATGATTTTGCGTTCAATTCCCAATGGGCTCCTTGTGACCAAAATGGGGGGAGGCCAAGTCGAACCCGCCACCGGCGACTTTGTCTTTGAGGTTGAGGAGGGCTTTCAAATCCGCGACGGCCAAATCCAAAACCTCGTTCGGTCGGCCAATTTACTTGGGAATGGCCCCGACGTTTTGAAAGCCATAGATTTGGTTGGCTCCGACATCGGCTGGTCCGTCGGCACCTGCGGCAAAGATGGCCAAGGCGCCCCCGTTTCCGACGGCCTTCCCACGCTGCGCATCCCCAAAGGCGTCGTCGTTGGGGGAATTACGCCCTAACGAAAACGGGTACCAGGTACCACTTTTTTCGGTCGCCCCATGGGTTTCCACACTCTTTTTTTCAGAAGACGGTTCACCTTTTCTCCGTCTGGTCTTTCGCCGATCAGACCCCCCTGCTCCCAACCGCTTGATGGAACCGATTTGATCTGAACGTTAGGCCGACCGGCCAGTTCACTGAATCGTGCCTTCGCTTCGGGTCCCACCACGGGGTCGGCTAGGCCACAGGAATAAGTCCGTGCGCTCGACCATGGGTAGTCCTCAGGACGATCAACGAGCCCAGCGCGAACGGGATTATTCTCGATATACTGTCCGCATTGTTCAAGATAGCCTTCGTCACCGATGAGAGGTGATTTGTATCGCCCCTGCCACACGTGACCCACCCACTTGTAGCGTTTTCCAAAATACTTCGCGTAGCGCATTTGAATCGACTGCATGGCTTCCGGGAGACCGGTGTCGTTTATCTGTTCGATAAGCAAATGGATATGGTTCGACATCAAGGTATAACGTAGGACGCGAAGCGAAAAAGTCCGGCTGAGTTCGATCCAGTAACGGCGGTAAACTCGAAAATCTTGACCGTCATGAAATAGTCTCATTTTGTTGTTTCCGCGGGCGATAACGTGGTATAGACCGCCAGCGATCAGGATACGGGGCGCACGTGCCATCATCCCTTAGAGTCGCGTTCCGGAAATTTATTCTAGAAAGTGGTACCTGGTACCACTTTTTTTTCTCGGCCCACGTTACGCTTTAGTAACAAATACAACGAATTGGGCAGGGCAAGGGCGAGGGGGAGGCGAGGAAAAATATTTTTAAACGGATCTACCACGCTTACACCCACGTCCGTGGCCAGTGCAACTACCAAATAATTTAGAATACTGCCCATGGCACACCCCCTTCCTCCTCGTAAATGCCGACCGGGTCCTGCGATACGCGTCTCTTCGAGGATGTGGCTTACACCATGCTAGTTGTTGAAAACGTGACAAAGCGCTACGGAAACTGGACGGCTTTGGATTCCGTGGGATTTACCCTGCAGCCTGGCGAGATCGTCGGATTGCTCGGGCCCAACGGCTCAGGGAAAACAACGCTTCTTCGGATCATTTCCACGTATTTTCTGCCTCAACAAGGTACGGTTTTAGTGAATGGATTGGACGTCCGGAAAGATCCCGTAGCCGTTCGCCGACTCATCGGCTACCTTCCCGAAAGCAATATCCTCTACGAAAACATGCGAGTGGATTTGTTTCTCCGATTTGTCGGGGAGGCCAAAGGCCTTACAGGAGACGTGCTGGAGGAACGGTTGCTTTGGGTTCGCGATCATTGCGAATTGGCTCCCCTCCTGAATAAAAAATGCGGCGAATGTTCGCGCGGAATGCGTCAACGCGTGGCTTTTGCCGCTGCGCTTTTAAGCGATCCGCCCATTCTCCTCCTCGACGAGCCCACCGCAGGCCTTGACCCACTCCAAAGCGTGGCTTTCCGGCAGCTGTTGCATTCCTTGGCCGCTAATCGCGTCATCCTGTTTAGTTCTCATCTCATGGCGGAGGTGGCGGCGACGACGCAGCGCGTCTTGCTTCTTCATAACGGCCGGCTGCTAGCCGATGCTCCCCTGACGGATGATCTGCGTCAAGCCGAAAAACTCGAAGCCTTTTTTCTGGGGACCATCCGCGCCAAGCAAGCCGATCCGAGCACCGCGTGAGGGGAATATGGATCATCGCCAAGCGCGAATGCGCAGCGGCCTTCGATTCACCAATTGCTTACATTTTTGCAATCGTTTTCTTGCTTTTGACTTGCGGTGTGTTCATGAATGAGTTTTTTCTTGTCTCCCTGATTCAGATGAACAGCTATTTCGAATTCCTGCCTTACGTCCTCGTGGTGTTCGTCCCGACGCTCTCCATGCGCCTGTGGGCTGAGGACCGGAAGTACAACACCTATGAGCTGCTTGTCACCTTGCCTTTGCGCTCCAGCCAGTTGATCACGGGAAAGTACATTGCGGCCTTATTCGTATTCCTTCTGGTCCTGGTGGGAAGTCTTCCGATCGTGGTCATGCTCTACACCCTCGGTAGACCCGACGTGGGGCAAATCTTGGCCAGTTATCTCGGGGCCTTACTCGCTGGAGGATTCATCCTTGCTTTGGGACAATTGATCTCGGCCTGTACGAAAGACCAGATAGTCGCTTATCTTTTGACGCTGATGGCCAGCGCCGTCTTCTTCTTAAGCGGTCACGCGCTACTGACAGGCGTGCTGGATGGACTTTGGCCGTCGCTTCAAGTCGGAACCTTCGTTCGAGAGAATTTTTCTGCGCTGCCGCACTACGAAACCTTTACCCGTGGCCTTTTGGATCTGCGATCAGCCCTCTACTTTATTTTGCTCTCGGGTTCGTTTCTTTGGCTCAATCAAAGACTGATTGAAAAGCAAAAACAGTAATAACCGATAGAGGTGCGGGCTTGAAAAAACTCAGTCTTCCTTTTCTCGCCCTTTTGACTCTTTTGGCCGGCCTGGCGCTTACGGCGGGGCTTGACCGGCTTCCGCCCACGCGCTTAAATCTTTCCAGCTCATCCCACACCCGCTTGAAGCCCGCCTCGTTGGAGCAATTGGCGCACCTGCAGGGCGATGTCACCATCACCTATTACGTCAGCGATCGTCGAGCGCTACCGTCCAACCTGCGGCGCATGCCGCAGGAGGTTCGCGATATCCTCAGCGAAATCCGCTCCCATTCGCATCACCGCGTTCGCTTTCAGTTTGTGGATCCAACGAGCGATGCGGCGCTATGCACACAGCTCGGTTTCAAATGGATGAATCCGTTTCAGGTGAAATCGATTCAAAAGGATGAGTATTCCGTCAACCGCATTTGGTCGGGCATGGTTATTCAGTACCAGGGAAAAGAGCGTGTGATCCCCGTGATCATCGCCGAGCATATTCCGTCGCTCGAAGCGCAGCTGATGCACCTCCTGCACGAGATGGAAAGTCCGCAGCCGATAGCGATCGCTCTCTCGTTGCCGTGGCCCGACGTCGGGCTGCGCCGAATGATCGCGAGCGGCGCGAAACCCATTGAATTCAATTTTGGCGAAGAAGCGATTCCTGCTGAAGCCGATCTGGTATTCATTGTTCAGCCCCACTTCACTACGCAGAGCGCGCGAGTGCTGCGGGATTGGCTTGCGGACGGCAAAAGCGCATTCCTGTTTGCCTCGCCTTGCCGACTCCAATATCACGGACCCCGAGGCGCCGGTTCCGATGTGACGGTTTTATCCAATCAACTCAACCTGCAGACTTTTTTTGAAGACTCCGGGGTGACGATACCGGATGAAGTGGCGATGGATACCGAAGACTTTCAGGACAACCCTTCAACCCTTATGATTCCGCCCTTTGGCTTCGATATGAGCCGGTTCAAGTCTAAAATCATCGGCAACGTCATCATGCCGGTGGCGGCGCCCATTCTGTTAAATCCCGCTCGGCTAAGCGGTGCCGGTTGGACACCCGAGCCGCTCGTCCATTCTTCCATGCTCGCCTGGACGCGTCGTGCTCCCGCGCGCGATATCGCTTGGTCCGATTTTTGCCGTCCGCCGTCGGGACCTTGGGAGCGCCGGAGTTTAACGCTGGGAGTCATGCTACGGCACGAAAAGCCCTGGCACGGAAAATTATTTATTTTCTCTAGCGAATTCATGGTGGACGACGGCGCTTTTACCGTTTCAAAGGCGAATATCCAATATGTTCGCAATCTACTGATGAGTTTTACGACGGAAGAATATCGACCCGGGATTCATTTGAGCGCAGAAAAGCCTCCGCCGGTTCCTCCGTTAAGCACGGGGCAAAAGCTGTTTTGGCGCCTTTTTTGTGCGGTTCTCTTGCCTCTCATTTTGTTTCTCATCCTTTGGGATCGCACGTTAGGGGGGCGCTTGTCGCGGTCCGGTACCCAATTAATTCCGTCATCTTCCGCGGTCACTGGCGGAGGACCCATCGAAGGAGAACTACGACTGACTACGACCGTGTTGGGTCCCCTGCCAGTGGCCGCAGGGGAAGACGGCATTAAGCGGGAGCCGAGTTTTTCACATCTTTTCGACGCGTTATCGGCAGCCCTCAACGTTCGTGCGACGGCGCTGTGGTGGGCCGGCGCGCCGCTGACAGCGCTGCTGTTGATTGCGCTTTGGCCGAATTCACTCAGTGCTTTTTGGGATTGGACGCGAGATCGGCGACATGAACTGGATCCATCCAGCCGGCAGCTCTGCTCGGGTCTTTCGGAGCCGGTGAGGTTGCGTTATGTGACGTCGCCAGCTTCCGAAATGTCCACCCAAGGCAAGCAAATGATTACAACGGTGCGCGATCGTCTAAAGGTGCTCGAACGCTATAGTCACGGGCGGTTGCGAATCAAGGAGATCTCGATTTCGCGTGAGCGTAGCCGCAATCCTTCGATCAGTGAAGGACTGAGTGCCGCCGGAATCGAGCCGTTTACGACTGAGATTATTGAAGCAGATGCTTACCACAAACGGCCTGTCTATTCAGCGATTGTCCTAGAAGCGAGCGGGCGCAAAGAGGTCATCACGCCGCTCGTTCCGGGAACAGAGGCGCAGCTCGAGTTTCTTATTGACGCGGCCCTTCTACGGCTTTTGGGTCGCGCTCGCCCGTTTATCACGCTCATTGCCGAACAGCCGCGCCTGACCCCGGCTGAGGCCTTAGAGGAACATGCGCAATGGAGCGAAACGGTCCCCCAGTCGCCCGACGTATACAGTCAGGCTAGGAATCTTTTCAAGTTATACGGATATCAAGTTCAAACCGTTTCTCCACAAGATGCGGCGCGGCAGGCGCTTCAGGTTCCCGGCGGAAGCGTGCGTGTGTCATCGTCTTCGATCACGGACCCTTCCAAAAACCCGGATATTGGGGACGCATTGCGGCAATACGGATTTGACGCCAAAAGCGTTTCTCCAGTTGAAGAACAAGCCTTTCAATCGAAGCTTCTTGTCTTTTTTCAGCCCTTCACATTTAATCAGCGCCTCAAAGAAGAATTAGATCGGCACCTCCTGTCGGGAGGGAACGCCTTTGTCGCCGTTCAGCATTACGATATCCAGCAACGGCTTTATCGGACTCGCGGATTCGAGCCCGTCTATTGGCCCCAGCCGCAGTTTTCGCGCATTGATGAGTGGCTGAGCGCCTACGGCGTCAGGCTTCAGAAAGAAGTCCTATTTGACCGGAGCCTCAAGGAAACCACGCTTGAAACCCAGGTACGGTACGGGATTAAGCGACAAATTCAACGACAGCCGGTGGCTCTGCCTTTTCTCCTGCATGCCACGCCGGACCACTTCAACAAAGAATCGACCCTGACGAAGCGACTGAGTGATCAATTATTTATTTGTGGGAATCGCTTTCTCAAAGAGCCAGCCCGATTTCCGGCGACGTTGACCTGGACGAACCTTATCACGACAAGCGATCATGCCTGGGCCTATGACTGGAAGGGGGGGTTTTTGCCCGACGAGGTTTTGACGAACGGGACACCTTTTGATGAAAAGCAGTCGCTCGCCATTGAATTGACAGGCCGGTTTCCATCCATGCTCGATCCCCGCCGGATCGCTGAAAGCGCGGGTCGGCTTGTCCTCGTGGGCTGTTCGGAAATGTTTAGAAACGACCACCTCCTGGATCCGCACTTCCGATCCAATGACCTGCTCATGAATGCTGTGGTAGAAATGACCTATGGGGCGCCGTGGTCGCGGGTGCATTCCCGCGCCACTCTGGGTCCGCAAGGGTTTGGCTATTTATCCCCCCGGACGAAAGCCCGCTTCCGAGCCGAGACTCTGGCGCTGTTTCCGCTTCTTCTTGTCGCTTACGGATTTTGGCGCCTCTGGCGATCGCGCCGGGAATCTGATCTTCTGCGCGCTAGGCGATGAGCATTCCTCCTTCGCTGAAGCTCCCGTTGGCCCGCGCATCAGCTGCCTGGGAATCGAAATCAGTTGGGGTCCGAGACAGCCTCACGATCGCGGCGATCGCCATTTTCATTCGAATCGTTGCCGCAGCGCAGCTAGGCGGTTCGATTTTGTTCGCCCGACCCATTGGCGACGCGCTTTGGTTTGATCGTTGGGCGATGACTTTAGCCCGGGGGCAGGGAGGTCCTCCTAGAGTCTTCTATCTGGAACCTCTGTATCCCTACCTCATGGCCGTCATTTATTGGTTCGTGGGACACCAGCCCGGCTTGATTCGTTTTATCCAACATGCCTTAGGGGTCCTAACCAGCGTCGTCGCCTATCGACTAGCGGAGGCGATTTTCTCAAGGCGGGCAGGGTATTTTGCCGGGTTGCTATCCGCCGGATATGGGTTGTACCTTTTTTACGAGCAGCAGCTTCTTAAAGAGACATTGGCTGTTTTTCTGATAAGTTACTCTACGCTCGTACTGCTGCATTGCGCACGGGAGCCTATTCCAAAGCGATTTTTGTGGCCAGGATTCCTGACCGGGCTCACGATTCTTTTAAGGGGTAACGTCTACCTCTATTTGCCCTTGTTAACGCTTTGGATTTTCCTGATCGCTCGTCGCGATGAACGGAGTGGTTACTCAGGAGCCTTCGCCGTCGGGATTTTTGGATTGGGTGTTGCCTTGGCATTGGCTCCCGTCACGCTGCGCAATCGTGTGGTCGGCCATGACTGGGTTCTTTCGACCTACCAAGGAGGCCCCAATTTTTATATCGGCAATAATCCTCAAGCCAATGGTATTTATTCGGCTCTCAAGGAGTCCCGAGAGGGGCCTCCTTGGGAAGAAGAGGACGCGGTGTCGCTCGCAGAACAGGCTCAAGGCCATAAACTTAAATCTTCCGAGGTCTCAAGTTATTGGTTTCATCGGGCGATCGGCTTTATTCGCGAGCATCCGCAAAGCTTCGTCAAGCTCGTCTGGACCAAATTGACGTTGCTCTGGAATGCGCAGGAAGTGCCGGACTATATCGACATCACCGAGGCGGCCCAAGAGTACGGCATCCTCAACCTTCCGGGCTTTAGTTTCTCTGTTGTTGGCCCCCTCGGACTGCTGGGCTTTGTTTTATTGCTTCTAAAGCGACGCTGGGATCCAGCCACGAGTCTACTCGCGGTATACGTGGGTGGCGCGGTCTTATCGGCGACCCTGTTTTATGTATTCGCAAGATATCGGATGGTTCTCATCCCCTTCGTCATCCTTTTAGCGGCCTTTGCGATGGACTCGCTTTGGGACCAAACCGCTCGCAGGGAATGGTCATCGACCGGTTGCGCGCTAGCTGCTTTAGCGGCGATGGCCGTTTGGGTCAACGTCGCTTGGGTTCGACCTTATACCCAGGGAGTGACTTATCAAACCGAGGCCACGCTCTATTCCGAAGCGGGAGACTTCGAACACGCGGTGACGGCGATCCGCCGCGCCATTGCGGCGAGTCCCACCCAGCCGTCTCCGCGTCTCTTTCTCGCTAAAACCTATCAGCGACTCGGGAACAAAGAAGCGGCCATTCAGGCGTACGAACAGACCCTCGATGTCATTACCCGGCGAAATGATCCATCCCTTGAGTCGCTTCGCCGTGAAGCACGAATGGCTTTAAGTCTCCTCTATGCACAGAAGGGAGACAAAGGGCGAGCGGGCGCCATTCTGCGCGAGGAGTCTGCAACGACCCCAGATAGTTTTGAGGCGTTAGTGGCCCTGGGAAACGGATTCCAACGTGCAGGTCAGATGCAGGCTGCGGAAGAAAAATATCGTAAAGCACTGGGTATTCAACCCAGAAATCCCGTCGTCCTAAATAATTTGGCTAACCTGCTACGGGACCAAGGGAATTTTGACGAAGCGGAAGCCCTTTACGAACGGGCCTTGGCCGAGGCTCCCAATAATGCTGTCATTCTTAAGAATCGGGGCCTCCTGGCCCAGCGCCGAAAAACACGCGGCGGAGGGAAAGAGCAGGGAAAGGGCGAGGGCATGGGAAAGGGCAGGGAAAGGGCGAGGGCAAGGCAAGGAGGTCTTTTTTAAAGGGGAATTACCACGCTTTCAGCCCTTCCCTTTGCCGTGTTTTTGCCGTTAGCGGCCACGGCCGAGGGAAAGGGCGAGGGCAAGGCGAGGAAATCCTTTTTAACGGGTCTACCACGCTTTTCTGCCCTGTCCCTTGCCCTGTTTTTGTGAAGTGCTTGCCCTTTGAATAGATTCCTAGCCCCAATCCCCGTGGCTCCTATTTGTTGCCTTAAGGGGAAGCGCGTTGCGCTTTCCTTTTCGCGCCTTCTGCCAAATCTGGTCGGCCCGTCTTATCGTAGACCAGGGCGAGATTATGTAGCGCGAGTGAATAATCGGGATCGATTTTTAGGGCTTTTTGATAATAAGACTCCGCCTCGCTGTAGCGCTTCAGCTTGTAGTAGCAGAGTCCTACGTTGTTCAAGGCTCGAGTTTGGGGATTGGGCGAGCTCTTCAGAAGAGATAACGCCGCATCCAGCGCTTCCGCATACTCCTGATTCTGAAACAGTGCGACAAAGCGCGCCTGCTCATCCAAGGTCTGATCTTTCTGGGCGAAGGAGAACTCGCGGCTTAAACTGTCAAGCTCTCTTAAAAGCTCCGGACGCGCGTGACGACGCTCCGCCAGCAGGAGGGCTTGCCGGGCCAGTTCCTGGGCTCTCAAGCGCTCTCCGGAGTCTAAGTAGGCTCTTGCAAGCAACCCAACCACCTCGAGGTTATTAGGCGAAAGTTCCAAAGCACGCTTAAGAAGTTGAACGGCCGAACCAGGTTTTCCCATTTGATAAAGGATAAGACCCGCGTTTTGATAAGCGCGAGAGGATAACGGGTTCGCTTCGGCGGCTTGATGATACAGCCCTAACGCCCGTTTAAGATAATTTCCTCGAAGTTCATTTTGTCCCGTACGAGCCAGGTCTTCGCTCGCGTCGTCGTATGTCAGAGCCCACTGAAAATAGATGTCGCCATCAGGCCGCGGAGCTTCCTGGGCCGCCTGTTCATGTTCGCGAAATGCTTCATCGTAGCGCTTCAACGATCGCAAGACGATGGCTCGCGAGCATTTTAGCTGCGATAGGTTCAATCGTTCATAACTGATCAAAGACGAGGTTTTGACGCGGCGGAGCCGGTCTTCCACAATGGAAAGGCAGCGTTCGATGTAGGGTAACGTTCGAGGAAGAGCCGAAGGACGGCGCGAGCTGTAAAAATTTAACAAGGTCCGTACGGCAAAAACGGCACCCGGCTCTGTTCTTAAAGTATCTGTCATAAGCCGTTCGGAGTCCGCCCAGAGCCAGCTTCGCCAGATACTCGACGCAAAGAAAAACAATAGAGCGACAGCGAAAGCCGCGGCCGGTAAACGTCCAATTCCTTTGAGCTTATTCCATCGGCCGTTAAGCGGCGATAAATCTGGTGTCTTTTCGACCCTCGCCGCCCACAGGCTGGAACAGGCCAGGCAAAAACCAAAGGAGGCCAGAAACGCATACCGTTCCGCCATCGTTGAGGGATTCTTCCAAATTGTCACGGTCGGGGCGAGGCAGAGGATAAACCAAAAGAGGCCAAAAACCGCTGCCCGATAGCCGCGTCGCCACATTTCAAAGGTGCCCCTGACAAAAATCAGGGCCAGACCGACGCCCGCTAACCAAAGCGGATCGCCCCACCCCATACTGTATTCCTCGCGTGGGCTATGCAGCCCCAAAGGGAATCCCATCAGAACGGTATAGCGAAAGATATTTTCAAGGGCCGTCCGGAAAGCGGTAGCCGTGTCGAAGAAAACGCCGGCGTAATGTTGGGGAAAAATGACGAGGTTGAGCCAGGCGATAAATCCTGCGAGAACAAGCAAGATCGCCATGAGGCTCAGGCGCCATCGTCGCCCCTGTAGGGTCGGTTCTGGAAAGCATCGATCGTGACCCCAGATGAGAACGGGCAATACAACGGAAGGGGGATTGGTAAAAGCGGCTAAAGCGAAAAAGAGGAGGCAGGGCCCTTTCCTTTTTCGTAAGTAAAAATAAAACGATGTAAGAGCAAAAGCTCCGGCGATGGCGTACCCCCCTGCCATGATCCACGCCACAGCCTCGACGTGCACAGGGTGCGTTGCAAACAACGCCGCGCCTAAGAGAGCCGCCGAACGCGAGGCGACTACAAGAATCAAAATCAAGTAGACCATCCATGTTGCCCAGAGATAGAACAAAAGGTTTGTGACCCGATAGCCCGTCGGAGATACGCCATAAAGTCGATAGTCGATCATGCGAATCAATGTGTACACAGGCCGGTAGTAGTCGTGCAACGCCTCCTTCTGAGCGATCGTGAAGAATACCTGCCGCAACCCCGTCGCATTAAGAGGCCGGTCGTAGTGCCCGGACTCCACGATGTAGCTGTAATCGTCCAGCTGATTCAAAGACCCTCGCAGGCTAGGGGTGTAAATCAAGACGGTGATCGCCATTAAGGCCATCAGCGGCCAGGTCCGTCCGGTTTGAACGAGGGTTTGAGGCTGAGAAGTCATTGAACGAAGCTCCAGTATTTGTGCGGACGGGTTGCACGACAAGAAAAACAAGTCCGGGGGAATTAAAGCATGGAAAATAGACAATTCAAAGCCTGCTCTTTCCCCTACCCTGTTTTTGCCGTTAGTGGCCACGGCGGCGGGAAATGGCACGGAAAAGGCGAGGGCAGGAAAAAGGGCAGGGCAGGGCAGGGGCGAGGGCAAGGCGAGGAATCTTTTTTTAAACAGGTCTACCACGCTTTTCTGCCTTTTCCCTTGCCCTGTCTTTGCCGTTTGGGGATCTACGTTGGTTGGATTTTTACCTTGCCTTTAATTTACTCATGAGTAAATTAAATAAAGGTTAATTTTACTCATGGGCCCGGACTCCCTCCATCGCTATATTTCCAAGAATGTGCAGGAAGACCTGAAGCACAAGATGGTCTTTGTGGGAGGGCCACGACAGGTGGGCAAGACGACTTTCGCGCTGCAGCTTCTCGGACCACGTGCCGATGAATCAAGCCCCACCTATTTTATCTGGGATAATAAAATTCACCGCGAGCGGCAGCTCAAGTTTGAACTTCCAAACAATCAACGCCTATTAGTGCTTGATGAAATCCATAAATATGCGGGCTGGCGTAACGGGCTCAAGGGGTACTTTGAAACGCACAAGTCTAGCGTCTCCGTCTTGGTGACCGGGTCGGCTCGTCTCGATTATTACAGGAAAAGGGGAGATTCGTTGCAAGGGCGATATCATTATTACCGCCTTCATCCTTTGTCGCTCCGAGAAATCAATGCCGAGTGCAAGGCCGGGAAGTTTGAGCCGCCTGACACAGGTAGCATTCCAAACCGTCGACCGATGGATTTCCATTCTGGAGCGTTTGTTTGTTTGCTACCGGATTGCCCCTTTCGGAAGCGCGAGGATTCGTGCGGTCCGAAAGGAACAAAAGCTTTATTTTTGGGATTGGACCGAAATCCCTGAAGCAGGGCCTCGCTTTGAAAATCTGGTTGCCAGCCAACTACTCAAGGATTGTCATTGGCAGGAGGATACGGAGGGGTACCGCATGGAACTTCGCTTTCTCCGCGATACTGATAAGCGCGAGGTGGATTTCGTCGTGCTGAGGGACGGGAAACCCGAATTTGCCGTCGAATGCAAGACGGGCGAGAAAGCGCCCTCCCCGGCGGCGCATTACTTTCGGAACCGGACTTCCATTCCTCTTTTCTATCAGGTCCATCAGGGACAGAGGGACTACGGGAATGAGGAATCAGGCGTTCGGGTGCTGCCTTTCACTCAGTTTTGCCGCGCGTTGAAACTTCCTTAAAGCCGCATCGATATCGCGGGCTAGTACGGCAGGGAAAGGGCGAAGGCAAGGCGAGGAAATCTTTTTAAATGGGTCTACCACGCTTTTTCTGCCCTGTCCCTTGCCCTGTTTTTGTTATGCCCTAACCCTTTGCCCTTTCTCTGCATCCAAAAACAAATTGGTAGAGCCGACTAAGGGATCTTCTGCGCTCGTCTAGCAGGGGGGTCTCGAATTGAACAATTTCGGATCTACAAGATGTTCTTCTTTTTAATATATCGGATTCGCGGCGGGAAATTGAAGCGGGAGGCGTAGCGAGCGAGAGTGCGCTTATTGAGATTCCACCGGCCGTCTCGGTTATAAGGCAATCCGAGCGGCGAGCGGGGAATGAGGCCTAAGTAAACCAGATCCAGAAAAGCTTTTTCGGGTTCGGCCAGCAACAGAATTTTAGCTCCCGTGCGCTCTGCCTGGAACCCTCAAATCAAATGGCTTGGCAAGTGATGAATGTCGAACTCGCCTAGACTCGTTCGATGCGTCGCGGGTCGACCGGCCGACACGGCGAAAATCTTGTGAGGAACCTCCTCGACAATCCCAGCGCGCGATAAAGTCGTGTAAAGCGAGACGTAACTCGGCCAGGGCGCCGTGAGGTGGGGGACCGCTTCGAGCGGATCTAGATCCGCCACAAGCCCATTGGACCAAACTCCTCGCTTGAGCCGTGAAATGAGACGGCGATGAGCTAAGCGGCGCAAAGCGTGCGTCGCGGCGGGGCGCTTCAGCCCGGACAGGGTCAATACATCCGTAGTGCGAAAAATACGTAAGGCGTGATCGTGCAATAAAGAAATCAAATCGGTGGCCTCCCCACCCTCCGAATCCCCAAAGACGTCGTTGTTGGTGGAATTGCAGGTTGATACGGATGCCCTCTTCTTTACATCAACCCCAATGAAAACCGCAGGGCTTGATCAAGGGATTCCCGCTTCGAAGTGGAGAGGAGCGTGATTCGGTCTGCTAAGGCGGTTTTAGGAACCGTGTGCAGGACGTCGCAATTAGCCACGCACTCGGCAGGCATACCCTCTTCCGAAGTGAGGAGGACTTCCGAAGGAATGTCCCGAATGGTTCGGGTAACGACCGCCACGATAACGACGTCGCGTACCTGAATCGCCCGATCGCGCGAGATGAGCACGACGGGGCGCCGTCCTATGGGCGAGGGAAGATTAGCCCACCACACCTCCGCGCGCTGCATTACCACGACTCCTTGGGCCATGTGCCGGCAAGAGCCTTGAGCATGGCGGTCGTGTCACTCGTTTTCTCGGGGTGTTTTCGGTAAGCCTCCGCGTACCTCTCCTCAGTTTCGCTTTGGCGCCGCTGCTCAACCCATGCGCGGAACGCCTCCACAAAAATCTGACTCCGGGTCTTATGTAAGCGTTTTCGGAGTCGTTCCACGATCGCAAAATCCTGTCGGGGAATGGCGATCGCCGTTTTAACAGTATTCATAGGATGCCTCCTTGTAATACCTTTAGTATACTCAAGTACTCAAATAGTATAACCGATTGACAGTGTACGATCAATGGAGAACTGCGGGATGATGGTCAATGCATTTAGTGTAGTGTCTCATAAGTAGCGTGCCATTGGGAGGCCCAGATTTGAGCTGTGATTATGCCTTTAGCGCATCTCGATCTCATCTGCCGTCGTCCCTATTAGGCAGGCCTCAGGCCGGGACCCAGCCCTGTGTTCCGACGAAAAAAGGCTAAGCCCCCGGCCTACAGATCGCCGGGGCGACGAGAAGATGCGCTAAAGGCATAATCAGAGATTTAAGCCAGGTTCAAGAAGCGACAACGACGGCGTGCCTCAAGGCACGTTTAGGAGGAGCGACCCCGAAACTGGCCAAAGGTGGGCCTCCTTCGTCGGGGCTGGCGGTCTTTTGGTCCGCTCCGTCGTTGCTCGGCGGTCGCGTACCTTTGGGTACGCCGCGCTTCTCGCGCCTAGGATCGGGCCAAAATACCGCCAGCCAATGGGACGCTATTTATGAGACAGTACACTAGTTGACTTATGCATCCTCTTATTTCTTAGCGCGGTTGGCGGCTCTGCGCGAAATTTGCCTGAATAGGCTGTAGATACCGCCATCACCCTCGCTATATCGCCCCAACCCTATGCCTTGCCCAACCATTTTGCCCAAATCGGTTCGTCTTTTGAGCTCGTTTACTTCTTTTAACACCTTCAGAAAGTCATTGAAAAATCAACCTGGCGGCCTTAGTCTTGATCAATGTTCGGTCCGGGCCCTTTTACGGTTCCTTCCCTATTCGCGCGTACTGGTTTCCGTCAATTAAAGGCCAGTACGTCCCGACTATTTAGTTATTGGGTTACGGGACGTACTGATCCCCGTCAATTGAAGGCCAGTACGTCCCGACTATTTAGTT
>JBBSDO010000020.1:0-21172 GCA_038241515.1 Elusimicrobiota bacterium | reverse complement strand
TGGAACAACCCCACAGTCAAAGCGGGCATGGTCGTGTTCACTCGGTTGGGCTTTCTGGAAAGCCGGACCCTTCGCTAAGGCGCAATGGCGCTATGCCGCCATGAACAATTCTTTTCAGAACATCGCGCGCGCGGCAGAGAGTTACAAACAAGGTCATTACGACTACCCGCTAGACGTAGGACCTGGGCAGCTGCCGCCGGAACTCGCTTCTCTTTTGGACCCATGGCCTAGTCCCCCCTGTTCCGGCTGGCTCCTGGACTGGGAAAATTGGCAGGCGGTTCCCGGAGCACAGGGCACGGTGCGCATCACGGTGCGCCGGCCCGATCTGACGCCGGCCGCCTACTATTGCATTGAATCGAAAGGCAATTGTAATCCTGATCTCTATGGCTCAGGCGGCTCCAACTGGCGGCTTTTGACAGCCAGTCAATGGCGGTGCCAATGAGACAGATCCAGTCCAATTCGGGATTTACTTTGATTGAGTTAATGGTTGTCGTTGCCATTCTGGGGATTTTGTCATCCTTCGTGATGCGTGGCGTGGGACAGGCCGTCGCTCGTACGCGTGATGCGAAGCGCTTCTCAGACGCTCAGGCGATCGCTTTTGCATTGAGGCAGTATTATGTTGACAAGCAAAGCTACCCCCCGGTTCATGCTCAATCCGCGGGATGGGGCGGGTGGAATGTCAGTTACAAGCCGGACTTTTTATCCGAGCTGGCCCCCTATTTGTCGAAGATTCCAAGCGACCCGCTGAATAACGCCGGCTCGGGAATCGATTTTACGACACCGGGCGGCCGCTATTACTACGCCTACTATAATTATCCCGACGGCTACGGCGCCTCTAAAAACTGCGACAGCTCCACCTTCGCGGTGTTAGCGGTGGTGCAGTTTGAAAGCATCTTTCCTCCCAATACGCCGACCCCGAGTCGCCATTCCTACAAATTGCCTGTGGCCACTTGTGGAGACGTCCCTATTGGCAACTGCCCCGGAGGCGGGATCGGCGGAACGTGTCGCGATTGGTCCACCGAGTTCGACTACTCCATTCTTCTGGCTCCAGACACCTACGGTTCTTGATGACGAATGTCGGGACCCGGTTTTGTCAACTCTCCGCTTTGCTAAACGTTGACCGCCCCGGTTTACTTGGAGACTAGAGGCGTGCGAGAAGTTCTTCGATGAGACTGGAGTCTTCGGGATAGCTGACGATTTGAATGGCGGGAGGGGAAAAAAGCTTTAGGGATTGCACGAAGGCACTCTCGTGCCAATTCTTCACTATACGCTCGCCGATCTCCGCCGCTGTGGCCCGGTCGGCGTCGACCAGCGCGAGGAGGATCACGCCATCTTTTTGAAAGACAGGATCAGAGTCGCTGCGCACAGTCGTCTTCACGAAGTCCTGCAGTTCATTAGTAGTCGAGCGTATGTTCTCCTCTTCGGATTGGGCGCAGAACGTTTTCCACTCCGGAAAGCTGAGTCGCAGAAGCGATAGCGCTTTTCCTCGCGCAACCGCTTCCGAAAAAAGAGGCTGAACGCGATCCCTGAAAATTTCTTTGGCTCCGAGGTTCGGAAGATGAAAGATGAACTCGGTTCCTTCTTTCGGCCGACTTTCCACCCAGATCGTTCCCCCGTGCAGCTCAACGAAACCTTTGCAAAGAGACAGGCCCAGGCCCGTTCCTTTCTCTCGTCCTTTGGGGGCATTCCCCACCTGATGAAATTTGCCGAAGAGTTTGGGGAGACCGGCGGGCGCGATTCCGGGGCCTGTGTCGGCGACTTTGCACCGCACCCCCGTTTCTTGCAGAACAGCCGACACTTTAACATGCCCCTTCTCTGTGAATTTTAGGGCGTTGTTCATAAGGTTCGTGAAGACCTGAAGAATTTTATCGCGATCGATGAGGGTTTCCAGATGGGCGTCGGTAACATCCATTTTAATCTGTAGCCCTCGTTCCTTGGCCAAGGGTTCAAAACTGGCACAGACCTCTCGGATCAGCGCGACCAAATCCACGCGTGCGCGGTGGATTTCGAGCTTGCCCGCCTCAATTTTCGAAACGTCCAACAAATCATTGATCATGCGGGCGAGGCGATCGATACTGTTCTGCGCTAGACCCAGGGCATCGCGTTGTTCCGTCGTCAGATCCCCCATCAGTCCGGCCGCCACCATTTTGATGCTGGCACCCATCGTGGTCAAAGGGGTGCGCAGTTCGTGGGAAACCATGTTGACAAAATCGCTCTTGAGCTGATCCAGTCGCTTAAGTTCCGTGATATCAGACATATAGAGACGGACGCGCGGACCCCCGTTGAGTAATGAGATTTGTTGGTCGTAAACCCTTTGGCCTACTCGAAGCGGGCGCGTCATCAACTCCCTTTTTTCGCGGGTCAAAAGCTCGACTGCGGCGCTTAAGCCTTCGAAGAGGGGATGGGTGGCCGCTTCCTCTAAGAGGGTTGGAAAATCCTTTTCCGCGGCTGGGTTTTGGTACCCCACGGAGCCATCAGGATTTATCTCTACGATGGGATTGGGAGCCATGTCCGCGAAGGAGGCCATATGCGCCAGTTCGCGTTCAATTTGGCGCCGGTCTGCGAGGTCTGCCTCGAGTTTCGCGTTCATCTTATCGAAGGTCAATTTCTCCCGCGTCATTTGCTTTAAGCGACGACGCAAGTGAAAAGCGGCACTGAGGCCGATAATAGTGGTCAAGGCAGCGATGAAGAATCCCATAAAGGTACTCAACTGTGAGCTGATTTGCTCTCAATGTCAAGGCGAATTTTGGGCCTTAACGGAAATAATATAATGCACCTTACAGGCCGATTTAGGGGGAAGGGACATCATGTACAAACGGCTATTAAAAGTAACAGCCACGTTTGTGGCTCGTCATCCGCGTACGGCAATCTGCCTCGTCATTGGATACATTGTCTTATCCCTTTTCGAAGTGATTCCGGTGATCGAAATTGCCTCCGATTTTGTGGTGATCCTCATGTATGTTTTGGCGCGAAACTACATTGCTGAACGTCGGGCGGCGGGTCAACCAATCGAATGACCTATTCCAATTGCCTCAAAAAACGGGTATATATGAGACGGAGGTACCGACCATGAAATCACGTTTTGCCGCCATTCTCGTCACGGCTGTATCGCTTGCTTCGGTCCGTTGCGTCGTTCAAGCCGAGGAGGCCTATCCCAAGGCACCCAAAGCGGTATTAGAGCGATTCTTGCAGCTGGATAGTTCAGCGGCGGGGCTTTCCCCGAGCACCTATACGGAACTGGTGCGCTACACCACCTGGGGACAAGCCCCAGCCTGGGACGGCTTCGTGGTCATTGATCGTTATGAGGTGGGTAAAATTTCTGTCGGAACCACGAGAGCGCTAGCGATGGTGACCTATCACGTGTTGGGAAAGCTGGCCAGTGCATTTACTGCGGACACGAAGACTGAAGTGGTGTCTTTCCATATCAATAAAATCGACAATGCCTGGAAAGTGGACAGTCCCCAAATCCCTCCTCATGTGTCCTGGGACGTTATGAAAAAGCGGCTGGAAGCCGCGAGCGTCTCGGACCCGAAAGTGAAAGCCACGAACGACTCCTTGATCGCGCAAATTGCCGCGGCTAAACAGACCGCTCGATAAAACCGGCGATTGCGGATCCATTCTCTCCAGCACGTCCCTTTTGAAGGGCTTTGCCAAATTCAAAATTGGGCCGACGACCATCGGCATTCCGTAACCTCGACGGCCTTTTTTCGGGGAGGAAAGCTCCCTTCGATGGATTCCTTCGACATGGTGGTCGTCATGGGAGGGCCGATGGGAGCCAACGACGAACACCTATTTCCTTGGCTAAAGACTGAAAAGATCTTTATCGAAGAGGCGATACAGCGCGAGAAACATGTCCTCGGTATCTGCCTAGGAGCCCAATTGGTGGCCAATGTACTGGGAGCCCGGGTCTTCCCCAATCGGGAGAAAGAAATTGGCTGGTTCCCTATAGAGCTCAATCCCCCAAACGTTCGACAGACGGCCTTGCGGGAATTGCAGCAGCGAAGCATCGTTTTTCACTGGCACGGGGACACCTTTGAGATTCCCGTGGGGGCCCTGCACCTCGCACGCAGTAGAGCCTGCGAGAATCAGGCGTTTTCTTTTGGGAATCGCGTCATGGCCCTGCAGTTTCATCTCGAAGTCTCGGCCCCGCAAATCGAAAAACTCATTCAAAACTGTCCCGAGGATAGGATCGAAAGGCCCTTTGTTCAAGAGGCTCGCGAAATGATGGATTCGGCCGCCCGTATGATCCCGCCCCTGACCTCGGCTCTCTACCGCTTCTTGGATGCCTTTACCGCTTCTCCTCGAGTTTAAGAACTCACGGTGCTCCGCGGAAAGCAGGAGATTTCATTGTCCAAAATAGTTAGCCTCGAGAAGGTGCGTTGTCCCTGGGCAGGCGCGGATTCAAGGATGCTCGCCTACCACGATAAAGAGTGGGGAAGGCCGGTGCACGACGACCGGCGGTTCTTCGAGTTCCTCATTCTCGAAGGCGCTCAGGCTGGGCTGAGCTGGCAAACCGTACTTAATAAGCGGGGGGCGTACCAAAAAGCCTTCTTTCAGTTCGATCCGCGCAAGGTGGCGCGTTTCACGGCGCAAGATCAACGACGCTTGCTGGGAAATCCTGGAATTATTCGGAACCGTTTAAAAATCGCCTCCACAGCTCAAAACGCCAAGGCATTCCTTAAAATTCAGGAAGAGTTTCGATCCTTCGATCGCTATATCTGGCAATTCGTGAATGGCCATCCAAAAATAAATCGACCGCGATCGTTGAAAGACGTCCCTCCAAAAAGTCCGCAGTCGGACCTCATGAGCGCCGACCTGCGCCTTCGCGGATTCAACTTTGTGGGATCCACGATCTGTTATGCCTTCATGCAGGCGACCGGTCTCGTCAACGACCATCTGAGCACGTGCTTCGTTTCGCGGAGCCGCGGATGAGGATCCGCCACCCTTTTGTAAAAGAGCGCCCCCTAAAGCCCGTCCTTATTTTCGACGGAGAGTGCGGTTTCTGCCAGCGCTGGATTTCCCGCTGGCACACGCTGAGCGGCGAGCGCATCGACTACCTGCCGTCACAAGAGGTAGGCCGGCGCTTCACCGAGATTTCGGATAGCGACTATGCTCGCTCAGTTCAATTTGTCGAGCCGGACGGACGCTGGTCGAGCGGAGCCGAAGCGGTCGTCCGCTCCTTGGCGGTTCACCGCTCTCGTCAATGGATCCTCTGGGTCTACCTCCATTTTCCCGGAGCGGCTCTGGCGAGTGAATGGGGATATCGCCTCGTGGCCGGCAACCGCCGCACGGCTTCGTGGATTTCCGCCTTCCTTTGGGGACCGCAAGTCGACGCTCCTCGCTATGAGCGTACTCGTGACCTTTTTCTCCGTTCCCTAGCGATCATTTATCTGATCGCTTTTGCCTCGCTATGGCCCCAAATTCGGGGCCTTCTGGGTGAGCGAGGCATTTTGCCCGCGAAGATGCTGATGGAACGGGTGCACGAACAGATTCCCGGAAAGTTCTATCTCTTACCCACGCTCGCCTGGTGGCGCGCCGATGATCGCTTTCTGTTGGATTTATGCGGCGCCGGTGTTATTCTGTCTGCACTCGCGTTTTTTCTCATCACCCCCGCTCTCCTCTTCGGCGGCCTGTGGCTTCTGTATCTTTCAATCACGGCGATTGGCGGAGATTTCTTAAGCTTTCAATGGGACCTCTTATTGCTTGAGGCAGGATTTCTCGCGATCTTTTTCGCTCCTTTACAATTATGGCCGCGGACGAGACGTTCGAGTCAAGAGTCCAGCCGCCTCTTCCTTTGGCTGTTGCGCTTCCTGCTTTTCAAGCTCATGGTGCAGTCGGCCCTCGTCAAATGGCTGAGCGGGGATGCTTCCTGGCACCACTTGACGGCCCTACCGGTTTATTACGAGACGATGCCTCTGCCAAACACCCTTTCCTGGATCATGCACCAACTACCCACTTGGTTTCATAAGATCTCGGTCATCGTCGTTTTTTTCATCGAAGGGATTGTCCCCTTCGGCATTTTCCTTCCCCGACGTTTCCGTCTCTTGTCCTGCGGTCTCATGGTCGCCCTTCAGGGTTTGATGGTATTAACGGGTAATTACGGATTCTTCAACTGGCTGACGATCGCCCTTTGTTTGACACTTCTAGACGATCGTTTCATCCTTCAAATGAAGCGCCTAGTCTTGAGGATGTTGGGCAACTTGCTCGGGAGCCGATCGAAAGCGCAGAAGCATGAAGAAACCCCTGTCTTGCAAATAAAGAACGAGGGGTGGCTCAAAGGACCGCGGCTCGTCGTCGGCCTTTTTATCGTCTGTGTGAGCGCCCTCAAAATTTTGACGATGTTGGGAGTTCCTCGCGTTCAGCCGCTTCTTGCACCCGCTGCCTGGTTCGAACCTTTCCGCTCCATTAATAACTACGGGCTCTTCTCCGTCATGACTACGATTCGCCCTGAAATCCAAGTCGAAGGGAGCGATGATGGAACGACATGGAAAGTGTATGAGTTCAAATACAAAATGCAGGATCTGCATTCTCGGCCCAAGCAGGTCGCTCCTTACATGCCCCGTCTGGACTGGCAGATGTGGTTTGCCGCCCTTGGGGACTATCGGCAGAATCAATGGTTCATCAATTTCTGTGTGCGCCTGCTCGAAGGCTCGCCCGAAGCTCTCCATCTCCTGAAAACGAATCCGTTCCCCGTGGCTCCCCCCAGGTACATGAGAGGCATGCTCTATGACTACCATTTCACCAACTGGCATGAACATTCTCAAAATCGAACGTGGTGGCGAAGAACATTTCTGGCGGCCTATTGCCCCACGATTTCGTTAAAGAGACAGTGATCGCGACATGAAATTTCTATGCACTTATCTGGGTATAGGAGTTATTTTTGCAGTCGGTTCTATCCTTTGGGCGGATCCCAGCGTCGTCAAAGTCATTAAGGGGGAGAGCGGCTGGCAATTAAAGGTAGACGGTAACCCGTTCTTCATCAAAGGGGTTGGCTGTAATCGCGCCGAGGGAGAAAAGGGCGAGGATTATCTGCGGATGGCTAAAGACATGGGAGCCAACGCGGTGCGAACCTGGGGAGATGCTCCGAGCACTTATCTGGACAAGGCGCAAGGCTATGGCCTGAAGGTCAATTTAGGAATTTGGCTAAATCCGATTCGTTCCGGAACCAGCGAAAGCTACCTAGAAGCCGGTCACTGCGCAGGCCTGAAGAATTTAGCGCTGAATTATGTCCGGGAGATGAAGGATCATCCGGCGTTACTCACTTGGAACATCGGCAATGAAGTCTTTGCATTCACTGAAAGCGAAGACGAACGCAAGGCTTTCGGTGCCTTCTTGGAAGACCTAATCCAGGCCGTCCATCAAGAAGATCCCAAGCACCCCGTCGTCTATGCATCTTCTGATATTAAGGACTTCCCCAGCCTGCAAGAAATGGTGCCCAGCATCGATATCGTAGGGTTGAACACCTATGGCAGCCTGGCGCCTGCCATGGCTTGGCTACGCGACCGTTCTTACGACAAGCCGCTTGTCGTTACCGAGTTCGGTCCTTTAGGGCCCTGGGACGTTTCGAAAGACAAAAACCAAATCGCCTATGATCCGTCGGACCAGTTCAAGGCCAATAATTACGCATCCCTCTGGCGTCAGATTGAGCATGCAAAGGGTCCGTGTATCGGCGGGTTTGCCTTTGTTCTTGGAGAGCAGCGCAATTCCGACAGTCTTACTTGGTGGAACATCAATTTCGGCACGCAGAAAAGAGACGCCTACTGGACGCTGCACAAAGCCTTCACGGGTACTGAACCGGAGCACCGCCCACCCAAAATAACGCTCTTTTCGGTTGAGGGGAGCACGGCTGTTGTGGCGGGCAGCCGGGTTCTCTTGAGAACCACTGCAGCGAGCCCAGGAGAAGCCCCTCTGGCCTACTCCTACTTCGTGACCGGGCTGGCCAGCGATCCGTTGATTGTTGAGCCGCCAAAATTCTATCCCGCCGAAGTCGAAGAATCCGGTCCGGGAGCAGCCACGATTAAAGCCCCTGACGACCCCGGGATTTACCGGGTTTACGTTTCTGCTAGCGATAACTATGGCAATACCGCCATCGCCGACCGCAGCATCCAAGTTATAGGACGTTAGCCCCGCCGCCGTTTGCCCCTCTAGCTGAAGGCACCCTCCCTAATACATTGATTTTACGACTCAAAATCGACTACAATAGGCTCGCTAAATGGAATCGGCTGAAGGGCGATTATCGCGGGTCCTTGACCGCATTGACAAGGCAGCCCGACGCTCCGGCCGAAATGCGCAAGAAATAACTCTAGTAGCAGTGACAAAAGCGATCACTTTTGACCGCATCCTTCCCTTACTTCAGGCCGGAGTCGACCACGTCGGCGAAAATCGTATTCAGGAAGCTCTCCAAAAGTACCAGAACTCGGATGGAACTAAGAAAATGAGTCAGAAAGCGCACCTCATCGGGCAGCTTCAAACCAATAAAGCCAAAAAGGCCGCCACCTTCTTCGATATGGTCCAGTCGCTCGACCGTATCGATTTGGCTGATGACCTCGACAGGCATGCTGCCGCGGCGGGAAAACGGCTTCCTTGCCTCGTTGAAGTGAAAGTCTCCCCGGAGGAAACGAAATCCGGCGCGCCGCCTGAGCGGCTGCATCAGCTTTTGGGTCAGTTACGGGACAAGAGGTCCTTAGAGATCCAAGGCCTCATGGGGATTGCCCCCTATTCAGATACTGCCGAATCCGCGCGGCCCTTTTTTCGAAAGCTGCGGAAACTCTTCGAACAAACGAAGCTCACGATTCTTTCGATGGGAATGAGCGCAGATTTTGAAGTGGCGATCGAAGAAGGCGCGACGATGGTGCGGATCGGAACCGCGTTGTTTGGAGACAGGGCATGAACGGCAAGGCAAAAGTGAGAAGGCAAAAGTCAAAAGGAGAGGTTCGCTTAATGAAGAACGACCGCCCTTTTTGCCTTCTGACTTTTGACTTTTGATTTTTTGTTAAAGAAGAAGTTGGTTTTGGTCGGCGGCGGGAACATGGGCGAGGCGCTCATCGCCGGTCTCATCCGCTCCGGACGCTGGAAACCTTCGCAAATTATCGTTACCGACGTTCGGCCCGAACAGCTGGATCGCCTTCAAAGGACCTACAAGGTGGGAACGAGCGCAGATAATCGTTGGGCGGTACGCGAGGCGACGACGGTGCTTCTGGCCGTCAAACCTCAGCAAATTCGGCACGTGCTCGAGGAGTTGGGGCCCGTAATCCAGGAATCGCAGCTCGTCCTTTCGATTGCGGCGGGGATTTCTACGGGAATTATGGAACGGTTTTTAGCGAAACGGGTTCCTGTGATTCGTGCGATGCCGAATACTCCCGCGCTAGTCGGAATGGGAGCCGCGGCAGTCGCTCGCGGACGCTGGGCGAAAGAGATCCATGAAAAGGCGGCGATTTCCATCTTGGAAACGGTGGGGACCGTGGTGAGCGTGGCGGAGCGCGATATGGACGCGGTGACGGCTCTTTCCGGATCCGGGCCGGCTTATATTTTTTACCTCGCGGAGGCTTTGGTGCAGGCGGGACAGGCGATGGGCTTACCTCCGCAGGTAGTGGACACGTTGGTTCGACAGACGATTCGGGGAGCGGGCGAACTCTTGGCGACATCACGCGAAGAACCGCACACCTTGCGTCAGCGTGTCACCTCCCCCGGCGGCACGACGGAGGCCGCGGTCAAAGTGCTGGAAACGGCAAAAGTGAAGACGATTTTTACGAAAGCGTTAAAGCGGGCATCGGCGAGGTCTAGGGAGTTAGTCAGGGGATTCGACTCGGCTAGGCCACACCGAGCTTAAGCGGATCGAAGGGGTTCGACTGCGCTCACCCTCCGTGAGTGAGCGATAGCGAATCAAAGGGGAGGGAATCGAACGGATGATCATTCGGATACGGGTTATACCTAATGCCGGGGAGAACGAAGTGGTGGGGCGGATTGGGAGTGTGGTGCGGGTAAAAGTGGACTCTCCAGAAGTGAACCAGGCGGCGAATAAAGTACTTATTAATTATCTTGCGGAGTTCTTTGATGTGGGTTCAACCTCGATTCATATTATGCGTGGTGAAAAAGCGCGGGAGAAAACGGTGAACATTGGCGGACGTCCGGAAGACGAGCTTAAATTGGTGATGGAGTCTATTCCCTGATGATCAAGTCCCCCGTTCCAAAGACGCGGTCGTTTCTTTGGAAGACGCGGCCCGCCGCTCTTCTGCTCCTTGACCAACGACGTCTGCCCCAGGAGACCCAATGGGTGACTTGCAGGAGCTGGGAACAGGTCGCTCTAGGCATTCGGGACATGGTCGTGCGCGGAGCCCCCGCGATCGGATGTGTGGCGGCGTACGGATTGGTGCTGGCGGCCCAGGCTAGGAAGTTTCGATCGCTAGGAGAACAGACCCGTTATCTAGAAAAAGCGTTCAACGGTTTGTTAAAGGCGCGACCGACGGCGGTAAATTTGAAATGGGCGCTGGAACGGATGCGCAACGTCTGGAGCCCCCTCACCAACGTCCTCTCCCCCAAAGGGGGCGAGGAATTTCTGGCAACGCCGCTGAGAGACAATAGAAATTTCTATAGAATTCCTCGCCCCCCGCAGGGGGGAGAGGACGTTGGTGAGGGGGGACAAGCCGTTCTTCAACAAACGCTCGAGAGGGAAGCGAAACGAATCGAAGAAGAAGACCGCGATGCCAATCGCCGTATGGGCGAATTCGGTGCGGAACTCATCGAGGCCGGCGCGACCGTCCTCACGCATTGCAATACGGGCTCGCTCGCCACAGCCGGCCTCGGTACGGCTTTTGGAGTCATCTGGACAGCGGCCCGCGCGGGAAAAATTAGGAAAGTCTTTGTTACAGAGACGCGGCCTTACATGCAGGGAGCCCGGTTGACCGCCTGGGAATTAAAAAACGAAAGAATCCCATTCGAGCTTATTACCGATAGTATGGCGGCCCACATGATGAAAACTGAAAAAATCAATGCGATCCTGGTGGGGGCCGACCGTATCGCCGCCAATGGCGATACGGCCAACAAAATCGGCACCTACAGCTTGGCCGTTCTTGCGGCTCATCATCACGTTCCATTTTATGTCGTCGCCCCGATATCGACCGTGGATTTGGCGACCTCGAGCGGAGGGGACATACCAATCGAAGAGCGCAGCATGGATGAAGTCACGAGCATTCAGGGGAAACGCATGGCTCCCAAGGGCAGTAAAGCCCGTCATCCCGCCTTCGATGTGACGCCGGCTCCACTCATCTCCGCGATTGTTACGGAACGAGGCGTTGCGGAACGGCCTTTCGTGACCAGCCTTCACCGGCTGGTCAACGACAGGTCCAAGGCCCAAGCCCGCCAGACGTCTTGCGAGGCCTCCCCCGCTGTGTGGCGGGGGCCGAGGGCCGAGCACGTCGACTTAAGCACCGCCGATTTTCCAGCCCTTACCCTCGGACCTCGGCCTTAGGACCTCGGAACTATTCCTTTTATGGATTACTCACAGACCGTCAATTTGCCCGTAACCGATTTCCCCATGAAGGCGGATTTGCCCAAACGGGAACCCGCGATGCTAGCGACGTGGGCAAAGGAAAAAATATACGAAGAAGGGCTCAAGCGACGCTCACCCCTGAAAGGCCAAAAGCAATTCATTTTGCACGACGGCCCGCCTTACGCAAACGGACATCTCCACCTGGGTCACGCCCTCAATAAGATTCTCAAGGACATCATCGTCCGTTTTAAAACGATGGCCGGATTTTATGCCCCTTATGTACCGGGTTGGGACTGCCACGGTCTCCCGATCGAACTCCAATTGATGAAGGAGCTCAAGGTCACGGATAAAAATAAAGTTGATCGAGCCGATTTTCGTCGCCAAGCCCAAACCTTCGCCGAAAAGTTCGTGAACATTCAGCGCGATGAGTTTAAGCGCATGGGGATCCTGGGCGATTGGGAAAATCCGTACCTGACGATGGCCGACGACTATAAAAAAACGATCGTGTCCTGTTTCGAAGCACTCGAAAAGAAAGGCTGCGTCTATCGCGGCAAAAAGCCAGTCTACTGGTGCACGACCGACGAAACCGCCCTCGCCGAAGCGGAAGTCGAATATGAAAATGATCCCGGCCCCTCGATTTACGTCGCCTTCCCGCTGCATGCGCCGCCCAATTTCAATGAAGATGCGGGCGGCCACGGAGATGACAAAAAAGCGGAACTCTGGACCAGCGGTTCCGTGTCTTTTGTCATTTGGACGACCACCCCATGGACCTTGCCGGCCAACCGCGCCATCGCCATGCATCCCAACGAACTGTACGTGCTCTTCGAAGACGAGAAAAACAAATGGAAATACATCGTCGGTGCCAAGCGCCTGGCCGACTTTCAAAAGGTGTGCGGCCTGTCGGGACGGGTCCTTGATCAGTCCCTAGGCGATACCTTCAAAGAGGCGTACGCTCGCCACCCCTGGATTGAAGCGCTCTACGTCCCTGTGCTTATGGCTGGATTTGTGGCGATGGATAAGGGATCCGGGCTTGTGCATATCGCCCCCGGCCACGGTATGGAAGACTATGTTTTAGGCTCCGCTCACGACCTCGAGGTTTACTCTCCGGTGGACGACCGCGGCCGATTCACGGACGACGTCCCGCAGTGGGCGGGGCTGCACGTCTTTAAGGCCAATGCGCTCATCACGGCCTTTTTGCAAGAAAAGGGGTTGCTGCTGCATTCGGAGGAGATCTCGCATTCCTATCCGCATTGCTGGCGTTGTCATCGGCCAGTCATTTTTCGAGCCACGGAGCAGTGGTTCCTGTCGATCGATCATGAAGAACTGCGGGCGCGGGCGCTTAACGCGCTCCAAGGGGTAAAGTTCTATCCCGATTTCGGACGCAACCGTATTACGGGTATGGTAGAAAGCCGGCCGGATTGGTGTCTGTCTCGCCAACGTCTTTGGGGCACGGAAATTCCGTCTTCCGGTCATTTTCCATCTCCACCCTCTCCCGACATCTTCGACGTGTGGTTCGAGTCGGGCGTTTCTTGGGCGGCGGTGCTTAAGAAGCGTCCGGAATTAAGCTATCCTGCGGACATGTATCTTGAAGGGTCCGATCAACATCGCGGGTGGTTTCAGGTATCATTAATCCCTTCGGTCGCTCTGGAAAATCAGGCTCCTTTCAGGGCGCTACTCACACATGGATTCGTGATGGATGGCAATGGCCGCCCGATGTCAAAATCCTTAGGGAATGTTATTTCGCCGGAAGAAATCATTAAACAATACGGAGCCGACGTGCTGCGCCTCTGGGTGGGATCCAGCGATTACGGGAACGATGTGCGCCTTTCTCCGGAGATCATCAAAGGCCTAGTCGACAATTACCGCAAAATACGCAACACGTTCAAATATCTTCTAGGGAATCTTGCCGGGTTCGATACGGGAATCGATACTGTAGCTTTTGAGCACTTGACGGAAATCGATCGGTGGGCCCTTTTCAAGCTGCGCGAATTGACGGAGCGGGTCATGTGTTGCTACGAAAAATACGAATTTCATCGGGCCTCAGCCCATTTGGTGGACTTCTGCGGAAGCACGCTTTCCGGGTTCTACCTGGATATACTTAAAGACCGTCTCTACTGCGATCCTCCGCGTTCGTTATCTCGGCGTAGCGCGCAAACCGTTCTTCGGTATTTAGCGGACTATTTGACTCGCTTGTGGGCTCCCATTCTTGCCTTCACGGCGGATGAAGCGTGGCGCTCCTTAGGGCACGCGCAAGCCGTGAGTCTGGAAGATCTGCCAAGCGTAGAAGCCCAGTGGCAGAATCAGCCCATCCAAGAGCTCCTCACGCTTCGCGAGGGCATACTTCTTGCTTTGGAAAAAGCCCGCCAAGGAGGGCGCATTAAGGGAAATTTAGAGGCCAAGGTAACCTGTTTTTCCTCGACTCCCGCGACAAAGGGGATTTTGGAACGCTACGAAGCGCAGTTGCCAACGCTCTGCATCGTGTCCCAAGTCGTGATTTCAAGCGACCCGCTCACGGAACCGGATGGAGAGAAGGACGGCGTGCAAATCAAAGTGGAAAAAGCATCTGGCCAAAAGTGCGCTCGCTGCTGGATTTATAAAACGGATTTGGGCGTGCAGGGCGCCTATCCGGATATTTGCGGACGCTGTACGAACGCAGTCGAAGAATGGAAAAAGGCCCATGAAAATTGAAGTGACGGACCCCAAGCTCTACGCGCTGAAGTTTGGTGGGATCATGACCATTGCGGGGATGACGGTTCTTTTGGACCGCCTGTCCAAAATGTGGGTCATTCAAAATTTTCGCTTGGGCGAAAGTCGGCGCTTGGCCTCATTTTTTTATTTAACCTTTGTCCAAAATACGGGAACCGCCTTCGGGTTTTTCCAAGGGAATAACCGGGCTCTGGGGGTTCTGGCGTTCACCATTTTTTGTGCCCTTTTATATGGAGCGCGTGGATTGACCGAACGCGGAGGATTCTGGGGCGCCATTGGCGTCGGACTCGTCTTGGGAGGCGCCATCGGTAACATGATTGATCGCGTTCAGTATGGTCAAGTGATCGATTTTCTTGATTTCCGCGTCTGGCCTGTTTTTAATCTGGCCGATTCCGCCATCACGGTTGGCGCGATAAGTATCGCGATAGGACTTTTGAAACATGATGAGTAACACCGTGCTCCCGTCCTCCCGTGCTCCAGTGCTCCAGTCACGCCTCACCGGAGCACCGCAGCACCGGAGCACCGGAGCACGGGAGCACCGCCGTACCGGAGCACCGGTTTTCTAATGCACCCAATACTTCTCCAACTCGGTCCGATCACCTTGCGCACCTACGGCGCTCTCGTCGTCGTAGCATTTCTTTCCGCCTTGCATCTCGTGCGGGCGGGCGGACGCTTGCGCGCCATTCAAGAGGCCTTCCTCTTGGATCTTGTCGCTCTTTTGATCATTACGGGCTTGATCGGCGCGCGCCTTTTTTATGTGCTGCTGAACCTTCCGGCCTATGTCGCCCATCCGCTCGACATCTTCAAGATCTGGGAGGGAGGATTGGTCTTCTATGGAGGATTCCTTTTGGCGGCGATCGCCGGAATCGCTTTTTGCAGCCGTCGCAAAATCCGCGTGGGAAAAGTGGCCGATTGTTTAGCCCCTGCGCTCGCCCTCGGCCAGGCCATCGGAAGACTCGGATGTTTCTTTGCCGGATGCTGTTATGGGAAACCGACGGCGCTTCCTTGCGCAGCGCGTTTTAAGGATCCGGCGTCCCTCGCCCCGCTAGGGATTGATCTTCATCCCACCCAAATTTATGAATCGCTGGGAGATTTACTGATTGCGACCATACTGTGGATCCAGCTTGCGCGTCGTCCGGATTCTAGAGGTGGGATATTTTGGCTCTATCTCTTGCTCTACGGGGCTTTACGGTTTAGTATCGAATTCTTACGCGGCGACGATCGCGGCCCGACCGTCGGAGGCTTGTATCCCTCCCAACTCATTGCTCTGGCCGCCATTGTTGTGGCGGGAAGCGTCATTATCGCTCAGACGGCTGAAACTCATGATGCCCACATTTAAAATTACCTCAGAAGACCAAGGAGAGCGTCTGGATGTCGTTTTGGCGCGCGCCTATCCCAAAGTGTCACGCTCCTTTCTGCAAAAGGTGGTGAAGCGCGGCGGGGTGACGCTGCGCGGGTCACCCGCGACGACCAGTTATCGGGTCAGGGCAGGGGATATTTTTCAAGTCATCGATTGGAAGGCGGAACGTGCCCCTTCACCTCACCTTTTTCTCGATGGGGACGAGCAATCTAAATGGATTCCTCGCGTAGGGGAGGGGGGCCTGCCGTCGCCCGCTGTGATTTTTGAAGACGACTTTCTTCTCGTGCTCGATAAGCCTCCGAGATTGGTCGTTCACCCTGCCACCGGCCACCATGGCGATACTTTAATAGACTGGCTGAGGCATCATTTGGGCCCCCAAGTGGTCAACCGTTTTATCGATGGCGAACGCCTAGGCCTTGTCCACCGACTCGACAAAGACACCTCGGGGGTACTGCTCGTGGCGAAATCCGTCGAGGCCCAAACGGCCATTTCCCGGCAGTTCCGGGAGCGCACGATTCAGAAAACCTACCGCGCCTTTATCGAGGGCATTCCCTCGGCGATAGAAGGAGTCATCTCGGCACCGGTCGCTCGTTCCAGAAAGAACCCCGCCCGCATGGCGGTGTCGAATTATGGAAGGGCCTCGGAAACAACTTTCAAAGTGGATGAAACTTTCAAGGAGGCATCGCTCGTGACCGCACTTCCGAAGACGGGACGTACCCATCAAATTCGAGTTCACATGGCGGCCATCGGCCACCCCATTGTCGGCGATCGCGCTTACGGATCCCACTCGGCGTGGGCCGAACTTCACAATATTAAGCGATCGCTTCTGCACGCGGAAAAATTACAGCTGAAGCATCCCGAAACTGAAAAGATCGTTTCGTTCGCTGCACCTTGGCCAAAAGACTTTCAGGCCGCTTATGATCAGTTCAAAAAAGGTCTGGCCGTTGTCGTTCTCGGTCTCTGCGTGGGTTTGCTTTGCTCATCCGCAATGCGCGCGGAGGATTCCGGGTCCGCCGATGCACCTGTCAAGAAAGTGCACCATGCCTCTAGCGGATCTTCGGGGGGAGGAGCGAGCGCCGCCTCCGTCCGCGCGCTTAAGAAAGACATATCCGCGATGAAAGACGATGTAGATGCGATTCGCAGCCAAGTGGCGGTGATTCAATCCAGTTTCGATTCACTCGGTGCCACGAGTCGTCTGCACGATCTCGAACATGCCGTAGCCGATCTCAATGCCAAAACGGTAAGCGGGAACAGCTCAATCGAAGAAACAAAGACGCAGACCTTGCAGCAAACCCGGAAAATTAAGGAGCTCCAGGAGGCCATCGATCAGATCCGGGATCAAGTCGATCGCTTAAAAACGGACTTAATTCAGCGCAGGACCCAGCAAGATAACGCGACCCAGGCGGAGCCCGCGGCGACTGGAACCGGCAAATGACGATGGGAACCGCCGAGCGTCGGGCCAAACAAGAAAGACGCAAAGACCTGATCTTGCGACCCCTGGCGCCTATTCCCACCCGCAAAGGGTTATTGGTAGTCATCTCGGCGGGCTCAGGCGCTGGCAAAAGCACGCTTTGTCGCTTGCTCTTACGGAAGCGCAAAACCTTAATGTTTTCGATTTCGGTGACGACCCGTATGCCGCGCTCGGGTGAAAAAGACGGCCGCGACTATTTTTTTACAAGCGACGCCGCCTTTGCCGCGATGCGAGACCGCGGCGAACTCGTCGAATGGGCGAACGTGCACGGGCATTTCTACGGGACGCCCCGCACCTTTGTCGACCGCATGCGCCTTCAAGGCCGCGACGTGCTGCTCGATATCGACGTTCAAGGAGCCATGCAGGTCAGGAAGAAATTCCCGGAGGCCGTCCTCATTTTTGTGACGACGCCGCATTTTGACGATTTGGAACGGCGCTTGCGCGCGCGCCGCTCTGAGAACGAAGCGGAGATCCAGCGCCGGCTCGCCGACGCACGTCGCGAGCTGCGCTTTGTCCACGAATACGATTTCAATGTCGTCAATGACAAGGTTCCACGGGCGGTGAAGCGATTGGAAGCCATATTAGAAGCAGAATCATTACGAATCCCAAAAAAGCACTAAGGAGACATCATGTCCGACCTATTCCTAGAATCAAAGGTCTTAAATTACGCCGAAGACAAATACCAACTTATCCTTTTGACGCTCCGGTGGGCCAAAGCCCTGAAGGCCAAAGGATCGCCCGAACCCATGCCGGCACTGATCGAACAAGCGCTCCGGGATATTGTGGATAAAAAAATTACAAAGGAAGAGATCCTGGCGAACAAGCTTCCCCCGCCGCCCCCCGTGGAGGAATCCCCTTCGATTATCTCGGTCGCCGAAAATGGGCCGCTAGATCTAAAAGCGCTGAAAGATGATGACGACGAAGACAAGAAAAAGACGAAAAAGAAAAAAAAGAAGGACGATTAGATAAACATGTGCTCCGGTTCTCCAGTGCTCCGGTGCTCCAGTTCAACGGAGCGATCTCGATGATGTTACCGGAGCACGGGAGCCCCGGAGCACTGGAGCACGCCGTTATGAGGCTGTTATGATCCTTTTAGGGGTTACGGGAAGCATCGCCGCCTACAAAGCGGTGGAGATTGTGCGCCTCTTCGTCAAAGCCAAGAAAGAGGTGCGCGTCATCATGACGGAATCCGCCACGCATTTCGTGGGGCCTCTCACTTTTCAAGCGCTTTCCGGACATCTGGTCCTCACGCAGGGGCTCGATCCTTCAGCTTATAAGATGGGACATTTGGAACTTACTGAGACGGCGAAGGCGATTGTCGTGGCGCCGGCGAGCGCCGAGACCCTTTCCGAATTGGCGGCGGGGGGTGCGGGTAACCTGATTTCCGCGACTCTCTTAGCGGTACCCAGAAATAGAAATGGCGAGCTCCGCGCGCCGGTGTTCCTGGCTCCCGCGATGCATGAAGCCATGTGGCAACATCCGGCGACTCGAAAAAACATTCAAGCGCTCAAAAAATATGGCTATCAACTGATCGGACCCGAAAAAGGTGCGCTTAGCCGTCCAAACGACGTTGGGGAGGGCCGACTCAGTTCTCCCGAAACCATTGTAAGAGCCGTCCTGAAGGCGCTTGCGTCTTAGAAAAATGGCAAATGGGTTGTCTATAATTCGCTGCTCACACTGACCGGAAATATGCTTCTGCTCTACCCGGCTCGGTTTTTGGCCAAGGATTTGATCCGCTTGAAAACTCATGTCACGTCTTAGAAATCGCTTAAACTCGGTGAAGGGCCTTAAGGTCCTGATTACGGCGGGGCCCACGCGCGAGCATTGGGATCCCGTGCGCTACCTCACGAATGCCTCGAGCGGAACTATGGGCATTGCCTTGGCTCAGGAGGCGAGCGCTATGGGCGCGCTCGTGACGCTCGTCTTGGGACCGGTACCGACGCACCTACCGCGCAATAATGGCATTCATGTCGTTTCGGTGATTTCGGCTTTAGAAATGGATCAAGCGGTTGCCGAGCATCTCATCGATACGCAGGTTTTCATCGGCGCTGCGGCCGTTTCCGATTATCGCCCCGCGAGCGCGCTTAAGCAGAAAATAAAGGACCGCGAGCCCTCCGTCACGCTCGAGCTCGTGCGCAACCCCGATATCATCGCGAAGGTGGCACAGCGTACTCCCCAAAGACCGGCCATTGTGATTGGCTTTGCCCTCGAGACTCACGATTTGATGAAGAACGCGCTAGAAAAGCTTCAGCGCAAAGGCCTCGATTGGGTCGTCGCCAACCAGGAAAACAATATTGGAAAGAAACGCGGATCGGCGACTCTTCTTAGCCGTTGGGGGGAGAAGATACCTCTGGGCAGCATGTCGAAGAAGAAGCTGGCGAGGAAAATTTGGGAAGCGCTGCTCAAGCGCCCGGCATTGTGATGGAAAGACAAACGGCCCGGCTAACGGAACACCGAACGGAATTTAACAATTAGCGTTTAACATTTAATATTTAACAATGCTGCAGAAATGCTAACTGTTAATTGCTAAATGTTAAATTCCGTTAGTCTTTGACTTTAATGCAATCTCCTCGACAACAACTCATCGCAGACACACGCCAATGGATCGAGCAAGAACGCGCATGGGGTGAACTGCTGTTCGGATCGGCGGATCGGCGGATCGGAGGATCGGCGCAATCCCAGACCCAGGTCAAAACGGCTAACTCCGTGACTTCTGTACCACCCTCCGTTTCTCCGACCCTCCGACCCTCCGACCCCCTGACCCCCGGGAGCAAAGCCTCGGCTTTGCTTTCGCTTTACGACGAATTCAAAGACTGCGTCCGCTGTCCGCTTGGGCTCACGCGTATCAAGTTCGTCTTCGGAGTCGGCAATCCCGAAGCGGAAGTGATGTTTATCGGCGAAGGTCCCGGATTCGAAGAAGACCGGCGCGGCGAACCTTTCGTTGGTAAAGGCGGCCAGCTGCTCGACAAGATGATGGCCGCGATCGGGCTGTCGCGGCAAACGAGCGCCTACATTGCCAATATTGTGAAGTGTCATCCTATGGCCAATCCCGAGACGCCCGAAGCTCGCGGCAACGACCGCCCTCCCAGTCCCGAAGAAGTGGCCACCTGTTCTCCGATTCTCTTGAGGCAAATCGCGACAATTCGCCCCCGTTTCATTGTGACGCTGGGGTCTCCATCGACCAAAATGATCCTGCGAACAAAAGATGGGATTACGACACGTCGAGGTAAATTCTTCCCTTTCGCTGTGGACGAGTTCTATCCCGAAAAAGAGACTTTATTTGGCGAGATCCAACCCGAAGCACGCGTAGAGATCGACGTCGATACGCGAGCTCTGCTTCGCGAGACAAAAGTCCTGCCCACTTATCATCCCGCCGCGCTGCTCCGCAATCCCGATCTCAAGCCAGAATCCTGGTCGGATTTGAAGTTGCTGCGCGATGCGCTAACCAAGGGAACACCGAACGGAACACCGAACAGAATTTAACATTTAGCGTTTAACATTTAATATTTAGCAATGCTGCAGAAATGTTAAATGCTAATTGTTAAACGCTAAATGCTAAATTCCGTTAGCCGTTACCGCTCGATGTCCCAAAGTACCTCTTCTTTGTCGTCATGACTGCTTTAGTTAGAATCGCCCTGATCTCGAAGGATTCGTTTACTAGCTGCGCGATTCGACTTTTGTCGTGCATCGCCGACATTTGAATGTACTTCAGCCAGTAACAGGTTTCTCGCGCCTCTTTGAGAGATACTTGTAGTTTGTGCACAAAATCCTCACGCGATTCGGCGGCTTGCGCTTCTTCGAAATTAGCTCCAATAGAGGTCACTGCTTTCACGAGTTGAGCCGATGTATTCCGGCTGATCTTTCCTTTGGGAGTGTCGTCAATAAGTCGCGAGACTTGGACAGAAAAGACAAGAAATCGATCGATAAGGGCCTCTCGTTGGGCAGAAGGTTCCACGTCTATTAGAGTGAAAAAGGGAATATTTATTCTTGGAAAAGAGGGATTGGGGGAACGGCAGAACGGAACACCGAACGGAATTTAACAATTAGCATTTAACAGTTAATATTTAACATTGCTGCAGAAATACTAAATGCTAATTGTTAAATGTTAATTGTTAAATTCCGTTCGGTTTTTCCTTAGCCGTTGCCG
>JBBSDO010000019.1:0-21297 GCA_038241515.1 Elusimicrobiota bacterium | reverse complement strand
TGGGATCAGACATAGTGATCGCGCTTGATCCTGCCTCCACGGAGTTTTATGAAGACGGACACTATGTGCTGGAGGGTGAACCCGCAAACGGGCGCAAGTCTTCGGCCGAGATGGTGCAATTCTGGGAAGACTGGTGCAATCGCTACCCCATCGTGTCGATTGAAGATGGTCTGTCAGAGTTCGACTGGGAGGGTTGGAAAAAACTCACCGCAGCCCTCGGGGACCGTGTACAGCTTGTAGGCGACGATCTCTTTGTCACAAATGTCGAGATTTTAAAAAAAGGAATTGCCGAAAAGACGGGGAATTCCATTTTGATCAAAGTGAATCAGATCGGAAGCCTGTCGGACACGGTAGAGACTGTGCTCGCAGCACAGCATGCGGGCTACACTTGCATCATGTCACACCGTTCCGGTGAAACGGAGGACACCACCATCGCCGATCTTGCCGTCGCGCTCAATACCGGACAGATCAAAACCGGCTCGGCCAGCCGGACTGACAGGATTTGTAAATACAATCAGCTTTTCCGAATTGAAGAGCAATTGGGGAAAAAAGCGAAGTATCCCGGGATGAGTGCTTTCAAAGTGAGGCCCGCGTTCGGGAAAATGTCCGCGGTGGGGGACAGCCGGTAGTCTTGGAAGCTCACTATGTGAGCGCTGATTGGGTGAATGCGATGAGCCGCCGGCGAGTCGTTTTGTGGATCAGCGTCAGCGTCATCGTTTTCTGTCTTTTTGGAAGCGAGGCGTTCCGCACTTTGGTGAGTGAATGGCGCGAAACGCGGCACTTGAGATCAATCCTCGTAAATCTACGAGGGGAGCATGAGCGTTTAAATCGCGAACTTTCACTAATCCAGACAGATCCTTCGTACACGGAATTCCTGATCCGCAAAAATTTGGGATATGTGAAAAAGGGAGAAGTAGAATATCACTTCATGCGAGAAAAAAAGTTGACGGCCCATGAAGAAAAAGCCGCCCCCCGTATTCCGTAAGTGCGCGTTTTTCCGCGAGTGGCCCTGTCCCTTTTGCTATTATAGGTTCGTCGAATAAGAAGGCACTGACTCCTTTTCCTCATTCCCTTGCGGCACCGGCCCATGCGCTGAATGGGGACAAATGTCCAGAGAGGAGACTCACATCGTGGCTGTATCACCCTACGAAACAGTATTTATCGCTGAACCTGAAATCCCCAACGATCAAGTTGACCAGATCGTCAATAAAATAAAGCAATTTGTAACGGCCGCCCAAGGCACGGTAACCGGCGAAGACCGGTGGGGCCGCCGACGCTTGGCCTATCCCATCCAGGGGCATAAGGAAGGCTTTTATGCGGTGCTCAACTTCACGGCAGAACCCACGGTCGTAAATGCCATTGAACACTTTTTCGCGGTGACCGATTCCATCGTGCGGCATATGACGATAAAAGTAATCAAGAAAACTAAAAAGTTCGCTCCGCGACGGGAGCGCCCAGCGGGCGCCGCGGAAGGAAGTCGGCCAGGTACACGCGCCGGAGGGTCTAGTCGTGGGCGCAGCGAATCCGGTCCGCGCCCCAGTCCGGTACTCACCCCGCCCCCGGCTCCCGCAGAAGTGGTCTCCGTTCCAAATCCTCCTGAAGTGACAAGCGAATCTTCGCCTTCCAATGGAGGAAACGCTCCCTCATGAACCAGATTCGACTTCTTCAGCTCAATGACGTACGTCTTGTGGGGCGATTAACGCGCGATCCTGAAGTACGCTACACACCCAAAGGTCAAGCCGTGGCGCGTTTGGATTTGGCTGTTAACCGGCGATACAAGGACGGTATGGGCGAATGGCGAGAAGAAGCCACTTTTGTTCCCGTAACCGTGTGGCGGGAAGCCGCCGAGCGCTGCCGGGAACGCTTGAAAAAAGGCTCCCCCGTGTATGTCGAAGGTCGACTTCGGAGCACCTCTTGGGAAACCAAGGACGGTCAAAAGCGCTCGGGCATAGAAGTCGAGGCCTATCGCTTACAATTTCTGGCCCGTGAGGTCGCTGAGGGTGCTGGGCAGTCCGGCGAGGCAGAACCTGCGGCTCAACCGGCCGCCTCACAGGAGGCGAGCCTCGCCGACAACGGGCGCGTGGCTTCCGTCGCGGCTGAAATGGGTTCCGCTGGCGCATCTGCCGGTGGCGAAGAAGACATTCCCTTTTAAAGAGAGGATATTTTATGGCCTATGCACCTTCAGCATCCCGAGGTAAGAGCTCCGGTCGACCCGGAGGACGTGACGATGGCGGTGGTCGTCCCAGACGGTGGGGTCCCCCGCGACGCAAAGTTTGTCGCTTTTGCGTGGATCGCGTGATGGACATCGATTATAAAAACACGACTATTTTGCGAAACTTCGTCACAGAACGCGGCAAAATGATCTCGGCTCGCTCGACCGGCAATTGCTCGAAGCATCACCGAATGCTGACACGATCCATCAAGCGCGCGCGCAATTTAGCGCTTCTGCCGTACGCTGTCGTATAGTTTTCGGAGGATTTATGGCGCGTTCATTAAAAGTGGTTTTTCGATCGGATGTTCGGGGCATCGCCCAAGCCGGTGACGTAAAAATGGTTTCGCCCGGATACGCGCGAAATTATTTGTTTCCGCGGGAACTCGCGTTTCCGGCCACCGATTCGGCTATGCGGCAGTGGGAGACCGAACGTCAAGGAACCCTCGCGAAAGCGTCCCATAAACGCGAAGCGAACCAGGATTTGGCGAAAAAAGTAGAAGCGACCACCTGTACGATTTCCGCCAAAGCCAGCGCCGAAGGACGATTGTTCGGGTCGGTCAGCCGCCAGGAGATTTTGGACGCCATGAAGAAAGAGGGCATCGACTTGGACAAACAAGCCGTGCTATTGCCCGAGCCCATTAAACAAGCGGGACTAGCCGCGGTGACGATACGCCTAGGAAGTGGGGTCCAAGCGCTCCTCAAAGTCAATGTCGTGGCTGAAGGCCTAGGAACAGCGGCAAGTTCTAAGGGCTGAGTCTCACGGCAGTTACTGGCCGGTCTACTCGCGGCACGCTAATCCGTTTTTATGGGTGATTTGATAGATAGAACTCCGCCGCAGGCGGTGGAAGCCGAGATGGCGGTATTGGGAGCCATGCTCATTGAGCGCGAGGCACAGGCCAAAGCCCTCGATTTATTGGACGAAAGCTCTTTTTATAAGGCGGCCCACCAGCAGATATTTAGAATTATTGCCCGGCTTTTTTCCGAGGGAGCAGCGGTCGACGTCGTGACCGTAGGCGAACAGCTGAAAAACCAGCGACTGCTGAATGATATCGGCGGCTCCTCTTATCTCACGGATCTCACAAACGTCCTTCCTACCGCCGCTAACGTCGAACACTATGCACGGCTCGTCAAGGAAAAGGCTATCCTTCGGCAGCTCATTACTGTGTCGACGCGCATCGCCTCCGCCGCTTACGCCCAGCAAGAGGATGTCGCCGCGCTCCTCGACGAAGCCGAGCACAATATTTTCGCGATCGCCCAGTCCAAGGTGGAACGGGGTTTTGTATCCGTGGCTGATCTTGTGCACGACGTCATCGAAACCGTAGAGAAACTTTATCAAAGGAAATCCCACGTCACGGGTATTTCGACCGGTTTTACAGAGCTCGACACCATGACCTCCGGATTTCAGCCCGCGAACCTCATCATCATTGCCGGGCGGCCTTCCATGGGAAAAACCAGCTTAGCGATGAACATTGCAGAACACGTGGCTATCCAAGAAAAAAAACCGGTAGCCATTTTTTCCTTGGAGATGTCGCGCGAGGAGCTGATGCTGCGAATGCTTTGCTCGCAAGCGCGTGTAGACATGCACAAGGTTCGCCGAGGTTATTTGGAAAAGAAGTATTGGAATACTCTAACGGCTTCCGCCAGTCAAATCGCCCAAGCGCCCATCTATATTGATGACAGCTCGGGGTTATCCGTTTTAGAAATGCGGGCCCGCGCGCGACGCTTGGCGGCCGAACTATCGTCTAAAGGAACGCCGCTGGCTATGGTCCTCGTGGACTATCTGCAGTTGATGCGTGGCGCCGGTAAAATCGAGAATCGACAGCAGGAGATTTCTGAAATTTCCCGAAATTTGAAAGGCCTGGCACGCGATTTACGAGTTCCTGTGGTCGCGCTTTCGCAATTATCGCGGCGGCCCGAGGAGAAAGGTCGCGAAGGACGTCCGCAGCTTTCCGACTTACGCGAATCTGGGGCGATCGAGCAAGACGCCGATCTGGTGGCTTTTATTTTCCGCGAAGAGGTCTACAAACCACAAGAACTGGATGTTCAAGGCAAGGCCAAAATTCTGATTGCCAAACAGCGCAATGGACCGACGGGCGAATTCGAACTTGCCTTCATTCGAGAATACACCAAATTCGAAAACTTGGCCTCGAATATCCCGGAGCCAGTAGCTCGATGAGCGGCCGTATTTCTGAGCTCCCGTGCACTGTTGTTCCAATCGGATTATTTTTGCTGCCGCGATCATGACCCTTGGAGCCCCTACGCAAGAGACTCCCGGAGAACAGGCCTTTTACCGGCCTTGCTGGGCAGAAGTGGACCTCGATGCCTTACGGGCCAACTTTCGCAAATTGCAGTCTCACGTAAATAAAAGCGTGGGAATACTCGCTGTTGTCAAAGCGAATGCGTACGGTCATGGGATCATCCCAGCAGCTAGAGTGGCCATCTCGGAAGGCGCCGTCTATTTGGGAGTATCGAGCCTTGAAGAAGGGGTCCAACTCAGGAACGCGGGCATCTCTACGGCCGTCCTTATATTAGGTAGTTTGTACCCTTTTGATAACTTTTCAGTTCTCTTCGAAAAGAAACTTACACCGACGGTGGCCAGCGTTGAGACAGCCGCGGCGCTAGATCGTTTAGCGATTGATCGAAATGAAAAAATACCAGTGCACCTCAAAATCGACTCGGGTTTCGGTCGTATTGGGGTTTCATTGGCGAATGCTCTATCGTTTATATCCGAGGTCAGTGCAATGAGAGGTTTGGTCCTCGAAGGAATTTATACCCATTTTGCCAGCTCTGACGTTGATTCCGAGTACACCGAAACTCAAACGCGTGCGTTTATGTCGGTCATTGATAGAGCAGCACATAATGGGGTTAAACCCCGGTATGTCCATTTAGCCAACTCTTCGGCAGTCTTGCGTATCCCTTTGACGCACGGCAGCTTGGTCCGCCCGGGATTAGCCTTTTATGGAATTCCGCCTTACCCGGGGGCGGAGAAGGAAGTGGCCCTGAAGCCGGCGCTGACTTGGAAGTGCCGAGTAATTTTTTTGAAGTCGATCGCGAAGGGGTCTTCCGTGAGCTACGCACGCACGTGGATTGCGAAACGGCCAAGCCGCATCGCCACTTTAGCGATGGGCTACGCTGACGGATATCCCAGGCTTCTGTCCAACAAAGGGATGGTCTTGATTAAGGGCCACCGCGCCCCCGTTTTGGGACGAGTGACGATGGATATGACGATGGTCGATGTTACGGATATCCCCGATTGTCACGTGGGGGATGAAGTCGTGATTATCGGGGAGCAAGGCAACGAGCGAATCCGGGCCGAGGACATCGCTCTTTCCGCGCAGACCAATCCCTACGAAATTGTCTGTGGGATCAGCGACCGAGTGCAAAGGATCTATTCGCATGGATGAAGTAAAGCCTATTGAGAGTGGATTTGAAAGGCGCCTATTGCGCCTTCTGGGAGGACCTTTATTAGGCCTATCCGAAATGATGGGCAAAATCGTTATCTTGGTTCGTCAAACGCTTTTTTGGCTCCGTTCAGCAGAACGCGGGAGCGTGTTTGAACAGATCGTCGCTATGGGAGTGAATTCTTTACCGGTCACCACTTTAACGAGTCTATTTACGGGAATGGTTTTGGCCCTCCAGACTGGCTTTTCTTTTCGCAAGGTATTTAACGAGCCCATATACGTCGGGACTGTAGTGGGTCTTTCCCTGACAAAAGAGCTCGGTCCGGTTTTGACCGCCGTGGTCGTGGCCGGGCGAGTGGGCGCCTCGATCGCCGCGGAACTCGGGACCATGAAAGTAACCGAACAAATAGACGCCCTCTACACGCTCGGAACCAATCCGATTCGTTATTTGGCCGTTCCGCGATTCATCGCCTGTTTGATTAGCATTCCGGTTCTAACCCTTATGGCTGATTTTATCGGTGTTTTAGGTGGACTTGTCATCGCGGTATACCGACTGGGGGTGCCGCGAACCGTATATATGAACGAGATCCGACAGTTGGGATGGAAAGAAGGAATGCACGGGATCATAAAATCCATGTTCTTCGCAGCCATCATCGTTGTGATCTCTTGTTACAAAGGTTTTAACTGCGAAGGCGGCGCCGAAGGCGTCGGGAAAGCGACCACAAGCGCGGTCGTCATTTCGATGGTTTTGATTTTGGTGCTAGACTACTTTTTGTCCGCTGTTTTGGTGTCTTTTGGCATCGGCTGAGCGTTTATGATTCGAATGGTGGACGTTTACAAGTCGTTTGGCACTCATCATGTTCTTCGTGGATGTTCTTTAGATGTCCAAGACGGAGAAACGCTCACCATCATCGGAGGGTCTGGTACCGGAAAGAGTGTGACACTCAAGATCATGATTGGTCTGCTCAAACCTGACCGAGGTCAGGTTTTCATAGACGACAAAGAAATCAGCGCGATGCGTGAGGATGAATTGGCCGAAGTGCAAAAAAAGTTCGCTTACGTATTTCAGATGGGCGCGCTTTTTGACTCTCTCACGGTGGGCGAGAATGTGGCTTTCGGTCTTCGACAGCTTCATAAGTATGACGAGTCGAAAACAAAAGAGGTTGTTTCTAAAACCCTATCGCTCGTGGGCTTAAACGGCATTGAAGCGCTGAAGCCATCAGAATTATCGGGCGGAATGCGAAAGCGCGTTGCGATTGCGCGAGCGGTCGCTATGAGCCCGAAGTATTTATTCTATGATGAGCCGACGACAGGCCTTGATCCCATCATGTCGGACGTGATCAATGATTTGATCGTGCAACTTCATGAAAAATTGGGCACAACTGGAGTGGCGATTACGCACGATATGAAGTCCGCTTATAAAATTTCCACCCGCATTGCGATGCTCTACGACGGGCGAATTGTTCAGGTGGACACACCCGACAACATCAAGAATTCGCAAGATCCCCTAGTGAAACAATTTATTACAGGGTCTTCCCAGGGCCCCATTCAAATGAAAGTGAAGGCGTATTAAGAATATGGCAGAAGATAACCGCGCGTCCTCCGAAAACCTCGAAGAGGAACATTTTTCACCCGAAAGTAAGGTCGGACTTTTTGTTTTGGCCGGCTTGGCCATATTGATGATCAGCATCCTCATGCTAGGGGACATTCATTTCCGGCCCCAAAACACCATTCACGTCCTATTTCGGAACGTCGAAGGGATTGCGGAAAAGTCCCCGGTAAAGATTTCTGGCGTCGAAATCGGGTCGGTGAAAAAAGTGGAACTCATTGGTGACCATGCGCAAATTACCGTCGCCCTGCGGAAAGATCTTCAGCTCTATAAAAACGCTCGCGTGCGTATTCGGAGCACAGGAATTATTGGAACAAAGTTTTTAGCCCTGGATCCGGGGCAAAAGCAGGAGGGCTCGCCGGAAGAGGACCAGCTTGTGAAAAATGAGGCTACTATTCTTGGGGAGGACGTGCTGTCACTGGATGAACTCATGGAACGCGTGGCGAAGTCGCTCGATCAATTCACCGGAAACGGTAAGACCGGGGAGAACTTGAGTGCCACGATTGCCAATCTGCGTTCCATTACGGACTCCTTGAATGCCGCATTGGGTCAGCAGAGACGAGCTCTGGTGAACATCGTGCAAAACGTGGAGGCCTTTACCTCTTCGGCGAAATCTGCCGCGGCGCATCTCGACGATGTCCTTTCGGGAAGTAAAGAAGAAATTAAGCAAGCCATCCATAATCTGAAAGAAACTTTAGATAAATCGAACAATATCCTGGCTCAAGTGGAACAAGGCAAAGGCGTCGTAGGGACCTTGCTGTATGATAAAAAGGCTGGCGAAGACATGCGCCAGACCGTGACCAACTTAAAGCAGACAAGCGAGTCCGCAAAGGATGTGCTGGCACGCTTCACAAAAGTCCGTGCTTTCTGGATTATTCAGGCTCGACGCGATCTTAAAGCAGGTGTCTACAAAGGTGATTTTGGGCTTCGGCTCGAGCCGCGTCCCAACAAGTTCTACGAGATTATGGGTCAGAACCTCAGCACGAGGGGAAGTTCCGCTGAAGCGAGCAAAGACTTTGAGCGTCCCAATACCATTACCGCCTTATTGGGAGAGCACTGGGGCGCCTTTACGGGCGCTGCTGGGGTTATACGATCGAGAGCGGGCGCAGAAGTGCGCTACCGGCCATTCCAAGATACTGAAGTGCCTGTAGCCAATCGGTTGGAACTCGTTGCGCAGGGTTTTGACTTTGGTCGTGACGCCATTATTAAGGGGCGCCACTTCACAAATCCGAACTACACCGCGGGAGCCCGCGTGCGCGTGAACAATTATGTGACAGCCGGTCTTCAGGCTGAAGATATTGCCGAAACGACCAACGTGAATGGACTTGTCAATCTCAACTTTGAAGATAAAGACATTGCGTACTTGCTAGGGTTTGTCAGTTTTGCGCGCTAAGGCCAACCGGTCCAATCACCCGAGACGATATGCCTAAGATTCGAAATTCATTTCGCTGTCAAGAATGCGGGTATTCCAATGCGCGTTGGCTGGGACGCTGCCCGGAATGCCAGCAGTGGAACAGTTTTGTCGAAGAGCAAGAGATGGCTCCTACCAAACCCGGTTCCCGCAGTCGAGCCATGACTGATTTTTCTTCAGAAGTGGTGGGGCTTGAAGATATCAAAGTAGGACCCCTTGAACGCTCACCTACAGGCGTCCCAGAGTTTGATCGAGTGCTAGGCGGGGGAATTGTTCCTGGCTCGATGGTACTCCTAGGAGGCCCGCCAGGTATTGGAAAGTCGACCCTGATGCTGCAAGTGGCTGAAGGTTTAGGGAAGGCAAAAATGGCGGAAAGAGGGCCTGCCTTGAAGGGCCTTTATATTTCGGGCGAAGAATCGCTTCAGCAGGTTAAAGATCGCGCGCATCGCCTGGGCGTCAAAGCCCCACACCTTTCGCTCGTGTCTGAAACCGAACTTTCCAAAATGGTCGATGCCATCGCCAAAGTTGAACCGGCTTTCTGTATAGTCGATTCCATCCAAACCACCTATCGTGAGGATCTCTCAAGCGCGCCCGGCTCCGTGGGGCAAGTGCGAGAATGCGCGGGCGAGCTCCTTCGGATTGCCAAATCCCGCGGAATCACCATCTTTATTTTGGGACATGTGACCAAAGAAGGGGATCTGGCGGGCCCGAGAGTTCTCGAACATATGGTGGATACCGTGCTTTATTTCGAATCGGAACGCGAACAGATTTTTCGTTTACTGCGTTCCTATAAGAATCGTTTTGGACCTACGCACGAAGTCGGGGTTTTCCGTATGACAGGTCAGGGGTTAATGGGAATCCAAAGCCCGTCCGAACTCTTTCTTAGTGAGCGAAGTTCAGCGCCTGGTTCCGTCGTGGTAGCCAGTCTCGAGGGAACGCGTCCCTTGATGCTCGAGGTCCAAGCGCTCGTGGCACGCACGCACTTTGGTTTTCCAAAAAGGATGGTCACGGGCCTCGATGCCAATAGAGCCCTTTTGCTCATTGCTGTTCTCGAAAAACGTCTGGGCCTTCATTTGGAAAATGAAGACATCTTCGTCAATGTGGTTGGTGGCGTTAAAGTCAAGGAACCCGCGGTTGATCTGGGCGTGGCTTTAGCGATCGCCAGCGCACACCGGAACCAGACACTGGATCCCAACACGCTTTGGATTGGCGAAGTCGGTTTGGCTGGAGAAATACGTTCCGTAGGTAATTTGGCGATGCGGCTGACCGAAGCCGCGCAGCTAGGCTTTAAACGCGCGGTGGTCCCACAAACCAGTCTGCGCGAGGGTGATCAAGAACTTCGATCATTGCAATTGGATATTCATGGTATTCGGTGGTTATCAGATGCTCTCTCAGATATCGAAAGCGACGCGGTCAGCCGCTCCGGCGCCGTGTCAGAAAGGTAGGTTTCTATGACTCTTTGGTTTCTTCGTTTAGTGGTTGTAACTGCTTCCCCTATTATTGGGTGGTATAAAATCTCGTCCGATTGGAGGGGGATTTTAATCGGTGTCGCCGCGGCCATTTTTGTCATCGGCGTGGAGATTGTTATCGAACGGGTTCCTCTGGCGCAATTGATGCTGGGATTGTTAGGAGCCGGGCTCGGGTTTCTCTTTGCGGCGCTTATTCATCAGATGGTCTTGTGGATAGGTGAGCCTCATATGAGCGGAATCATGAGCAAAGCGGCTCCGTATGTCTATATCGTCCTCACCTATTTGGGGGCTGTGATCGCTGTTCGACGCCAGCAGGAGGTGGAACAAATCGAGCGCGGAGAGATCCCGTCCAAAGGGGCACGTCACCGGAGTCAGGATGTGAAAGTGATCGACACTTCGGCCATTATCGATGGCCGAATTGCGGACGTCTATGAAACAAAATTCTTGGCGGGTCCTCTGATCGTGGGTCGCTTCATTCTCAAAGAGCTTCAAAATATTGCCGATTCAAGCGACGGTGCCAAAAGAGCGCGCGGAAGACGGGGGCTTGACATCTTGCAGCGGCTCCAAGACCATCCCGACATCCAAGTGAAAATTTACGAAAAGGATTATCCCGAAGTCAGCGACGTCGATGGAAAGCTGGTGGTGATGGCGCGCGAACTGGATGCAAAAATATTGACCACCGACTTTAACTTGAACAAGGTGGCTTCCTTGCAAGGGGTCACCGTGTTAAACGTGAACGACCTCGCCAATGCTCTCAAACCCGCGGTACTTCCTGGGGAACGCATGTCCATCTTCGTTGCCAAAGAAGGCAAAGAGAAAGAGCAAGGGGTCGGGTACTTAGATGACGGAACAATGGTTGTCGTGGAAGAAGGCCGTCGTATTGTGGGCAAGAAAGTCGACGTACTCGTCACGTCCGTATTACAAACCTCGGCTGGGCGAATGATCTTTACCAAATTAAAAGAGAGGGATTAGGCGGCGTTGGCGAAAGACTGTGCTGCGGTCATTGTGGCGGGTGGACAGGGGATTCGCTTTGGCGGCAAGATCCGGAAGCAATACCTTCGACTCGGCCGCTGGCCCCTTGTATGGTGGTCTCTTAAAGCTTTTGAGCGTTGTCCTTCCGTTTCAGCGATTGTCCTCGTTGTCCCCGGATCAGACCTTGAGAAAATTCGTCGGCGTACAAAAAGCTGGGGATTCAAAAAGTTGACCTGTCTGATTGCGGGAGGAAAAACCCGCGCGGACTCGGTTCGTGAAGGACTGCGATCGATGCCGGCCGGTCCCCGCTGGATCGCGATCCACGACGCCGTGCGCCCCTTGGTTACGGTGCAAACAATTGAGAGGGTTTTGAAGGAAGCTAGGCGTTATCGCGCGGCGATCGCCGCATCTCCCAGCAAAGATACCGTAAAGCTCTCCGACTTTCGTAACCGAATTCGATCGACGCCTTCCCGTGACACGGTATGGTTGGCTCAGACGCCGCAAATTTTTGAGCGGAAACTGATTTTGAAGGCCCATCACTCTGGCCTAAACCAGGTGGTGACCGACGACGCAGAGCTGGTCGAGCAGTTGGGAGTGCGCGTTCGTCTGGTGGAATCTTCGGGGGAAAACGTAAAAGTCACGCGGCCACTGGATTTGGCGCTGGCCAGACTTGTGATGGGTTCACGAGCTCGGGTGTAGATATGTATCGAATCGGAATCGGTTATGACACACATCGGTTAGTCGTAGGACGCCGTCTGATGTTAGGCGGAGTGGAGATTGCTTTCGAGAAAGGCTTAGAGGGACACTCCGATGCGGATGCCCTCCTTCATGCCATAACCGATGCCCTCCTCGGCGCCGCGGCCCTTCCGGATATCGGCCATTATTTTCCTCCAACGAATCCTGAGATTAAGGGAATTTCGAGCGCAACCATGCTCGCCAAAGCGTTGTATGAAATTCAACGGTTGGGCTACCATGTGGTTAATGTCGATTCGATTGTTATTGCCGAGGCACCCAAGGTAGCCCCCTATCGCGAAAAAATGCGCGGGACGATTGCGCGACTGCTTCAGGTGCCGCTTTCCGCTGTACAAGTGAAAGGGAAAACGAACGAAGGGTTGGATGCCCTCGGTAAAGGTAAAGCCATCGCGGCGCAGGCGGTGGTCTTATTAGAAAGCATTCAGCCGTCAGCGGGCTGCCATCTGCCAAGACCGACGTAGACCTCTTCTGAGATCTCTGAAAGCTGCAGTCTGAAGGCTGAATATGATCTATTTCTACAACACGTTGACCGGGAGGCGGGAACCGTTCCAACCTCAACACCCCGGAGAAGTCCGCATGTACGTGTGTGGTATCACGCCTTACGATACCAGCCATTTAGGTCATGCCCGATGTTATGTGGTTTTTGACGTGGTGCGACGCGTTTTGAAATCTCACGGTTTCAAAGTCCGCTATGTCCAAAACTTTACGGACGTGGATGACAAAATCATTGCCCGTTCCAAAGAGCGCGGAATGTCTACGACCCAACTGGCGAATGGGTATATCGATGATTTTTTTAACAAGATGGATGCTTTGGGTGTAGAGCGGGCTGAACTCTATCCCAAAGTGACGGAGCACATTCCGGATATCATTGCACTCATTAGTCAGTTAATTGAAAAAAATGCCGCTTACGTCCTCAAAGGCGATGTTTATTTTTCAGTGAAAGCAGATCCTTCCTATGGCAAACTTTCAAAGCGCTCAACCGAAGAGCTGCTTGTGGGAGCGCGGGTCGAAGTGAATGCCGAGAAAAAAAGTCCTTTGGATTTTGCCCTTTGGAAAGCCGCCAAGCCAGAGGATCCCGCCGAAGTCATTTGGCAGGCCCCTTGGGGCCCTGGTCGCCCAGGTTGGCATATCGAGTGCTCGGTGATGGCCCTCAAGCATCTCGGCGCCAATTTTGATATTCATGGGGGAGGTCTCGACTTGATCTTTCCTCATCATGAGAATGAGATCGCTCAATCGGAGACGGCCACCCATCAGCCCTTTGCGAACGTCTGGATGCATAACGGGTTTGTAACTGTAAATCGCGAGAAAATGTCGAAATCACTCGGCAATTTTTTCTCTCTGACGGACGTGTTCAGCAAATATCATCCTTCAGTCGTTCGCTACATGCTCCTTTCGGTTCACTACCGATCGCCGCTCGATTATTCACCAGAAGTCTTAGATCAAAGTCGGCAAGCGCTTTCTGGAATAAAGCAATCAGTAGCCAGAGCGACTCGGGTCCTAAAGAAGCAAACGCTCGGGTTTGACGAATCGGAAATGCCGTCACCCGAAGTAGTCACAAGTGTGGAGAAACTTTTACACGATTTCCGGTCGGCACTGGGCGATGACCTTAATACTCCCGAAGCGTTGGGAATTCTGCATCAGATGCTTTCTCTTTTAGAAAAACAGTTCCTATCCAACGACATTCCTCGGGCTTCCGTTCGATATATTTTGGATCGTCTGCGCGGGGCCTCTGAGCTTTTGGGTCTTGATGTCTTTTCAATGATGCAGGAATTGTTCGTTGCCCCTGAAGTGACGGATCTGACGGAACAGCGTGAAAGCGCGAGGAAAAATAAGGAGTGGGCCGAAGCCGATCGGCTTCGTAAGGAGATTCTTTCACGAGGCTATGTGGTGGAAGATACGCCTCAAGGGCCGCACCTCTTGCCTAAGGCCGGCTCATGAAACCGTCTTGGGATAGAGGACACGCGAAAGCAAGCGGACGTGGCGCGAAGCGGAAACGTCGCTGGGAGCGGGATAAACTAGAAATGGCGCAGCCCCCCGCTTTTCCTGATCAACGTCGTCCTTCGTCGGCACCGATTTCCGCGTCGGTTGATCCCAACCGCGAGGTGATCTACGGTCGTCGACCTGTATTCGAAGCATTTCAGGCGGGCAAACGGACGTTTCACAAGCTCTGGGTCGTTAAAGGGGCGGAGGGGGGAATCGTTGAAGACATTGTGCGTCTCGCCCGTGAGCGAGGCGTGCCGATGGAGTGGACGCGCCCCGACACCTTGGATCGGATGGCTCACGGGCATCATCAAGGAGTGGCGCTCCAAGCGAGCGCCGCCCAATTTTTAGAGCTGGCAGACTTTCTGTCGGCGCTAGATCCTACGCAGCCCGTCCTCGTAGTCGCGCTAGACGAAATACAGGACCCGCAAAATATGGGAGCCATCTTGCGCAACGCGGGATTCTTCGGTGTATCAGCAGCGATTGTGCCTAAATGGAGGAGCGCGCCTGTCGGGGAAACCGCGGCCCGAGCCTCTTCCGGCGCTATCGAGCACGTGCCTTTGATTCGGGTGGGGAACCTGGTTGAGTCGATGCACCTCTTGCAGGAGCAAGGCTTTGAAATTTTGGGCGCGGACGCCGAAGGAGATCCGCTGTGGCAGCATGCCAAAGCTCAGAAATCCGTGCTCGTTTTGGGCAGTGAAGGACACGGACTGCGTCGTCTCGTCAAGGAACGCTGTGATAAACTGATCGCGATCCCTCGACGAACAGCGGTCGATTCCCTCAACGTCGCCTCCGCCGCCGCCATTTTCTTGTACGAGTTCTTTCGGGGCCAGGCGTAAAGATTCCCCTTCGTATTTTGATCTCTGATTTTGTCCCACTTCAAAATAACCGGCCTTCATGAACCCGATTCGCGCCAAGCTCGCAAAGTCCGCCATGGAAAAGAGAAAGAACGTTGTGCCCATCTTGGCGAGCATAGAGTGCGCTGCGCGAGGCGTCGTTGCGTCGGCCTTTTGCAGAATTTTCCAAGTTGCCTTGTGGAGAAGTGCTTAGTTTTAATCGTTTCATATACTGAGAGAGGAGATAGAATAAGAATGATCCATTGCCGCAGCGTCTGTTAATCGGGCCTTGCGTGCCTAGACGGAAATTATTCGCTTCGAAAGAGAAAGGCCGTCTAACTTTTCGCCGGCGTTGCTCAACACATTTTTGCCGAGGTAGCTCAACTGGTAGAGCACCTGTTTTGTAAACAGGCGGTTGTCGGTTCGACTCCGATCCTCGGCTTTCTTTTTTCCGCTATGAAAACGCTCATCTTTCTCTTTTTTTGTCTAGTCATGTTTCTGGGTCCGGCGCAAGCCGAAAATGATCAAGAGATTTTTCGGTTTCGTGAACCGATCGTTGTGGCCAATGAATCGGAAATCATCAGTGCTGTTGCCGTTGGAAGTTCCATACAGGTGGAGGGAGTCGTCAAAGAGAGCGCGGTTGCCCTGGGAGGCGACGTGATTATCGGTTCTGCAGGGGCTGTTGAAGGGGATGCCATTGCCATTGGCGGACACGTGATCAAAGCCCCGGGGGCCCATGTGGGGGGAAAAGTCACTTCTGTCCCAATTTCTTTCGCGCGTTTTCGGCGTTCCCTGGCCGTCGCTCTGCCTACATTAATTATTGGAATGGGAGCTCTCGTCGGAGCCGCCATTGTGTTTGGTAGTTTAGGCTCGGTCGCGCTTGCGCTTCTTGTTTTGGCTTTGTTCCCCGATCAAACCGAGGCGGCTCGAAAACAAATTGACGCTCATCCGGCGAAAACGTTTATCTTTGGTTTCATCGCATTGATACTCACTTTACCCGTGCTGGTTTTCCTGACCATAACCATCATTGGAATACCGCTAGCTTTTGTCGTGGCCGTGCTTGTGATGGCCGCTCTCGTCTTAGGGACTGTGGCCTTGGGTCAGTGGATTGGTTTTCGACTCGGGGTCATACTGAAGCGCTCTTTTCACCCGATGTTTGCTGGTCTCATCGGTCTTTTTCTCATGACGGCCATTGCAGCGATCCACTTTATCGGTGTGCTTGCTCAAGGTGTAATCGTGTGCATGGCACTGGGTTCCGTCGCATTCTCACGTTTCCGGGCCGTTCAGCAGAAAAATAGTGAACTGAAACCGCTCTAGTCCCGGGTTAGTATAATAGCGCTCGAACTTCGCCGAAAGTTTGTCGTCTCAAATACAGTGAGCCCCTGTTCGAAAGTACGTTTGTTCGATTTAGGGATTTTCTTTTTCGGAGGTTCTAGTGGCCAGGTGGCTGAGCGGTCAAAAGCAGCAGACTGTCCCCGCGATGAGTCGCTGCGGGGACTGCACCGCTACCATTTAGGAATAGGGCGCGGTGCTGTAAATCTGCCCCGGCTTCCCGTACGTAAGTTCGTCCGCCAAACGTCCGGCTGACGAGCGGCTGAAGTGTGGCGCTCGAATCCTTCTTTTGTCGGTAAGTAGTTCTTTAGAATTTGGAGCCGATAGTGGCCAGGTGGCTGAGCGGTCAAAAGCAGCAGACTGTAAATCTGCCCGGGTTTCCCGTACGTAGGTTCGAATCCTACCCTGGCCACTATCGGCTTTCTCAAGGGCTAGGTTCCGCGCCACTAAGTCGCTGGTGGGCCCGTCCACCGCTACTTCACTGCTGGACATGCCCTCGAGTGCTGTAGTCGAGGGCGCCAAAGACGTAGTGGTGGGGAATCCTACCCTGGCCACCAGTTCTTTCGATATAGCCTACCTGAGGACCAACCTTCTTAGAACTGCACACCCACGCGCGCGATGAGATCAATCACGTGCGTTCCGCCATGAATGCCGGTTAAACCGGCCGTTTGGCCTGCCCGGGTAGGATTAAAATTCGTAGTGGCGAGGTAGATGTAACGCGCTTCAAGCCCCGCGGTCAGGTGGGCGGTGAGAGGTATGTCGGTTCCCACGCCTAAAGCGGCCGCCACGTTTGAACGGGTATCGTCCACGAGCTTCCGGTCTTCCAACGTATGCGTGTCAGGCCAACTGGATCCATCCGTGGGAGTCCCGTCCACCTTTAACGTGGAGATATGCAAACCTAGACCGCCCAGAAGATAAGGCAGAAGCCGACCTTCTGAAGCAAAGTTAAATTTTCCGACGGCTAAAATCACGGTCGATTTCGGGCTCGAAACGGTGTCTGTGTTTCCGAAGAGATTGGCCGAAGTCTTTTCGCCGAACTTGGTGTAGCCCAGATCGAGGCCAAAGGCAATTTGTGGAAGAACATAGTAAAGATATTGGCCACCTACTGTTAAATTGGTGGATCCCAATCTTTGGTTGTTTGCGGATGTTCCGTCCACCGACATCTTGCCCACGGGCATCGCAGCGCCAAGCTCCAAACTCAGAAGCTGCGCGTCTGTGGTCCAGTCGGCGATCGCCACACAGGGAATCAAAAATCCAAAAACGACGAAAAGCAATAGTTTTCTCATGCGAGGTGATAACCAGGTTGCCAATTGGACGTCCCGGCGGCTGACCCGGTAACATCCTCAAACCCCTCACAGAAATCTCACGATCCAAAGCTGTTTCGATGCGAATTTACTTGAGTAATCAGCCTAAACCCATCCTCAAAGAATTTACAACTATGATACTTGCCTGACGGTTCTTCCTCCATTAGAACCGTATGTGGCCATAAGTCCTTCCTTACTTCGCGCGCGACTGCGTGCGCGTACGGATCACCGTCGACGCTTTAATATTGCCCGTACGTCCCGACTATTTACTTATTGGGTTACGGGACGTACTGAGCTCCGTCTACGTTTTAATTTTGCTTGTACGTCGCGTTTATCGTCCAAATCAATTTTTTCCTTGGGGCTCCTACTTCTGGTCGCACTTTCAACTGGAAAGCTTGAAGGAGCGGCTATTTCAAGCAATGGCACGGGAGGCGGGGCCTGGTCCGCTGCAGCGAGTTGGAATCCTGTCCAAGTTCCGTCGGCAGCTGACACGATTGTCATTCTGGCCGGGGATACAATACTTGTCGACACCACCACAGCCACTGCGAGTACGACCACGGTGAGTGGAACACTCAGTTTTAGCCGAGCCGTTTCCAGCACTTTTACACTGGTCGGCGGGGATCTCCTCGTCACACCCGGGGGCCTGCTGGACATGGGAACGGCGAGTTCACCTCTCGTCATTTCGACCGCCACACTGATTTTGGCTTACGGTTCATCGGCGGGGAAATTCGGACTCACGATTGCCAATGGAGGCATTTTCACGGCCTTTGGAATTACGAAGGAGCCCATAACGGTCGCCACGGCGGACGTCGCTGCCGGTGCAAATACTGTGGCGCTGAACACCGCGGGGTTGAATTGGTCGTCAAACGATCTGATAACGATCGACACCGAAGTCGTTCGCGTCACTTCCCTGACGAGTAATTCTGTCGTATTTTCTCCCAATGTCGCCCGATTGCACTACTCCACGATGCCTGTTCGAGTGGCCAATCTAAGCCGCAATGTGGTCTTACGATCATCAGGGACCGATACCACACAGAACTCCGCATATATTCGTAACTTAACTCAAAGCGCCACAAATTTTGCTGTTTCCTACGCGGAATTCGCCTACTTGGGTTCTAACATCAGCGGACGGTACGGCATTACGTTTGACGGTTCTGGAGTGCTCGGTTCGATTTCCAGCTGCACCATACACCATGGATACAACGGACTGAATTTCAATTCCGTTTCCAACGCGGCCATTTCAGCGAATGACTTTTTTGCCAACACCATTGGCATCTCCATGGTCGGCGGAGGCAATAACACCCTTAGTGCAAATAACACCTTCGGCAATTCCCTCAACGGGATGAACATTCTACCCGGGTCAAACGGAAACATTCTCACTGGAAACAAGTTCTATGGTAATTCAGCGTATGGACTCTCGGTAGTCTCGGTTACTAATTTGACGCTGTCTGCCAATGACGCTTATTCGAACGTTTCTTACGGGATTTTCTTAACCAATGTGTCGAACAGCAGTCTCAGTTTCTGTAAAGAGTATTCGAACACTTCTTTCGGACTCTATCTGAATGGATCGTCCAACAACACGATTGCAAACAACTTTAGCAGCGGTCATACCTCTGACGGGGTTGTTCTTCTAAATTCGAACAGCAACACCATTTCTCTGAGCACGTCGACCGCTAACTCCGGCAATGGTCTCACAGCCACGAGTTCCTCGAGCAATACGATCGTCGCCAGCCGCTTTAATGCCAACGCCGGGAATGGGGTGGATCTCCGGACGGCGACTTTTACGGAGCTGGTTTCGAATCTCCTCGATTCGAACCTGGGCCTTGGCCTTTCCCTGACAAGTTCAGCCAATAACACCATTTTTCTTGCTGACAGAATCTATACAAACGGAGGGGGCGGGATTCAATTCACCCAATCGACTATGAATATTGGAATCGACAATTCCATTGGCTATTCCGCCCCCTCGGTACCCGCTGGGGATGGCGCGGCCGAAATAGCCTTCGACAACCTTTCGACGAGCGGCCTTACTCTGAAGAATGGGTTCATGAATCCCTCGCCGGGAATTTCCATTCCCGGAATTGCTTTTCCAGGATCCTACTTGCTGTTCTACAACCCGGATGCAGCGACCGGCACGATTCGTCTCTACGGGGATTACTTGGTGTCGGGTTCCACATTTGCAGTCGACTTCAGTACCAATCTGTTTCTCTCGGGGGCCTCGAGCCCTCGGCTCATGGTGGGAAACGGTCACAGCCTCGGCGGGATCTCGACCTCGGACGGGGCTACGCTCAGCGAGCTGATTACCGTGACAAATACCTCCGGAAACTCCTGGCAGATCTCAGGCTCCTCGTCAGGACTGATCGGAACGCTCACCTGTCCTGTTTCTCAGACCTGTGCCTTTGTGAATCCGATAATCAGTTTCAGCCTGAATACGGGTGGCGGAACGACGGTGGGCGATAAATTGGATTTTGTTACCTTCTCCTCGGCTAAAGACGCGAATTTGCAGAAAAAACTTTACTTTGGACCCGCGGCCAGCGCCTTCAATAGCGGTCGTTCTAAAATAACGATCGACTCGACCGGAGGGTTCCGAGCCACCGGCTTCGGCGCAAATCCTTCACTAATTGATCTATTGCCCGTGTCAGGAACTTATTACACTTTTGTCGACAGCGGAGCCTTAACGCTGGTCGAATCCACGGTGACTCACACGGATGAAAGCGGCCTCCAACTGACCGGAGGTGCAGGAATTACTCTCTCGTCAGTGACCTTCGACGCGGCCGGCAGCGGAGTATCGAGTACGAACACCTATATCACGGCAAGTAATCTGGCGTCGAATGCGACTTTTTACGGAGTCAATTTTAATAACAGCCCCTCATCGGCCCTCTTTCGTTATAACGTGATCGCAAAGGCGGAAACGAATTTATCTTGGTTATTTAAAAAGTGGGGCGGACTGCGCGGCGGAGAGGCTTTTGAGCTGGAGGATGTGGGGTACGATCGCGTGCAATGGGCGCCCTTCGCCCCACAGGCTCCGGTCCCGGCCATCACCGCTGTATATCTATCGAGTGTAACGGCCCAATGGTTGGCGGGCCCGAATGATGGAGAAACGAACTATCAACTAGATGCTTCGAGCACTAATTTTTCAGGTGCCGGTGTGATAGTCACATCGGTCACACCCAATGTGACCGCCTCCGTAGGATTAGGAATACCTCTTTTTCCGAACACAACGTATTTCCTGCGCGTCGACGCTGTGCTTGTCGGGACCTCCGCCTTTACGTCGTTAGGGGCGACCTCGACGCTTGCCAACGCAGTGACCGGAAGTGCGATCTCAGGGGTCGCTCCGTCGAGTCTGACAGTCAGTTGGAATCCCTGGTCTGCTGGATCTGGAGTTAATACGGCAGAGGGATACACATTGCAGGCCTCGACGGCGAGCGACTTCAGCGGTTCGATTATGGGAAATACCACGCAAAATCCCACCCAAGGTTCGCTGACGATTCCGAGCCTGAACGCGGGTACGACGTATTTTCTTCGAGTGGGGGCCCTCAATTGGAATGGTTCTCCAAACTTTATCGTCGTCGGCAGCACGGCCACATACGGCATCGCCGTTCCCCAGAATCTTCAATTCACGGACGTGCAGAATTCCAGCATTACAGTGACTTGGGAGAGCACGAATCAACCCAACATCCAGTATGTTGTGGAGCTTGCTCCTAACGACCCTTTTGCCGTTCCCACGGCATCGATTACAGTCACCACGAGCGCCTCGTACGCCAATTTAAACGTAAACGCCCTCTATTACATCCGGCTGCGGGCCCAGGACGCAACCACGCTGCAGTACTCTGCCTACTCAGCGACGATTTCGACTTTTACTCTTGCGAACCCTCCGCTTTCTCTCGTGACGACTTCCGTCACTTCCAGCGCTGTAGGCCTTGCCTGGGATGCGAACGGCAACCCTTCCGGAACCGTTTTTACGGTGACTCGCAGCACCGACGGAGTCGTGGTGGTGTTTATTTTTTATAAGACAAAAACG
>JBBSDO010000018.1:0-21518 GCA_038241515.1 Elusimicrobiota bacterium | reverse complement strand
TCGCCGGTTGATCCTCTGTCCTTTTTTCGTTACGCTCTTCATCGTCGTGGCCTCCTCTGGCTTTATTTGATTTCTCGCTGAAACCATTAAAGCGACTGTGAGGCCATGACTTCAATTGCCACTGAGTTTAGGAAACTTCCCGAATGGCTTTGCGGTGTTACATGGTTTACCAAAGTCCCTGATAAACAACGCTGCAGAAATCCGCCCTATCGTGGAACTGTTTTCGGCGGCATTGAAGGATCTGTCACTATGAAATACCACTTAATAACCTACGGTTGGCGAATGAACACGGTTGATAAATGTCTACTATGAAATTCCTTGGGATTTTTCGGGAGCCGCATTATTCGCCGGGCCGGCATTTGGGGAATGATCAGCTTATTTTGCATTTGGTGGGTCAGGCGCTGGACCGTTTCGGCGTCCAAGTGCGGTTGGTTTCTCTGGAAGAGGCCCGTTCCTCCTGGCAGGAATCGGACCTTATTTTCTCCATGTGCCAGGGGCCGGAGGCGATCGGCGAACTCGCGCAGTGGAAAAAAAAGGGCGCCCTGATTCTGAATGACCCCGAAGCCTCGCGCCGAACCTACCGGGACAGCCTCTGTTCCACTTTGCGAGAAAAGGAATTAGGATTTCCACACAGTGAATTCCTGGCGACGGCCCCGGAAGGCGATTTGGACCATGTGCGACCGATTTTCGTAGAAGAGGGTGCTTGGCTCAAACGGGCCGACGTGCATGCCACACAGCCCGGAGATGTGGTCCGTCTTGCCTCCTTTTCCGATCTGCTCCCCGCGCTTCGCCAATTCCACGAACGCGGCCTTTCACAGGCGGTTCTCCAGCAGCACCGCGATGGCGATGAGGTCAAGTTTTACGCAGTCCGGGGAGGACGCCTTTTTTGGCCCTACTATCCGAAGGACTGCCAAGGGTATCCCTTCGAAGAGAAAACCTTGCGGGACATGGCCGAGCACGCCGCAGAAACCCTTGGTATCGGGATCTACGGAGGCGACGCTATCATCGCCCCGGATGGTAAGATTACCCTTATAGACTTTAATGACTGGCCGTCCTTTGCTCCATGCCGCGGCGCTGCCGCGAGCGCCGTTGCTCACTATTTAAAGGACTATTACTATGCCCATCAAAACAAACGAGAAATCTCGAAAGTCTAAAGCGCCCTCATCCGGCCTAGCCGCCATCCGCCCGACGTCTGGCGGGCAAGGGCCTAGCCCTTTCCCATTAGGAAGAGGGAAGGGTGAGGGCTGGCCCGGAACACAGTCTACCGCGCTTTTTGAGGAGGAACAGAAGTACATCGCCCCCGGCATCCAATCGATCGCGCTGCTGTCGAAGCTCACGATCGAAAAAGGCCAAGGGGCTTACATCACCGACGTCGATGGTAACGAATATCTCGATTTCAACGTCGGCGTATCGGTATGCAGCCTGGGATATTCTCATCCGAAATATATTCAGGCTCTGAGAGCCCAGCTGGATCACATAACGGTCGGCAGCTTTACGAGTAAAGCGCGCTTGGCGCTCATGAAGCTAATTGCCTCCATTACGCCAGGCGGGCTCAGGCGAACCCAACTTTTTTCGAGCGGCGCTGAAGCCGTGGAAGCGGCCTTTCGGTTAGCTAAGTCGGTGACTAAAAAACGGCAGCTCTTTGGATTTTGGGGGGGCTACCATGGCAAGACCGCTGGCACTCTTCCGCTTTCCATGGTGGATTGGAAGCACGAGGTCGGCCCACTACCCACCGGTTACCACCAGGCCCCTTACCCTGACTGCTACCGCTGCCCTTTTAAGCTTGAACCGTCGCACTGCGGCATGGCATGCGTTGACCATCTTCGGAAACAAATCAAAGAAGAAGCAAAGGGCGATGTGGCTGCGATTATCGCCGAACCTGTTCAAGGAACGGCGGGCAATATCGTTCCTCCCGATGGTTTCATTAGCGCCATACGCGAAGTCGCCCGCGAAGTGGGGGCGCTCTATATTTCTGATGAGATGATCACAGGCTTTGGCAGGACAGGTTATATGTTCGGAGTCAACCACGATAGTGTCTCCCCGGATGTCATGACGATCGGCAAAGCCATGGGATCCGGATTCCCGGTGAGCGGAGTCATTACGACCGACGAACACGCCATGGCGAAGCCATGGTCTTTGCCGAGCGCTTCCTCTTCAAGCTACGGAGGCAATCCTTTGGCGAGCGCGGCCACTTTAGCCACGATTGAAACGATCATCGAAGAAAAGCTCGTTGAAAACAGCCGACGCGTGGGTCAGACGCTGTTACACGGTCTTAAGACTCTTCAATCCAAATACTCTTTCATTGGCGATGTCCGCGGCCGCGGTTTGATGATTGGCTTTGACCTCGTCATGAATCCCAAAACGAAAGAACCGATGTCCAAGCCCCTTTGTGAAAAGTTCTTTGTCGAATGCCTGAAGCGCGGCTTGATCATGATGGGCTACACGCCGCGCGTGCGCATTCATCCTCCCCTCAATCTTTCGGAACGCGAGGCTTTGGAGGGCGTCGCAAAAATGGACGAGGCCTTTGCGGTCATTGCCCCAGAGGTCGGGCGGTGAGCAAACTGAAGGGAGCGATCATTGGTTTTGGCAATATTGCGGAGAAGGGTCATTGGCCCACCTATGCCGTCTCCAACGAAGTTGAAATTGTTGCAGTCGTGGACTCGTCTCCTCAGCGACAGCTCGCGGCTCAAAAATTGAAAGCCGATCTGCGCGGCTATGTGACCTTCGAACATATGCTTGAAAATGAGAAGCTGGATTTTGTCGACATTTGCACGCCACCGGCGTCTCACGGAAAGCTTGCCCAAACGTCCATACAACGAGGCCTGCACGTTCTCTGTGAAAAGCCCTTATCTCTCCAATCCGGAGAGTACCAGCTCTTGCTCAAAAATGTCATCAAATATGACAAGACCGTTTTCACAGTACATAACTGGAAATACGCTCCCATTTTTCAGAAAGCATTTGAAATTCTGCGGCAAGGTCGGATTGGACCCGTGTGGCACGTGGAAGTGTTTACCTTGCGCGATACCTATTGTAAAGGCACGCCTCAAGGGGCGAGCTCCGCGGCGGGAAAAGCCTCGGAGGACTGGCGTCAAAATCGGGGGATTGCGGGCGGCGGCATCCTCATTGACCATGGCTGGCACGCTTTTTACCTCCTCATGAATTTGGTGGGGGCTGAACCCCAAAAGATTCTCGCCAAGATGCTTCTCCCGCCCGATGACAACAATGCGCTTGAAGAAGCCGTCCAAGCGCTTGTCCAATTCCCTGAAGCAGATGCCTACGTCCATTTAACGTGGCGCGCTAAAATGCGCCGCAACAATGTGAGTATTCAGGGCCAGACAGGTACGCTTTTGATTAATGATGACCGCTTATTGTTGACGACGTTTGCGGGAAAACGAGAAGAGTTCAGCTTCCCCTCCGCCCTTTCAGCAGGTTCTCACCATGCGGATTGGTTTAAATTGCTATTCCCCGATTTTCTGGAAGAGATCCGAAATCCGGAGTTGCGCGGAAAAAATTTCAAAGAGGCGGGCTGGTGCGTCGCTCTCACGTGCGGCGCCTACGAATCGAATCGACGCGGATTTCAGGAAGTCTCGGTTCAATTCCCCGGGCGGCTCACTCCCGAACCGGCATTGGTTTCCTAGCCACCAATTTAGAAAGCTGCCAGAATAAGATAAGCCCCACTCCATCCCAAGCGATTTCCCGCATTCGCCGAACAAGTCCAACGCTCAAACCGAGCGCTGGGGGTAATCCTAAGAGACCGGCGGCCATATAGTGGCCTCCCTCGTAGAGACCGATGCCGGCGGGAACGAGGAGGCCAATGACGGAAGCTAACTGGGCCATCGCGCCGATAAACCACGCCTGACGCCAGTCGATCGGATTGCCCAACAGATAAAAAATCAGCGCGACCTCGAGGGCCCCTGCTAGCCACCCGACACTATGCCATAGGACACTTTCAAAAAATCGGGACTTCCCCTCGCGATAAAAGGCTCCGATCGATTCGTCCAAAGCCTTCAATTTTTCTTGTTGTTTCTCGAGCCAAGAGAGTCGCGTTAATCGATATAAGGTAAATCCCGCCCGGCTGAATGAGCGTCGGGTGAGGAGAATCGTGAAAGTCGCGATTCCCCCCGCAAGCAAAAAGACGGCGGCGAGAGTGGCCGGTTGTCTGAGAGGTGACGGGCCGGTAACGCGCCCAAAGGTAAGCCCTAAAACGACAAAAAGAACCAAGCCGACGCTTTGGGCCGATTTGGCGACTAAGACCGACGACATCGCCTCAGGCACCGGCATCGATTTGCCAAGAAGCTTGGCTTTAAGCGGTTCTCCTCCCACGTAGCCAGAAGGAAGCAGCGAATTAAAAGTTTCGCCGGCTACCCTTATCGCGGCCAGATGAAAAAGCGAAATTTGCGCAAAGGGAAGCCGGATGGCCGTACGCCATCCCGCCGTATTCAAGAGAATCCAACTGACGGGGTATACCAGTACAAGAACGTACCCCCACCCGAGGACCTCCAGCGTATTGCGAATAGCCATCCAGCCCACTTGGTGTAAAAGGTACCCGGCGATGCTCAATCCGATGAGAATGCCGAGAAAACGAAACCATTTCATCGCCGAGCCTGCGAAGGCGAAGTGAACAGGAGAAGTAGAAGCACCACCGCGTAGAGGTTTGCACCTATAGCACAGGGCCATAAGAACCAGTTCAGGTGCCCGATTAATGCCAGAAAAACGACGAAATAGATAAAATCCCTGCGCGCTAAAGCGTCGCTCGCTTTCACGAGATTTTTTTCCCAGGTAGGCGCGTTCTGAAATGCTTTCGCGTCGCCCACTACGGAAGTAAAGAGACTGCCCCCTTGAGAAAGATTATCTTTCGTTCGGGCCATTCGATAGGTCTGATAGCTCGCCAACAACGCAGAAAGAATCGTGCCAAAGACCGCGAACCAACCCAATTGAAGAAAGACGCTCCACCCAGAATCCCTATAAAGTCCTAAGCCAAGCCCATAGAATACGGCCACATGCACGACGTTATCGCCCCAAAGATCGAGCCATCCACCCAGTCTCGAGGTCATGTTCTTAGCGCGCGCCACCTCCCCATCGCAGCCATCGAGAATGGACGTCAAAAGAAAGACGAGCGAACCGGAGACTTTGGACCCGTATCCGGGTTGCGCCATCAGCCAGCCCGCGAAAACACCCATGAGCGTGACAGCTATCGTAATCTGATTGGGCGTAACAGGCGTTCGGAGAAGTTGGCGGCTTACCGCTCCCGAGATGCGACGGTCAAAATGACGCGCAAAGAATCCGTCGGTTTCCTTCGAAAACGGCGCGGTGGAATGAGGGGTAGCCATTTTGGGAAATTTTACTCTAGGCGCCGTTCTATTTGCTGTTAGAAAGCAGAAACCCCTTTCCGCAGCCTTTTCTCGGACTGGGGAAAGGGGCTCTGATATGAATTTAGGTTAACCCCGCCACACTACAGACGGGTCCGCCGGACGTCTGGCGAAGTGATTAACGCCGTTTCATCTTGGCGCGAGACACATCCCCCGCTTTATCCAAGAAATAGAGGTAGCCGCTTTGCTTCTTCACGCCCACCTTTTGAACTTTTTCCGGTTTACCGCCCTTTTTGCCGCCGCGTGCCATTTTGGCGCGAGAGACATCTCCTTGTTTGTCGATGAAATAGAGATACCCGTCTTGCCGCTTTACACCTGCCTTTGCCACTTTTTCTGCCATGTTTTTGTCACCTCCCCGTCAGTAGACTTCTGTTTATTGAAGCGGGTTCATTCTATATCGACGGAAACTTTGTGTCAACATGAATTTTATCGTCGATAGTGTTTTCTTTATTGTGTAATCCGTTTGTATGGCGCCGGAATGGCGAAGAGGGATTCCGCCAAAGGTTCAGTCGACACGGACTCGAGTTCGGAGGTCAGGGAAAAAGCCGGTTGCCCCTCTTGGGCTCGGGCATGTTGTTCCATTTTTTTGTCCACCTTTTTCTTGGCCCAGGAGGAAGCGAGCCCGCCCAAAGCTCCGCTCACTCCGTTCGATAAATCGACAGGCGTATCGGGTCTAGAGGCTTCGGCTTGCGACTCCTTTTTTTCCTGGTCTTTCAATTCCGAGCCAGCCAAATACCAATCCACCTGCGTTACGACGGGGAAGCCCTGAAGCTTTTTCATTTCTTGGGGCACATGCGCTAAAGCCTGCGACAGCTCCTTTTCGCCTGCGCCTGTCAGATTGGCAGCCAGCGCCGATCCGAAGTTCCGAACATCCCCTGGAGAGGAATTTAAACCCATTTTCTGCATAAAGGCTTGTCCAAACGCTTGCTCTTCCTGCTGAGCCTTTTTAAGTTCGGCCGTTTGCGGCGTCATCCACAGGGTGTCCAGCATACGGGTCATACTCTTCTGATGGGTCGAAAGGTCTTCCACTTCGAGGATCATCTCAAGCAAGTACCTCTTACAGGAAAAACCGTTAATCGCTTTTACTTCCTCCGAGGGCGTCACCTTAAACTCGGCTTTGGTGATCTTGTGGGTCGGCCCACTGGGTTTGGTCTTTTCTTCCGGCGTCGTCCGTTGCTTCGCCTTGTTTCCCGCTTCTCGCATGTCTTTTAGAGATAGTTCGGTATACGTCTTTTTTTGAGGATCCAGAGTATCGATGACTTCCTTCTCGAGGAAGGTCAACGTGACGCTGTCCCGAGGTCGTGTCATCGTTCCCAGTACGGCGCCTGTCATTTTGTGATGATCCTCTCGCCGAGAGCGTAGCCCTTGAACCATACGTTTTTCTGTCCCTTCCGAGGCCCCCATCCCATGGAACCCGCTGGAGCTGGTCCGGTAGACCATCGTGACGTCCCCCAAGACGGAACCGGCACCCGCGCCTAATAGCCCTGTGATCAGTAAGTACTTGAACGTCCTATGCATGAGACCATTCATCGAATTCTCCTTTAGAACCGTCGACTTGGTGTGGAATCGATCAGGGGTTCGCACACGCGCTGCAGTGCGTGGCCGTGAAGATCGTTTGCTTCCAGAACCAGATGGTACGGATAGACTGAAGTAGGCAGCGTGAGTCGATAATGAAATTGTTTACGGTTGGGTATACCTGAAGGCTGGGTATCTAGAAGTTGCCCAGCAATCGGCTTTCGGACGAACGTACCGTCCTTGAGTGTGCGTAGAAACGAGATATTCCGCAGTCCTTCAGAGCTGATACGAACATCGGCTTCCTTCCCATTGGCATCGCATCGGTCGAACCCCAAATTGGAGGCGGCGCGAGCGAAGGTATCGACAATATCCTCCGCGTCCACGCGGATTTTCCAGAGGCCCGGGACCGGTTTAGAAATGAAACACATTCGACCTTGCGTGAGCGCAATTCCGACACCGGCACGGCGAAGATCGATGGGGTGTCCTCCCGGATCCCAGACTTGAAGCGTGGGAACCCGCAGCGTTCCAATCGCTCCGAAGGCCAACCGCTGAACGTGAATGTCAACGGCGATTGAAATTTCTTTCCCGCCTTTGAGAAGATCCTCTTCAGCCCAAAGATAGTCATCCAACCCTGCTAAAGCATTTCCAATGAGATTGGCCGACTGGAGGTTCAATCGCACCCTTTCTTGTTGGTCAGGCGTTCCCTCCAAACTTTCGTTAGCCTGAGCGAGAAGCTTTTCAGCGACTGCCCTGGAATTGTTTTTTTTGTGTTGCTGTAGGTAAAGAATTCCGGCACAAACGAATACGGTAGCGATAGCGCCCGAGAAAAGTGTGCCGCGCAGGGTCATCGTCAGACCCTGTTAGAGGCCGAGGACCTTCATGATTTTATCGATGGCTGTCTCGTAGGCTTCGTAGGAACGCAGGGTGGGATGTTTGGAGTGTTCTCCGACCAGTGTCGTGAGGTTCGGCTTCAATTTATGATGCCAGAGCTCATAGGCTTTCCTTTTTTCTTTAAGATTTTTGGCTTGGGTGAGAAGTTCCTTTATTTCCGGCTCAATTTCGCAAATTTCTTCAAACGATAATCGCTTTACAGGCATGGCTTACCGTACCATTATCGACGGAGCCGGTCAAGCAGGACATGCCACTGTTCCGGCGTGACCGGTTGTACCGAGAGACGTCCTCGCGTGAGCAAAATCATACGGTTCAGCGCCGGGATGTTCCGGATTTCGTCGAGCGATAAGAGAGCGCGGAATTTCTCGACAAATTCCACTTTCACTTGATCCCATCGCGGCTTTGCGAGCGTCGAGCCGGCGTCGAAATAGTCGCTTCGAGGATCGAATTGAGTGGGGTCCGGGTGGGCCTCCCTGACGATCCTCAGAAGCCCAGCGATGCCGGAAGGTTTGGCGCTGGAATGATAGAAAAAGGCAAGATCCCCCTTTTTCATTGCCCGGAGATGATTTCTGGATTGATAGTTCCTTACCCCGTCCCATTCCGCGCTCTTCTCGTTGCGCAGATGATCAATTCCAAAAACGTCCGGTTCCGATTTCATTAACCAAAAATTCATTACCAAGACAGTATATCGCGTATTTATTATCATCTGAAAATGGCGATGGATGAAAGCCTTAAGCATTTTGACGCCCTGGCCTCCGATTATGAATGGTTGATTAATCGGCTCGTTCCTTACTATCAGAAGCAAAACTCCCTAATGATGGATCTCATCCCTTTCGAAAGGAAAGTTGCTTTCAAGGCGTTGGATCTCGGAGCGGGGACCGGGGTTCTTTCCCGGCTTCTTCTAGATACCTTTCCCAATGCGACAGTAAAGGCATTCGACCTCAGCCCAGTAATGCTAGACACGTGTAAGAAGAAACTCTGGGCTTATCCCACCCGCGCTACGTACACGCAGGGCGACTTTAGGAAGGATGACTTCGGCAGCGGTTATGACGTGATTTTTACCGGTCTCGTCTTGCAGCATGCCGATAGCGCTGGGAAGCGCAGCTTCTTCAAAACCGCTCTCTCCAGGATGAACCCGGGCGCCATTCTGCTCAGCCGAGACATCGTCCGCGGTACGACAGCGCGTCTGACCGAAGACTACGAGAAGCTTTGGCGCCTCTATATGCGCGCGCAAGGTGAGGACGGAGCGCTCTGGTATTCCAAATTCCAGGCCAAAGATCCTCCCGCAACAGTGGAAGACCAGATGAAATGGCTAGAGGAAGTCGGTTTTATCGATGTCGGCTGTCACTGGCGCTATCTCAACTTCGCCATTTCCGGCGGCCGAAAGCCTAAATCCTAAAAACGACTTATTCGGTCGCCCCACCATGTTTGGCGACAAACTTCTTGATGTCTTCGACGTGGGCCAAGATCAACTTGGCTTTTTTAATCCCGAATTGAAATGGAAACTTGTCATCGGGAGCGCTCTTGATGATGCACATCGGATTGCCTTTATACTCACCTTCGGATACTTCGGACATAGAATAACCTCCTGAATAAGATGGACCCCACTGGTGTGACATTGTATTAGATGAAGAAGTGGGAAATTTATTCTTGGAACGACAGCATTATTTTGGGGGTTTCAAATGTGGGAGACACGTCTAGGCGGCGAGGGGGCTGAGCTCCATCATTGAGACGGCTAAGCCGTACTTATCCAAAACATACCGCAAGATGGCTTGTCGACAAGGAAGTTCAGACGTGATTTTCGTCCCTTTGCATCCGATAAAAACTAAGCGATCAACGGGCTTTCCCTCATCAGAGGCGAGCAAGCATTTGAACAAGTCTCGCTCAAACTCCGAATCCGATTCCCAAAGGGGAAGCGCGATTTCAACGGCGGTCGACGTCGATGGCAAGTAGAAATTAAATGTCGCTCGGCTAAAAGAGGAAAGGGGCTCTTCAATGAGAACTCCCCTTAATTCCTTTTGCACTTCCTTCTCTAGTCGGCGAATAAACTCGGCGCGCTGACGTGGGGTGATGGCCGAACCCTGAGAAACTTCCGGAAACCGCTTGGCGACCCTCTGCGCTATCTCAAAAATCCTTTGGCACTCGTCCACGTTGGCCCCCTAGGTACCCCATAACGCTTCTTGCCCAGTATGAGCCGAGCGCCCGGTTCTGCAAGGAGTGAAAAAGGCGCTGAAGGGATGTTAACGAAATTCGGAAGGATCGTCGGTAAGTTCACATCAAAAGGCCTTGGATCGATAGCGAGGCTAAAGATAGGTCTTGGGTGAAATAACAACGGCGGGCGACGGACTTAGGAAGTGACGGCCAGTCTAGAGGGAGGAAGTGCTAATAAACCTATTTCGGGATGATTTTTCTGTAAATACCCCATATGCCATTCCGTCGGAAAGAGTATGACGGGCTGGCCTTCCTTATCCAGCGCTAGCCTCGTGCCGTCACCCAAAAGCGCGCTGTTGAGGGCTACTTCATCGACGGGCTGCTTCACCCACCGCACCAGCTGCCATGGCGCAGGCTTGAGCTGCGCCGGAGCTCCGTATTCACTTTCTAAGCGGTACTGAACAACCTCGAATTGCAACGGTCCAACGGCGGCGAGCAAAGGGGTGTCTTGCGGTCCATTCTTAAGTTGAAAGGCCTGCACCACCCCTTCATGGAGGAGCTGTTCAAGGCCTTTTCGGAATGGTTTAAACTTGGATGGATTGGGATTCTCTATAAAGGAAAAGCATTCGGGAGGAAAGCGCGGAATCTCATTGTAGATGACGCTGGGATCTTCGCTCAACGTGTCGCCAATGCCAAAATCGTCGTAACTGACCATGCCCAGAATATCGCCCGGAAACGCTTCATCGGCAATTTCCCTTTCTTGCCCAAACAGCGTGTGAGCGTTATTGATCTTAATTTTCTTGGCGCTCGCCGAATGTGTGAGCTGCATACCTCGGGTGAATTTCCCTGAACAGACGCGCATAAAGGCCACCCGATCCCGATGTCGGGGATCCATATTGCCCTGGATCTTGAATATGAACCCTGAAAACTGCGGATGCTCGGGAGCAATTAACCCCTGGACCGAACGCCGGCCACGCGGAGGAGGCGAATACTGGATGAAGCCATCCAGCAAGAGCTGCACCCCGAAATTATTCATAGCGCTTCCGAAAAAGACGGGCGTCGTGCGCCCCGCGAGAACCGCGCGCTCATCAAAAGTCGCTCCCGCCTCGAGGACGCTCAATTCTTCAACGACCCGGTCGTAGACCATCGCCGGTAACTGATCGCGAACGAAGGGGTCCGTTAGCGAGGTGACGCGGACCGGTGCGCGGTAGGCCCCTCCTGCGGTCCTTTCGAAGAGATGAACGCCGTTCCCTCTCCGATCGAAGACTCCTTTGAAACCCACGCCCGTGTCGAGCGGCCAGTTCATCGGATAGGCTTCGATCTGCAATACCTTTTCCAATTCATCCAACAAATCCAGCGGATCCCGAGTGGGGCGATCGCACTTGTTCATAAAGGTAAATATCGGTATTTGCCGGCGCGCGCAGACTTCGAAGAGCTTTCGCGTTTGGCTTTCTATTCCCTTTCCCGCATCAATCACCATAATTACAGAGTCTACGGCCGTTAAAACCCGATACGTATCCTCCGAAAAGTCCTTATGGCCCGGAGTATCCAGCAAGTTGATACGGTACCCTTGACCTCGCGACTGGTCATCTGAGGAAGCGAGGCCACCGTCTATAAACGCACTGGAGGGATGGTAGTCGAACTGGAGAACCGTTGAACTTATAGAGATGCCGCGTTTGCGCTCGAGCTCCATCCAATCCGAGGCCGAGGCCCGCTCGGATTTTCGCGTCCGTACCGATCCGGCGAGCTGGAGGGCTCCCCCATACAGCAATAATTTTTCCGTCAATGTCGTTTTCCCGGCATCGGGGTGTGAGATAATCGCGAAGGTCCGGCGGCGGTTAATTTCCTGCTCTATCGTTTTCTGAGGTTCCATGACGGGAATGATTATATCAGGCTGCGTCGACGGAGAATCTGGAAGATCCTAGTTGACTTCGGTTCCGCGGTGGTGGGACTCAAAAAGGATGTAGCTCACTCCGACGACGTAAACGAAATTCGTTTCCTGGCGAAAGAGGGGACTGGCTTGGTTGGCCGCGCCTTGGTGGAAACTGACTTGAATGCCATTGAAAATGCGAAAGTGATTTCCAATGGGAATCGCTAGACCGTTAAAGACGTCAACCCCGAGGTACCCCTCCCTGGCACGAAAATAAGGGCGGTCGCTCGAGGCAAACTGAGCGTCGACATCATAAAAATAGCCTTGGAGTTGGCGATTCCCGAAATTAGAAACAGTCTGAAAGACCGCTGTCCAATCGCGGTGTAGGAAATCGAACCAGGTCAAAGCAAGGGTGGGAGCGAAGTCGTAGCCGCGGTGTGTGAAATTGGTTTTGAAATCGCTAGAAAAAACAGCTCGCACGGGGACCAGGATACGCAGCCGTCCTCGATCTTGAAACTTGGAAAGGGTGATGGCGAGTCTCGGGCCGATCTCCCCGGTATAGTCCAGATCTGGCATTCCTCTTCGAGCCCGATTGTCTGAGGAATTAACGGGGAAAGCTCCTGCAAAACTTAGCTCCAGGTCCACGCGTTCAGACCGAATCAGCTTCGCCCGCATCCCTTCGCGATCGGACCGAACCACATTTCCCCGATAGATAAAATACGGCAATAGAATGAATCGATGCGAGTTTTGATCGGAGGCTGGGTAGTCGGGAATATACCCGTATCCTCCGAAAATGCCCAACTCGAAAAGAGCGGGAATAGGGGCTGCGCTTGTGACGGCAGGATTGACACCGCTGAGCTCGGGAGCGCTATAGCCACGGCTAGCCAGTGCGAGAACAAAAGCGAAGGACAGCAGGACTCTCTGGACTTTTACAGAAATATGCCTCACGGCTTCGGTAATCCTTTCAGCTTTCGTCCCACTCTTTTCTCGACAGACTTTATACGACCGCGAAACACGAATCCCATTCTGCCTCGACAACGGTCCCCACTCGCCTATTGATTAGTCGGGCATCTCTCTATCTCTGTTCGATCAGATCGCAGGAGAACCGAAGAAACAATATCAGAAAGACGGCGGGGAAGACACGGCTTATTCGGGCTGTACCTTCCCTATTTGACACCAATCGAGGACTGCAGAGTTACTGCAATCAGGTCTTTGTCCTTATGCTTGTTACCTGTCTTAGCGGCCAGTCGTCCTATTGGCCGGAGGGAAACCCATGAAAAACTCGAAGCGAATTTCACTTTTTGTTCTGACAAGCACGGCTTTCCTTTCCTGGGCCATGCCGGGACGGCTTTGTGCCGAGGGTCAGCAAACGGAAATGAAAGGCCGAATTTCCGAAATTGACCCCATGATCAGCAGTATACGCATCAAAAACTCCGATAAAGAGATCCTCTTCTCGGCACCTGAGGACTTATTGGTTCGCCAAGGTCTCAAAAAGGTTCACTACAACGATCTGCACGAAGGGGATCTTGTCGAAATTCGCTACTGGTCCGACAATCTGAAACCCGATAAAGTCGATGTTTTGGAAACGGCTACCGCAGTTCCGACGCTTGCTCAGCAGCCCACGAACGTCGCGTCGACGGCGAAGTAAATTCAACGACCCAGAGCAAAGAACAAAAAGTAGTCAGATCAAAGACCAAAAAGGCGACCCAAGCCTAATTGCGTTTTGATCGGATTCCTTTTTGCTCTCACGGCTCTGAGGCCTTGCCCTAAATGGAATAATGCTCTTCATGGACAACTCAAGCCCCGCTATTACGGCTCTTTCCGCGCAACGGTCGGACTTTACGCTGCTCACGGAAGACGACCTTTGGCTTTGGAATCAAGGCCGCCATTTTCAGATCGATAAGATCCTGGGGGCGCATCCCATGGCGTTGGGAGGCGTTCGGGGAACCTATTTTGCGGTGTGGGCTCCGAACGCTGATCGGGTGGCGGTCATCGGGGATTTCAATGAATGGAATAATGACCAAACCCCTCTTCGCCACCGCGAGCCTTCGGGTATTTGGGAGGCTTTTGTCCCCCGAGTGGATCCAGGAATGCGGTACAAATATCACATCGTGTCACGGGTCAATGGTTACGAAGTTGACAAAGCGGACCCGATTGCCTTTTCTAGCGAAGTCCCCCCGGCAAAAGCATCCGTCGTAGGCGACCTCTCCTATGATTGGCAGGATCAGGAATGGATGCAGAAACGACGAGCGAACAACCGTTTGGGTGCGCCCCATTCGATTTACGAAGTTCACTTAGGTTCCTTCCGGCGCGTCCCCGAGCAGGGTAACCGCTCTCTCACCTACCGGGAAATGGCGGCTTACCTTGTCCCCTACATGAAGCAGATGCAATATACCCACGTGGAGTTTTTGCCCGCGATGGAACACCCTTTCTACGGTTCTTGGGGTTACCAGACTACGAGCTATTTTGCTCCCTCTTCGCGTTTCGGATCACCTCAGGATTTCATGTTCTTGATCGATCAACTCCACCAGAACGGAATCGGAGTCATTCTGGATTGGGTTCCCTCTCATTTTCCCTCCGACGAACACGCGTTGGGCTTCTTCGATGGCAGTCACCTCTACGAGCATGCCGATCCCCGAAAGGGCTTCCATCCCGATTGGAAGAGCTTGATTTTCAATTACGGCCGCCACGAAGTGCGCAGTTTCCTCATTTCGAGCGCTCTCTTTTGGTTGGACCGCTACCATGCCGACGGGATCCGGGTCGATGCCGTCGCCTCGATGCTTTACTTGGATTACTCGCGCAAGGCGGGAGAATGGATTCCCAACGAACATGGAGGCCGCGAAAACTTGGAAGCCATAGCCTTCCTACGACAGTTGAATGAAGAAGTGTATCGCCGTCATCCCGACGTGCAAACGATCGCCGAAGAATCGACCGCATGGCCCATGGTGTCTCGGCCTACGTATGTGGGAGGATTGGGTTTTGGAATGAAATGGGATATGGGCTGGATGCACGACAGCTTGGCCTACCTGGCTCACGATCCAGTCCACCGAAAATTTCATCACAACCTTCTGACGTTCCGCTCTATATACAGTTTTACCGAGAATTACGTGCTATCGATTTCTCATGACGAGGTTGTTCATGGAAAAGGGTCGCTTCTCACTAAGATGCCGGGTGACGAATGGCAGAAGTTTGCCAATCTTCGTCTCCTCTTCGCTTGGATGTTTGCGCAGCCCGGCAAAAAACTGATGTTCATGGGCGAAGAGTTTGGCCAACGGAAGGAGTGGAACCATGATGCCAGCCTTGATTGGAACTTGCTCGGACTATCGCCCCATGAAGGGGCGCGCCACTGCGTCCAAGATCTCAATCAGCTCTACCGGCAAGAACGCGCGTTGCATGAACTTGATTTTGATCCCAGGGGCTTTGAGTGGGTGGACTGCAACGACACGCAGCAATCGATTGTTAGCCTCTTAAGAAAGTCCTTGGATGGGCAAACTTTTCTCGCGGTTTTCAACTTCACGCCGATTCCCTATGAAAATTATCGCATCGGGGTGCCTCTCGAAGGTCTTTGGAAGGAGCGTTTGAATACCGACAGTGCCGTTTATGGAGGGTCCAATCTAGGAAACGGCCTTGGACGCGAAGCAGAGCCCCTCCCCTTCCACGGTCGTCCTTTCTCCCTACTTCTGACTCTCCCTCCCCTTGGCGCGGTGTTTTTGAAGGTCTAACGCCTTCCCATACGATCTAAACTCAATTCAATGAAAATCTGGGACGCGCAGGTGTATCAAAAAGCTTATGGCTATGTGTGGAAAGCGGCGGAAGATCTGATTGCCCTCTTGTCCCCCCAAGCCGGTGAACGGATTTTAGACTTGGGCTCCGGAACAGGAGAGATGACGAACAAGATATCCGAATCCGGCGCCTTGGTCATGGGGTTAGACCATTCCTCTAATATGATTCGTGAAGCCCGTCTGAGTTTCCCTCAATTGACGTTTATTGAGGAAGACGCGCGGGCTTTTGAATTAGAATCTCCCGTCGATGCGGTGTTTTCCAATGCGGCTCTGCATTGGATCCCGGAAGCGAAGGCCGTCGTTGGTCAGATCCACCGTGCCTTAAAACCAGGGGGACGCTTCGTGGCGGAGTTTGGAGGCCATGGAAACGTTCAAGCCATCCATAGCGCGCTCGAGCACTCCTTTCGGCGCTTAACCCACAAAGAACCTCCACGCTGCTGGTATTTCCCGACGATGTCACAATATACGAGCCTTCTTGAATCTCAAGGTATGGAAGTCACTTTGGCGATTCTTTTTGATCGCCCGACACCGCTCGGGCAAAACGAAACGGCAATTCCAGAGTGGGTGCGCATGTTCGGGTCCGCCTATCTCAGCGAAATACCCTTTGAACTGCACCCGGAATTCCTTGAACAGGTGAAAGAAGAAACCCGGCCGACGCTTTTCAAGGACAGCCAATGGTTTGCCGATTACCGCCGATTGCGGGTCGTTGCGCATCGACGCTAAGGGCTAGGTTTTGACTCCCCGTGTGGTGACCCCGCAGGCCGCTGGAGAGATTGATATGAAAGTGGGCCGGATAGTGGGAAAGGAGTTCATCAGGTTTTAGATTGCCGAATAGCAAATGTTTGTTAAACCATAGAAATTTCAAAACGCTTTTCGTGAAAATTTTACGCCCCAATAGTCCCTGCTTGAGAACGGTTGGAAAGACTTTTCTTCGCATGACCGCCGTGAAGCGTGCTTCATTCGTGCAGCCCGTGAGATAGCCCACCACACGGCCCTGGTCGGCCGCTATCCAACAATGCTCAGGCTCATAATCGGTGCAGTAAAGCGTCCAGAGTTCTGCAAAAAGATCGCGTCCAAGGACATAGTCCTCAAGTGGCCACCCCCCTATCTGCCGTCGCGCAGCAAATCGCGCGCAAGCTTGCCGATCTTAGACGTCATAGGACCGGATCACCACTTCCCTTTCCATACCACCATTCTACGCTTCAAATACTCGCATAAAACGTGGCTAATTCTCGACTCGAATCCCGAGTGGGGGCCAGTTGGCTGGGTAAAAATGGTGGCTTCTAATTGAGACCTCCTGGGCCTTGTTTCTACAGGACCGGCGCGGTAGAGGGTATTGGTGGACGTTGGGGGTCGACGCCCACCTTACCGTCGGAAATATGTTGCTATTTCGTACAGATAGGTATTGAATGTAGAGGTACTCGCCTTAACGTCCTGACTGTCGCACCGCTCAATCGCTGTCGCGATAGCCCTTCCTTCCCGGAGGTGTGTCATGAAAGATCAAGTTGAAATGCTGACGCGCGAACAGAACGCCCATCCGCGCGACGTCAAGAAAGTCCTTAGTGAATTACCGGTGCAAGCCCAGGAAAGCAGAAATAGTGTGTTGGATTCGATTGCGGCACAAGAAGAGGGTTCGTCTAAAAACGAAAAAGGCCTTCAACGCTTCGAATCCGCGCTGACTTGGACCGCCTACGCGGCCGCGGTCATCGTGGCTATTGCCCTAACCTGGTCGGTGGCAGCCAGCATAAGCCACTACATGCTCCATTAGGAGGATATCAGTCAAGGATGCCGACCGTTTCCACATCTTTGGATCGGAAGGATCGATGGCTGAGAAATCCACCGAATCCCGAAGGACGAATCCAAATCTGATCGTCTTGATCGAGGCCGGAATAATCGCCTCGAACGTCCGTCCCATTTTTTAGAACCAGGCGGAGCGGGGTGCCGTTTTTGACCTGCGCCATGAACACGAGTACATCCTGTTGGTCTCGTGAAGAAAAAGTCACCTTCACCTTGCCCAGGTGCGCTACGTTCCACTCTTCTAGTTTCTGAGCGACAAATTCTTCTGAGACGGGGTTGTAAGGCAATCCGGCTAGAAACGTCGGTGGGATCACCCAATCCTTGTACTGAATGCGGACAGCCACAAAAGTCACCTCGGCGATTTCTTCAAACTTTTCTTCGACGGCCGTGTCCTCCAAAAAAAGTTGGTTGGCTCCCCAGTGTGCCGCTTCCTTTTCCGCTGCGCGGACGAAGGCCGGCATCGAATCGGCGGCCCCTTTAATCGATTCGTCACGCACGGTGATTGTCGCCAGCGCCCGAGCGGTAATATCTTTGGCTAATTCCGGGTTCCGTTCTTCCAGAAGCCGCAGCCAGTCGTCTTTTGTAATCGTCATTTCCGTATGGATGGAATCGCGACCCACCGGATCGCAAACGGTTTCGCTCAATGGTTTGACGTGGATATGAATGTCGGCAGCCCAGATTTGGACATCAAACAGGCAGATCAAGCCGGAGGTAAGCATCAACCCAAGGCGTAAAGGCTTCATACTCAAGTGAAACACCCTTTCGCCTACGATTCGATAGTCCGACGGACTCAATCTGGCCCGCCAAAAGACCTAAGGAGCGGCTATGTAAAAGGCCCTTTACTCATTTGGGCCTTAAGACCCTCATCCCAGCAACAGATCGTCTATTAGACGTCGAAAACGTGCGAAGGACCGCTATTCGAGCCACTCAAAGGTGACGGCCTACTTCTAGATGAAGAGCGTTCAGACCGGCGGAGACATCCAGAAATAAATAAACGACGGATGCGCAAATTGAAAGAACGCTAAAAAAGAGGAACCCGAGCACCATCCATTGGACTTCCCATCCCACGAAGACCTGCAAAAAGACCCCCATTATCATTAACGCGGATAAAAAGATGCTGGCGCTAATAAAAAGAACCGCGGATCTTAAAAAGCCTGAGCGGCGCAGCAAAATGCGTAGTTGGGTGGTATGTTCCCGCTTAAAGCGCGCGGCTTCACCGGAGTCAAGTTCCCGCACTAAAATGCGGGAGCGATCAATCGTGCGGCCCAACCGATTGGTAATGCAGAGAAGCAGCAGACTCGCCCCGGAGATTAAGGCAATCGGCGAAATGGAGAATTGCAGCAGCTTGGCGAAGGATTCGACTGTCAACGAAGGGAATGATAGCTAAAAATCACGGATCGGTTAACCCTCCCCGAAACCGTGTAACAAGAATCACTATAATCTGAACGATCCATGAGCCGAAAACCGCCAGCGGCTTTGCTTCGTGCACAGGGAGTTCCTTTTCTGGCCCTCGCTTGGGCCTTTTTTCTGTTCGTCAAAGTTTTTAAATCGCCCTACACGATGCTACTGGAGTTTGAAGAACTCTTTCGCCAGCAACAGATTAGCCCTGGCGATCTGTCCTACTTGGGTCACTTAGCCATCCAGTCCGTGGTTCCCCTGACGAAGCTCACCGGCATTCTTGGGACGGGCTGGGCCGTAGGCGATCTTCTCTTCGACAGAGAAGCCCTACCTGAAAGGGCTTCCCAGGCTCTCGTGAAGCTCGCGATTGGGCTCGGATGTCTCAGTCTCTTACTGGCCACAATGGGCGCGTTGCATTTATTCTCTCGTCCCTTTTTTGCCGTTCTTTGGTACGGAGGCGTGCTTGTCTTTGCGTGGAGGATTCACAAAAACCGCGCGGCCTGCTGGAAGGGGGTCCGGTGGATCGCCGCCAGCTTGACCGGAAATGAAGGAACGCTGATCGCCTGGATGGGTTGGGGCCTGGTCGTTATAGGCGGAGTGGAATTTTTTCTCTGCCTCGTGCCGGAAGTCGTCTATGACCCGCTCATGTACCACTTGGCGGAACCCCGTCTATACCTCCTGCATGGCGGACTGGTGCCTCTGCCTTGGACCGTGTACAGCCAATTTCCTCAGGCGATCGAGATGCTCTACGCCTGGTGCTTGGGACTTTTCCCGAACGAAACCCTTCCCAAACTTCTTCATTGGTCTCTGGCTTGGGCGACCACGCTTTGCGCCGCGCTCCTGGCCGCCCGCTGGGAGAGCAAGCGCGCGGGATGGTTAGCGGCTTGGATTTGGGCTTCGACACCGGTTGTTTTCCTCAATACGAGTGAGGCCATGATTGATTTCGGCGTCGCCTTTTTCGGCGTTACGTCTTTTCTCGTTCTCGAAGGCTGGCTGGAGAATCGCGTGAACACCGATAAAGCGCTTCTCTGGGCGGGTTTCTTAGCGGGAATGGCTTTGGGGTGCAAGTATACCGGCGTGTACGTGGTGGCTGCTTTGGAAGTGCTTGTTCTCGTGAGCGCAGGAAAACGCACGGGCGTCGGATTGGGCGTTCTGCGAGCAGGAGCGCTCTTTGGCGCCTGCGCATTGATCGGCAGTTCTCCGTGGCTCCTCAAAAATTTGTGGCTCCAAGGAAATCCGCTGAGCCCCTTCGCTTGTTCCTTGCTCGGACATTCGGGCTTAACGGCGGAGGCCTTTGGACGAATGCGCGGCGACATGCCTTCGCGGCTCGCCGAGCCCACTCTCTGGGGATGGCTGCGTCTGCCTTGGCTTTTATCAACAGAAGGAAAGGATTGGCACCATTGGCTAGGACCGGTCTATCTTCTTTTGGCAGGCATTCATTTTCTAGAAAGGCCAAGGCGGCCGCTTTCGTGGGCTTGGCTTTTCCTGGGGCTTTATGCGATGGCCTGGAGCCTTCAGACGCATGTCGTGCGATTCTTTTTCCCCGCTCTAGCCGTGGCAGCGGCGTTGTGGGGCAGCGGCGCGGAACAGGCTTTTCGACGGGGGCGGCCTGGGTCGCTCCTCTGGGGCGCCCTTCTAGCGGGCTCATTTTTTCTGAATACCGAGGAAGCGCTTTCCTATTACCTCTATCAACATCAGCCGCTCCCCTTTCTCTGCGGGAAAGAAACGCGGGCGGACTTTCTCTCAAAGCCACTTCCCTTTCTTTACCCTTCCCCTTCCCACGCGACTTTGGCCTGGGCGAACACCCATCTCCCCGCGGACTCAACGATTCTTTTCATCGGGGAAACGCGAGCTTTCTCGAGCGAGCGAAAATATATCGCGCCTTCCCCCTGGAACACGCATCCTCTGATCGATTGGATCCGCCACTCCGCTACCGACCAAGATTTGTGGACCCACGTGCAAGCCGCGCGGCTCACGCATGTCCTTTTCAACGAGGCCGAATGGTACCGAGTTGGCATTGAGCAGCAATGGCTCTCGTTGACGGATCGCGATTGGGCGCTCTTCAACCAATTTTGGAAGGCGCATGTACGCGAAACCTACCGCCGGGGCGAAGCCGAGCTCTTTGAAATGAATGCCGCGCCCGCTCCGAGCGGCGCCTCTAACCCGATCATGGAGGCCTACTGGAAATTCCAAACGGCGCCGTGGAAGGCGCAAGAACGAACCGAGCAGGCGCGTCGCTTTGTACAACTGGGGAAGGACCATCCCGATATAACCGTACCTTGCGCCTGGTTTGCGCAGCAGGCCCTGCTGCAAAACCAACCCGACCAAGCTTTGAAAAGCCTGGGCCTCTGCCCCGCCACCTCCGAAGAAACCGTCTTTTTTCGGGGAGCCGCTTTAGTGCAGAAAGGTCGATGGCTCGAGGCGGAAGCCATTCTAGCCCCTCTTGCCTTACGCCGCCCTGACATTCCCCTGGTCGCCCAACAACTTGCGATTGCCAAGGCGCACGCCCCCTTGGGAAAGTAGAACGGCGGCTAACGGAAGATGCAACCGGGGAACGGCGGCCATCGGAAGGGGCGGCCATCGGGAACGGCGGCCAACGCGAGGGGCTGCGAGTGGTAGTCCTTTTAAGACAGACTTCCTCTGGAGGCAACCGGGGAACGGCGGCCATCGGGAGAGGCGGCCATCGGGAACGGCGGCCAACGCGAAGGGCTGCGAGTGGTAGTCCTTTTAAAACAGACTACCTCT
>JBBSDO010000017.1:0-22013 GCA_038241515.1 Elusimicrobiota bacterium | reverse complement strand
CTCGCTTATTTTTCCCTAGCCGTTTTAATCTTTGCGTTGCTTTTCAAGAAATCCAGAACCTTGCCTTCCGTTAAGGAGGCCCGAATTGAGGAGTCATGTTTCTTGAAGTATTTCTCCACGACCTCCGCGTTATCTTTGCTCTCTTCCAAAGCTTTTTTCTTCAGTACCTCAATATCTGCTGGGGTGGCGTCGAGTTTTTCCTGATTGGCAATCCCCTTAAGCAAGTAAGACAAGCGAACGTCCTTTTCCGCCTGGGGCTTTGAGCGCTCGCGAAGCGTCTGTTCGGCTTGTTGATCGCCTGGCTGTAGAAGTCCTTGCCGCGTGAGATTGCTCAACGCGCGCTGAGTCAAAGCGCGGTTTCGTTCTTCCACCAGAGTGGGGGGAACGGAGAACGAGTTATTATCAACAAGAGCTTGATAAAGCTGCTCCTCCACCTCTTTCTCGGCTTTCGCGTTTTCCTCTTTTTCCAAATTTTCCTTCACTTTCTGCTTGAGCTCAGCTAAGGATCCAAGGCTCAGATCCTTGGCGAAATCATCATCCAGCACAGGTACCTTCTTCTCTTTGATCTCCTTGACTGATACATCGAAAACGGCGGTCTTTCCAGCCCATTCTTTCCGGGTGTAATCGGCAGGGAAGGTCACCGTCACGGATTTCGGTTCGCCTACTTTAGCACCCAGCAAGCCTTCGCTAAAACCCTGAATAGTCTGAGGGGTTCCCATATCTAAAAGGTAATTTTTGGCCGAACCTCCGGGAAACGTTTTCCCATCTATTTTACCTTCAAAATCAATCACCGCGAAATCCTCATTCTCAATGGCTGTGTGCTGGGAGGCCACGAGCGAGGCGTTTCGCTCGCGCAAGTCGTCGAGCGTTTTTGTAATCAACTCGTCCGTCATCTGAACGGCCGGCCGGCTAACTTTTATTCCTTTATAGTCCTTGACCTTTATCTCCGGGTCTTTTTCTACTCTCATGTGAAATGACAGAGGCTTATCGAAGTCGAACTCCAATTTCTCTACCTTGGGAGTATCGATGGTTTGAAGCTTGCGCTCCTTGATCACTTGACCCGCCGCTTTTCCAACCAAGTTTTCCAGTACCGATTGCCGAGCCCGATCTGAAAAGTTCTTTTTAACCATGTCGAGTGGAGCCCTGCCTTGGCGAAAGCCGGGAAGCGATGCTCGCGACTGGATGGCTAGAAACACCGCTTGTGTTTCTTTGGCGACTTCGTCTTTGGGTATTTCAATGGCAAAGGTGATTTCGCAATCCTCTTCTTTGAGTACTTTCACCTTGGCTGGCAGCGTTTTATCGATCGTTTCCATTGTTCTTATCCTTTTCCCGAAAAATAGGGGCGGCTAGTGGACCGGGCGAGACTCGAACTCGCACGTCCTTGCGGACACAAGGTCCTAAGCCTTGCGCGTCTGCCGTTCCGCCACCGGTCCACTAGAGGCCCGCTGCTCGCGCACCGGCCAACCGGCAGCGCCAAAAGTGTGGGCCGCGCCGGAATCGAACCGGCAACCTGTCGCTTAAGAGGCGAATGCTCTACCAATTGAGCTAGCGGCCCGAAAAAACAAGTTCATCCTGGTCCAAGGTACTTTACCACGATTATGTTCTTGTTCGCGCTCTTCCGAACTCTTGCCGGTCGAGCCCACGTATTTTTTATTGCTTTTCAGGCTTCGTAACACGTACACAAAATACATCGAAATATGCGCCCGACAAGACTCGAACTTGTAACCCTCTGCTCCGAAGGCAGATGCTCTATCCAATTGAGCTACGGGCGCTAAATCCTCCAAAAAAATGTCCCGTAGTGGAATCGAACCACTATGTCCAGCTTAGAAGGCTGGCGCTCTATCCGTTGAGCTAACGGGACTCAACTCAATATCCAGCTTATCCGCCACTACGTATAGGCGGACCCGCCAAAGCCGTCGTGGCGGGGAAGGCTGGCGCTCTATCCGTTGAGCTAACGGGACGCAAACATCGGTGCGGCCAAAAGTCTCGGGGCGGCCGGATTTGAACCGGCGACCTCTTGGTCCCAAACCAAGCGCGCTACCAACTGCGCTACGCCCCGTAAAATGAGAACAACCTAATCAAGTTTTCCAGCCACTAAATCTTTGGGCCCATAATCAGGCTTCAGGGCGAGGAACCGGCGACCGCGCTACCAACTGCGCTACACCCCGTAAAGCGAGAACTACTTATTCAAGAGCCTGCCGCTAAGTCTTTGGTCCCCTAAAAAACGTCTGGGGGAGACCGGCGACCGCGCTACGCCCGCGTTCGATAGGCGGCACTTACAGATCGCGTTAAACCAAGTAAATTCGTGAAGAATAGAGCCGCGCCGCATCAATTGGCTGCAAAAATTTCAAGGGATTCGTGCCCGGATTCCTTCTGGGGCATTAGTTTAGCATTTCAATCTTGATCCGCGCCCTGGTCAACCGGGGGGCCCGGTCCTGCACGCCAGGGCCGACCTAAACGCTCAAAGTAACGGGTTCCGATCCTGTTAAATTGAAGGGCGTCCCACTCAAAGGTTTACACAAATTTAACCTGAACGTCATTCAGCGTTCATATTCGGGAGCAAGACTTGATTAGACAAGCTAACGGTTGCGCCAATAAGAGAGAGGGTAATATTATGATCCGAATCACTAAAGTTTTCGAGTTTGTTGCTTTGGTCGCCCTAGCGAATGGACTCACGGGTTGTGCCGGTCTGGATCGGCTTGACTCCAAGCTCGACATGGCCGCCGGTCACGTCACCGAGCAAAACCACCGCGAGTTCGAGGGTCGCATCGAGGCCGTTGAGCGAGTTGGCGCGATGACGGCGATCCAATTCGAAGGGGGTCAGCAGTATGCCGTTATAGAAGCGCCGCCGGCACTCGTCCGCGGCGATATCGTGCGCATCTATAAAACCGAAAAAGGGCTTGAAGCACATCTCTGGCGGGCCAGGGAAGACCAAACCTTCGTCCCAAAGTACCCCAAAGAGGTACCCCATCTCTCTAACCGTTCCTGATCGATTTTCGCGGCCAAAGGCGCGGCCGGAAACTCCGCGTGAATCCTGAATAAATCCTCTCTGAGTCTGTCGCTCCACTCACCATCCCATCTCCCGTCTTTTCATACCAATCGGAGGCTCTGTTCGATTTCTCGTCCCAACTGAGCCCTCACCTTTTGCCTTCGCTCTTTTCGAAAAGTTGAAAAAGCGCCTCGCCAGACCCGTCGGGCAGCGACCAGACCCCAGTCAGCGTGGGTTCGCGAACAAAATCACCCTTGAGAAGTCCTAGAGCATCCCCTTGTGTGGTCATTTCTTGCATTAGAAATCGTCCATCGGAATCGATATGCCCTTTTAAACGAACCGCCGGCTTGCGCGATTTTGGAAAGTTTCCGGTTAAATCGGAACCATTTCGGTAAAGCTGTATTTGGACCTTCAGAGTTGAGCCGATCGTCCCCGTATAAGCGCGACTGAAGGTCTCGGGAACCGCCGAAAAGTCGAGGAGGAGGTGCTCGCCCTTGTAAGAAAGGGAACGACTATCCTCCGTGAAGACCAAAGGATGAATGTCAGAGGTGTCCTGAATTGGCAAAGGAATGATTCGAAGGTCGCTGACCAGTTCAGCTCTTGTTGAACGCCTCGCCCAAAATGCCCAGTGTTGGCTATCGAAAGAAAATATCACAGGTTCGATGGCCTCGTAAGTTCCGTGGCCGGATCTATCAATCTCGTTTACGAGCGCCGCGCAGTTCCTATGGGGTGCTAGGCCTGCCTCATTGCGCGCCACGGAGCAATTCCGGCCGACGGTAAAGCCGAGGCGTTTTCCATCGGGGGAAAAAACCAGAGAGCGAACGTCTTCAAATGTTTCTAACTCCTGGCCATCAACGACCAGCGTCGGCTTTTCCAAGATGGCGCAAGGTCCCCTTCTCGGCTGGCTCAGACAGCGCGCGCCTGCTACGTAGGCCATATGGTTTCCATCCCGTGAAAAAGCTAATTCTTGAACGTATGGATAGGGCACGGCGTCGCCGTTTAAGAGTACCGATTGGTCGCAGCGCTCTGACGCACCCGACTTCGAACAGTTGACCAAAGTAAAGAGGGCGAGCCGGTGCCCGGCTCCAAATAAAACCTTATATACAGAATCAAAGGGCCCTTCGGCCGCTCCCCCGCCTCTGGAAACCAGCCATCCTCCTTCGTGAGTTTTGGAGATAGAAAGACAGTCTAGGGAGGCCGAGGTACTTGTAGTGGAAACTAGCGTTGTCTCTCCCGGACAAATCACTCCAGGTCCAAGCGACTGCCCCGTCTCAACAACCGCATGTGATTTCACGGGAAATAGAATTACTCCAAGAACCAGCATGATTTGCCGAATTGACAATATTCGAAACATGCTATGAGCTTATAATTTTTGACGCAAAGCTGAAAACTAGGAGGGAAGAGAAAGCACGGTTGGCACAATAATCGGTTTTATTAGAGTCGCTGATCCCAACGGAGCTCAATGTCCGCGAGTCGAGTTTTATTTAGTGTCCGGAACAAATCCGCTCTCGCCAAGAACGCAGGGTCACTGAAAAACTTCGGTTGACCGAAGTTTGGCCGGGATTTACAGCCATAACGTGGGGTACTTCTGCAGTCAGTGAGGCCGTGACGTAGTTTAGGTCACCGCGGTGACCTGAAGTGTAGGTGGTGACACAAGTGGTGACATAAAACAGGAAAGCTATCGATTTTTAGAGCAATTCAATAAAGTTTGTGCGCCGCCCCAACAGGGTCCAGGTCACCGCGGTGACCTGAATTTGACCTGGTGACATTCTTTAGGTCATCGCGGTGACCTGAATTTAAGAGGCGGCGCGCTTTAGGTCACCGTGGTGACCTGAACTAGGTGAGATGTTGGGGTTTAGGTCACCGCGGGAACCTAAAGATCCCTAAGCTTTGACATTTGAGGTGACCCAATTGAGGTTTGAAGTGGCATTGCGCAAGGGGCAAATAGGGACGACAACCTTGCAGGCTATGGGACCTGAATGGGATGCCTATTCGCCGACAGCCACACCATTGAGCAGATAACTCTCGCCTTCTTTTTGAAAGTGGCAGCTGAAGCCGCTGTCTGTTTCAATCGTTTGGCCGTTCGCCAGTTTGGATGCCGTCGTCAAAGGTTGGGGCGAGTTGAAGCAGTGTTCGAGCACTTGGAAAAGAGTCAGGTTCTGGGCCTTGTCGTGTTGGATGGTGGAGGTCATTGCGCAGGCAGCGATGTCGGCGCCAGAGTATTTATTAGCAACCGTCGATTTTGGCGCTTTTGTCTGGCAACCGAACGAGCTGAAATCGGGAAAGTAAACTTCGGCCGCAATATGCTTCGACAAACAGGCAGCATCACGACGCTCTAGGCAATATTGCACCAACTTTATGAACTTTTCGGCCGCCACGCTCACGTTATCTCGCGCAGGAGGTTTTCGGCGAAGCAAATACTCCTGAACGTCTCGGCCACCAACCGCTTCTCCAACAAGCTCACCAGGACCTGCTTTCGAAGAGAGGAACAAAACACGACGGCTCATAGAGTACTTTGCGCTAAGTTCAATGTCGAGGTCAGCCAGTCCATCACCGTCAAAATCGCCGGAGGATATCAGTTCCATCTTTGGTTCATCCCATCCGGCTCCGCTCCATTGCGTCAATACTTGAGTCGCTTTGCCACAGGTGAGCCGTATCTCAAAATGAAACTGGTTAGGCGCCGGTTCAGACGTAAACGAATCGCCCGCCGTTTCGAGCTGACATTGGCCACCTTTGGAAGGAATCGCAAGCCGAACGCCCGGCTGCGTCAATGGCTTGTTCTCGGGATAGACCGATCCAGCGTTCAGCGGTTGCACGGCGGCAATCAAACTCGCTAGGAGAGCGGCGATATAGTGGCTCATTTGGTGTCTCATGGCTTAAGGCTAGCGTAAACACTCATCGCTTTCAAGTGCCACATCGAGTCCGCCGAACGGCGCACTCCATTAATGGAAAATTAATGCGCCACAGTTAAGGTACCGCTGCATTAAAAATAGCCCCAAGATTTTGCCGAGACATGCGACAGGCGGGTTACTCAAACAAGCAGGTGAACTTGTGGCATTTGTCGCAGTCCGTGATTACGGCCAAGGCAATGACAAGCGGCAACCTCTAACCTCAAACCAAACACATTAAATCCTAAAGTTCTTCAGGATTATAGATTTCCCGCCACTACGGCTCAGGCGGGAGCGCCAGAGTTGGATTGGCGCGGAGGATTGAGGTCTCTTCGCACCTTGCGAGAAGAGCTGGGGTCCCAAACTGGTTAAAAGATTGAACGTTCCGAACTACTTTCACGCTGACGGCTAAGCGGACGTGGCGGTATCCGGCGAATGTCCATACTTTCTCGGAGTTGAGTGGCTCGGACAGCCGGGATTCTTGGGTTCAGGGGCGTCATAGAGCCTCCTGAGGAGCAGAAGGGGGTTTAATGGGTCGCGACCGGACGAATCCAAAGTCAATGAGTGTTCTTGGCCAGGAACATAATGGACTTCCAAGTGAAGGTGGTTATAGCTCCGCCCATGGGCTTCTCGGACATCTTCCGGGACTAGCACTTTTGCGGTCAGCGGTGAGTGCCATTTCCCAACTTTTCCTATAGCCTCTCCGGCTTTAACCGCTATAGTGCTGTAGCGACCCCAAATTTTATGTTCTCTAATTTTGCGGGGGAGACTATCTTCCTGCATGTGAACATATATCCACATGAGATTCGACTGTTTTGAGTAGATGAAAACGTCCACTAAATGTTGTGCCTTTGGGTCAACGCGGGGTACATGCAAAAATACCACGACCCCGTCCTCCACGGTGCGCACTTCGGTATCCGCTGGCGTCTGAATGTCAATTCCCATATGATGCTCAATGTGGTAGGGACCCGAATAATTTCGGCCATCGAAGACGGCGGTAACATGCATCCTTGAGTCCTTCATATCCACGGGCCACTCAAAAACATACTGTTTCTGGGAAAGTTCCGACGGCATCCGACCATAGTTAGCGTTTTGTAGATAGCGTTGGCGATCACCGATGAAGCCTTCATCGTCTCGGCGAATGGCGGTTGATTCTGGCAGTGCTTGCTCTAGGTGTGAAGCCGAATATGAAACGGAAGGCGCTGTTAGAGCAATATCGCTTCGGGACGCTGTTCCACGTGCCTTGTCGAACAGGTCCACTTTTGAGGCGCTTGATTCCAGTAGCTTGAGGAGCGATTGAAAACTTTCCCAAACGATAAATCGAAGGGTCGCGCCATTGGAGTTCCTATAGAAACGTTTCCTGAAACCATTGCCAGCGATTTCATTGAATGGTTCGCCCAGACTTTTATTCAAGATTTCGACATAGTATTTTTCTTTATCGGCAGATGGAGCGCGATCGAAATTTGAATAAACCGGTCCCTGGGAAGGTAGATGCACCTCGATCTGTCCGCTTTCGATGGAAATAAATTTCTCAATCAGCTCCTGGAAACAGGAATGAAGACATTGTTCAAACATCCCCCCGGTAAAAATGAACTTTTGATATTTCTTGATCATCCAGGGAAACATATCCTTCGAATCACTATCGGTCACTTTGTGTCCGGCATGAATTAAATAGGACGCGGACCGTGGTTCGGAATGTTGGTGGGGTATGTATATTTTCTCGAAGACAGCCGATATGGTCGGCAGTTCAATTAAGCGTTGGACAAGACGACCGGCGGTTTTGGCCCCGAAATTCTCGTACTGCGGGCTGAGATGGATGGCCACAAGAACATAGTTCGGTAATCCTGTCAGTTCGAGGTATTGTTGCAAGACGCTTGCAATGGCCTGTTCGGCTGGACTGACAAGCAGATCGTGGCCATCTGCGGCTGACTCCGTGGCGATTTCTAACTCCAAGGCGCGCGCGAGCCGTTCAACGACTTCCCCGGACAAATCACTATGAAATCGATCAGAAGCCAGTTTATAGGTCTCAAACCCGACTAACGAAATAAGTCCTTTCCCGCCGTCCCTCTCAAGTAAGTCACGAACAAGAACCGTGGGTAAGAAGATGGTCCCTTTCTTCTCGGTCGGATTCCACCGCCAATGGGCGGCGGCCAGGTGATGCCATCCTCGTGCTGTGAGCACTGGCATATTCGGGCGAAGTGGGTCTCGGACCAGGATGATGCTTGCTTCGCGGAGAGTCGTTTCTAGCTCATCAATCGTTGGTCCCATCCAATGGATATTGCGAATTGTCTGGAACGCATGAGCGGTGGCTTCCCGGGTAAACCTTTCCAACTCTGAGCGTTCACTCATGGATTCAAAGTGGAGGCCACCTGCTTCCTTTGCACGCTTTATGACGGCTTCGAGGTCTTTACTTAACTCATCCGGTGGGCCAACGCCTTTATCTGGAGGTATCGCTGTAGCTACCGATGCGAGAAAGGAAAAGTCCTTGCGCGGCTCAGGTTTGATGCTCCCCAGGAACGAAAACACGCGATCCGCGAGAGCTTGTTCGGCGAAATGTGCCTCAACAATGGTGGAGTTTGGTCGGAGATTGTCGGCGCTCCACGGAGCGGAAACATTGGCTTCAGTCCCAATAATGCCGACCGTGAGGAGGAGTGCCAGTTTGCGGGGAATGGGCATGTGCATAAAACGCAAGTATGCGGGTGCGCGTATAATAGTCTAACCAGCGAAAGTTACGATTTGGTTAAATTTAAGCCCACTATTGAAGGTGCCAGGAGACCCAGGACCATAAGAATCCCGGAATTGTAGGCCAACCCTGCACCCGCTAGCGCGCTAGGGTCGTTGAATTTGAAATCAAGTGCAGGGCTCTGCGTTGGAACTTCAGGGAGCTTCAGGAGACGGGCTCGGAAACTCGGTAAATCACGCCGTCAATCTGTTCATGGCCTCCACCCTACGCTTCGCCGTCCACTATCGTACCCGACACCCAGTTTCTTTCCAAGTTGACCCGGCCGCAATACGCCGGGTGCACCGCAGGTTAGAATTTAGACTTTTTCGTGGGAGCTATTCGCCCCCGCGCCTGACTACGCAGCTGATAAAGACGCCGTTGAAATGCGCCGAAACCGGGACCGCATGAATTGAAAGGCAAAGAAGTTCTTTAGAAACTCGGTCAGCCTCTTAATAATCCGACGACGTAAAGGGTCAAAACGCAACCATCCGGATCCCTGGGTAGCAGACAGGGGTCCGAAATGGGGGGGCTTCTTATTGTCGTCCTTATAGTTCGTTTGAAGTCCTTTCCGAACGTGCCACCGGTCATTCACGTACGTGACAAAAAGGCGCGGATCACGAGCGAGGGCAGCGTACATTGCTTGCGCAGAAGGCGAGACCGTAAGGTGACCGGAGCGCGGGTCATCGTTGACCCTCATCGAGCTCCATTGAGCAATGGAGTCATTCAAAACCGCCATCGTTATTGCACGCCGCAAGTAGCTTTTGTCGGGAACTAGAGTCTCTGATCGCGGATCTTTGAGGTGTACTTCAGCATTTGCTCCCTTGATCAACATGACCTCCGCCCCTGCGAGTGGTTGACCATTCTCTCGCGAAACGACCAATAAGGAATAGGAAATTTGGGACCCACGTGTGTATTCCAAAAGGCCAACTTCGATCTCTTGGTCGAGATCAGGCCGATAAATAGTAAATAGCATTCGGCCGGTTGAGAACGGTATCATCAACTGCTCCATGACTTTCAGATAGTGAGATAGTTGCCAGCGAGGCATCTGGTCGAGAGGCCCTAGAACGTTTTTCGCATTACCCGATTGGTAGCGGATAAGCAACCGACCTAGATAGGGGATTCGCACGAGGTGACGGGACGCACTTAGATTTATTGCAAGCGCTTGCGAGTTCACGACAGGCCCCGTCCCCACGCTTGCACTGGTGATCTGTCGTGCGGGCCAACATGAACCGGGTATATTAAGTTCAAAAAGAATTGAACCTATCAGCAGGAGGGAAAAGGGCCTAAGTAGTTTATTAAACATTTTCGTTTTGAAATTATTGTTGAATGGAGAACGCAACTAGTCTACTAGTCTTACATGACGAATCTGTTACAAAGAGACTCATTTTGGCAGGTCCAATGGACCTAATATTTCTGACCCTCTGCCAATGAACCAAACCCCAAACGAACACGCCAAATTCTAAGACTTAATGTGCTCGCGCGAGGTTTGAGCCTTTTGCGCGTGAAAGCAAAAGCTGGGTCCGCCTTGAGACAGACCTGTTCGGCACGGCGTCAGACACGAAGCGAGAAAGGATTCGCGTCATAAGACCTACAAAATCCTTACCCCGGAACCTCGAACGCTGGCATTCAGCTGTTTCGCAGCGGGACCTCCGTTGGAGCGCATCTACAGGAGGTGAGAGGAGTGGAATCGCGCGCTGACTTCATACACAAAATGAGCATGGCCCTGAAAGAGGCGCGAGAAGCGAGGTATTGGTTGGCGCTAACAGAACGAGCTAAAATTTTGCCGGCAGAGGCAATAGGCGGTTTACTCCAAGAAGCGGGCGAACTGGTGGCCATATTGTCGCAATCCGTGATTACGGCCAAGGCCAAAACCAGCGACACCTCTAACCTCAAACCAAACACGTTAAATCCTAAAGTTTTCTAAGATTTAAGGTGCTACGTTTGAGGTGTGAGGTCTCTTCGCGCCTTGCGCAAAAAGCTGGGGTCCCAAACTGTTTGAAAGATAGAACACTCTTTAAAATTAAAACCGAGCAATTATTTTCCTTACAATGGCATATGGCGAGTCGTCGGAATTTAATCATCCTTATGCTTTGGGTGGGGGCTCTCTTGCCTTTTTGCGGGCGGGCATGGTTTTTTGATGATCCCGCCCTCGTTGAAGCCGCGAAGGCGGTTATGCGCCACCCGCTCCATCCGTTTACATTTGTTTGGGATTTGGCTGTCCCGAATACGCAGGTTTGGCCGCGGGGCTCGCTCCCAGCGCACACCCACGGTCCGCTAAACACTTGGATTCTGGCGTTCCTTTTTGCCGTTTTCGGAGCACGCGAATGGCCTGTCCATTTGATGATGGTTGCCATGATGGCCGTGGGTCTTTGGGCTGGCGGTCAAGTGTTTCGTCGTTTTACAGATCGTCCATGGCGTCCGCTATTTATCCTCGCTTTTTCGCCCGCCATATTTGTGGTGACCCTTTCAAGCTATCCGCAGCTGCAATACTTTGTGGCCTACACGATGGCACTTTGGTGCGCCCTCGCTGGGTCGGAGAAGCCGTCGTTGCGTTGGACGCTTGGCCTTTCGGCCGCACTCCTAGCGGCCGCGCTCAGCGTGCACAGTTGGCCGCTGCTTGTCTTGATCGTCGGCTGTGTTTATGCGCTTCGTGGACGGAACACCCAAAACGCCGGGACGCACTTCGGTATTTCTTTCCTTAGTTTTGCAGCGGCTTATGGGGCCTGGGCGCTGTGGGAGACGCACGTTTATGGAAAACCGCATTTTGCTGCGAGTTTTCAGGTGCGCGCCATAGAGGGTACCCGGCCGTCGGCATTTACCATCATTCTTCCCAGCGTCTTTTTTGCGGGGGTTTTCCCCGCCATCCTTGTGACGTGGCCGAAGCTCGCCAAAAAATCGGGAGTTATTTCCGCTCTGCTAGTGATTGCCGCCGTGAGTCTCACTGTTTTCTTGATGAGTCCTCGAGGCGGCTTCACACCGTGGCAGGCTGCTTTCATTGGGTTGTTCTTTGCCACCGGTTGGGCGTTTTTGTCGACGCTTCTCCTCCGGTGGAAAAATTGGACGGCCATGGAGCGGCTCGCGGTCATTTGGTTTGCGGGTGAATTCATTTATCTTCAAGTTTTCTTTCGGCTGCCCGCGGCCCGACATTTTTTGATCGTGCTGATCCCGGCCGCCATCTTATGCGCGCGAATGGGCGAGCGTCTTCCCCGTTGGTCGCAAATTGTCGGGTGCGTCGGGCTTGTAGGTCTTTGTCTTGCGCTCGCACATGCGGATGTCTGCCTTGCGGGAATTGGGCGGCGTTTACCCGTTGATCTTTCTGCAATGCCAGCGGCCTATTATTGGGGCAACTCGTACAGCGGCTTTAGCTACTATCTCAAGCAAAAGGGGTGGAAGGCATTTGACATTCGCCAGACTCCGAAGAAGGGCGATCGTGTCCTGGTCGCCAGCAATTTGAATGTCCAAGGGCCACCCACATTTCTGCGCCAGGGTGGTTTCACTATTGAAACAAAACTCCCCTATCGCATCCCGACGCCCTTCCGTACCTTTTCTATGAGCGACGCTGCCGGGTGGTACTCCGCGAGCTGGGGCGCCTTGCCTTACAGCTTCAGCCTGCAGCCCGCCGAGGTCTTCGTTATTTTTCGGTATGACCCTCCTGCGAATTGACATGGCCGGACTCGTCAACGGACAAACCAATTTCTTTGAAATTGCATGCGTGGATAAGTCCGGACTAACGCGGAGGGCCGCCTTGGATGACCTCACACCTCAGACCGAACACATGAGACTTAGCATTTCTACGGTCTCAGGTGCTACATGTGAGGTGTGAGGTGGTCGTATCTGGGGTCCCAGACTGGTTAAAAGGTAGAACTTTTCGGATCGGTTTCCGGTTGAGTGTCCGGCAAAACAGCTCTCTTCATCAGCACAGTACTAAAACCCCGTCGGATGTGGCTCGCTTCTATAAGCCGTAAGCTTTCCGATTGATTTTCCACCCGAAGTAAGCAAGACTATCCACCGACATGGACCAAGAAAAGGCTTTGAGGATACCACCGCCCACCACCGTGCCAGCCTGGTGCGTTGGTATCCCTTTCCAAACTCAACGGCCACTGACCGATGAAGAGAAAAGTTCGTTAGAAAACCGAATATCAAAATGGTCTAGGCGACGCTGGATAGTCTTTCTTCTTCCAGTAGGAGTCTTCTTATTTTGTTGCATCACCGTAGTCTTGCTCCCGCGCCAAACACCAGACTGGCTGGCGGTTCCGTTTTGGGCCATAGCGTATATCTGCCTCTTCTGGGGACCTATTCGCCTCCTAGGTGCACTAGAGGATTGGCACTTGTTGAAAAAACTTCACGCTGATCTAGCGTCGGGGCGGACCGACCGCTATCAAGGCGTTGTTATGCCAGGATTTCAAACTGAGTCGGATGTCGCCTACTTCGTGGCGAAAACATTGTTCCATCAGAATCTTGAAAAGGAACAGTTGTTGGAGGTTTTGCACGAATCTCAAATGGTATTTGCAGTCAACGGCGTAGTGCTACCAAACTGGTTAGAGGTCAAGATATACCGAAACGCATCCGCTTCTGCCTTCAAAGGATTTAGCCAAGCCGTTTCTCGGACTTCTCTAAGTGAGACCGCGCCAGAAGAAGTTCGTGCAAGACCGATAAGTATGGAAGAATCCGAAGAACTTTCAGCTCTTGCCGCCGCGCTTTATTCAGAAGGAAGGATATCAGCTATCATCGGTTGCATTTACCTAGCCATGTTAGCGACAAGCCTCAAACTCCATACATTCCGTTGGAAGCAGCACTCTGCGGGCCTTTTATTGGCAACCGTATTGGGTTGGGGTGTTATTCGATACCTCCGAAATTTGTGGTTAGCCCATCAACTTCGCCGTGATCAAAAGGCTGGGCGATTATTATTGTCATGGAATTTGCCAGGCGAAATTCAAAGTTCTACTGCCGATACACCTAGTGTTGAAGTACTCGGTGTTAGTGGTTTAGTTTGGAATCAGCGGGGCACTCCCACAGTTTGGCGGATTCGCCTTGGGAATCAGGAATCGCGAAGCAGCCCCAGCTTCGGCAAGTTCCTCATTGCAATCTTGTTGTTGGGAATAGTAGCGATCTTGTTGATGGCATACTTTATGAAACAAATTAAAGGGTAATTCGGATCTATCCGTTGACAGCTGATTTTCATTTCGTGCTGGCGTTTTCCCAGGGTACTACCATATAGGGTGGCGGTTTACCTGATTTTTCTAATGAGCAACATGTCGCAGGACAGTAGGCCCAGCCAGCCAACAATTCGAGCTGTTTTGTAGATATTGCACTCAGGTCCGGTCCCGATGATCGTTCCTCGGTAAATATCTCCACCGCTTCGCGGGGTTTGCCGATGCCATACGCTAACGTGAGTTTGATGGCATCCCATCGGCAGGATTGCGCCCAGCCTTTTTCCTTTCCTTCGGCAATTCGGAGAAGGAGATGCATCCCAACGGATTCTGTCCATTGTTTAGCCTCGGCGTTCAGGTACGATCCTCTCGGCGTCCCGGGGACAAGAATATGTTTCTGTTTTTTTCCTCTAAGAAGTGTAGGTCATGTCATCTCGAGGAGGATTCACATGGTACGTAACCGTCAGTTTGATGAGCGATATCTAGCGTTTGGGGCGGAGATTTTAAAACTACTGCCGCAATTGCCGCAGAACAAAGTTGGAGCACATGTTGGGGATCAGTTGTTTCGCAGCGGGGCCTCCGTTGGAGCGCATCTACAGGAGGCGAGGGGAGCGGAATCGCGCGCTGACTTCGTACACAAAATGAGCATGGCCCTGAAAGAGGCGCGAGAAGCGAGGTACTGGTTGGCGCTAACAGAACGGGCTAAAATTTTGCCGGGAGAGGCGATGGGCGGCTTACTCAGAGAAGCGGGTGAAATGGTGGCCATATTGTCGCAATCCGTGATTACGGCCAAAGCGAGAGCGGCGGCAGCTCAAACCTCAAACCAAACACGTTAAATCCTAAAGCTCTTTAAGATTTAAGGTGCTACGTTTGAGGTGTGAGGTCTCTTCGCGCCTTGCGCGAAGAGCTGGGGTCTCATCCTGAACGAGGTTAGAACCTGTCTGTTGGAGGCGGCGTAGGACAGGGGCTAATTTGAATTACTCCACCTAGAATTTACGCCAGAATATGAGGCAACTTGAAGCGCAGATTGATCATTAAGCCGCTTCGAGTAGTTGTTGCCCTTGTTCGTGCGTTCCGGGCAATTGAGGAACATGCAATAAATCAGCCTTGGGGCTTGCACTCCCGATTTTTACACGTAGGCGGTCGCCTGGCAACGGACGGGTCTGCGGATCAACGCGACGCCAACGTCCATCCTGGAAGCGTTCGACTGTAACTTTGCCGGACCGATAATCTTCTCCGCGATCGCCCAGTCGTCTTGCCTGAGCAATTCCCGCAATGAGTTGATCGATACTCGGCAACGACGCATAGGCTTGCAGGGTCTTATTGACTTCCTCGAAGTAAATTTCGATGGGCTTTACCAGTGATGCGACCCGAGTGAGATCAGAATTGTCCGGTTTAGCGGATGGATCAAATTTGGGATCATTTGGGAATAGTTCCTTAAACGTGATGCGGTTGTCGGGTCCAAATTGATCAGTATAGTCCAAGGTAGAATCACCTGCTTTTTTAAGTGCTTCACGTTCGATATCCGTAATCCTATTTTCTTCTCCCAAAATCTCCTTATATAGACCAATGTTATACGAGACATAGACGCCCCTTAAATGCGTAATATCGGCGCTGGGAGCTTCTCTTACAACGAGTTTAAAAATGTACATAGCGTAACTCATCGCATCGACTTCTTCTCGGGCAGACAACAGTCGTTCTATCTTAATGCGGTCCTGACGTCGCGTATTCTGATAAAGTTGGTCAGTACTATCTTCTCTGTAATGGGTAACGCCCTTCTTATCAGCCATGAAACCAGCGATGTCATCTGAAAGCGCTACGATGCGCGGATGACTTTTCATGTGATAAGTTTCATGCCATATCGCGTCTTCGAATCGATGCCCCTCAAATTCTATAGCCCGATTTGGCCCAAAACATCGCATCTCGTTGATCATCAAGATCACTTTGGTGAAGTCCTTGTTGAAGTCTGTCCTCATCACGGTCCGGCGTTCCGCCAACGTAGCTGTCAGCGGTTCAATGCGAATCTCGACCCTTGTTGTGTCGATTCCTTGTGCCTCTAAAACTTTTCGGATGGCTTCGCGAAATACAGTCTTATCGGCTTTGTTTGGCTTTTCCGACTTTGTAATCGCTAACCAATCGGTTGCCAAAAGCTGGCGTGCTTGGCTTAAATTTAATTTCTGAGAACTTGTGAAAGCCTCGATTCGCTGGGTCTCGGGGATACCGGAATTGCCGAGCCTGATGACGTTAAAGTAGTAAAGACCCGAAGATATTATTGCTCCGGCGGCAACGATTAAACTAATCCCCCGAATCCTCGGGCGGCCAAGGCGAGATTTGCTTTGGTTTCCGCGACGTGCTGTCGCTCGAACTTGTCCAATCGCTAAGTGCCGCCCGATCCTTGCGCCAAGTATCCAGTGCAAGAACTGAGATGGTTGTGGAATGGCTTGTTGGAGAAAAGCAGACGTTCGTGAATCCGCCGAATAGGTCGACTGATTAGAAATTGACGCTTGCGGTAATTCTGCAAACGAGGGCGATGCTGAGAGAATACAGGGGACCAATAAAAAAGCGACCCAGTGCGCAAGACATTTGTTTAGATCAGTTTTCATAGTTCCTACGCGGAACCGCGTACTTAACTTTATCTGACGAAAGTTACGTTTTGGTTAAATTGTAGGCCCATTTTGTTTGTTTTAAAAGACCCAGCTGATTCCTTTTGCTCTCGATTTTTAGTTGCACGTAAAGCGGTGTGCTCGGCGCTGAAAAATTTAAGGCAGACAGAAATTGATTCGATCAAGGATCGTAGGTGTAAGCGATTTGATGCGAATTAACTGCGTTAGATGGAACCGCTTACCTGAACTGACAGAAAAGCCTGCTATCGCTATCGCTTTCACTTTTCAGTAAGTAAAAATCCCTCTTTTCCGTACCATCAGTATGGAACCCTTAAAAGCCGCTGATGAATTTAAGACATTGTATTTCAACTGCTTCGGTATTCAGCTTTCTGATGAGGAAGCCTTGGAGCAAGCCGGACGGTTATTGCGGCTTTATAGGGCTGTACACGCCCCCAGCGGATCAGATGCCATCGAGAAATCCCGTGAAGAAGCGCTATAGCCTGAACATCATCCGGGCGAAGCGTTCGTATTCCGTTTCCGAGGCGGCGGATGCTCTGGATGTTCACGTCCGTACCGTTCAAAGCTGGATCAAGTCCGGGCTCAGACCCTTAGAAGGTTCCCGGCCTTACCTTATTATGGGATATAACTTGAAATCCTTTCTCACCGCCGAAATTCAAAAACAAAAGCATCCTCTGGGTCCCGACGAATTTTATTGCGTTCGATGCCATCAAGCCGTGGCGGGGTCTCAAATGGAGAGTATTTCTCGCGGCAAGACGATGGGTCAAGATAGCCGTCATTTTGAAGGCAATTTGCGCCATCTGCGGCGGTAAGGTGAATCGGTTCTCCGCCGTTCCAAGGCCGTCCAATGGCGATGCTCATTTCGACGCATAGAACAACATTATGGGGGTACGGTAACTCCCTCGTAAAGACTGACAAGGAGATAATAGACCATGGACCAACAAGCGATACAAACCAAAATCAAGAACGAGAAGATGAAACGGTCCTACTTTGCATATCTGCGGGGGGCGAAGGGATTCTCTGAATCAACAATTGAGGCGGTCGAACAGGCCATCTGGAAATATGAGGGATTCAGCCGGGAGGCAGACTTTGGGAAATTCAGCGATAAGATTGCGAAAGACTTCAAAAATTGGCTGGCGTCACAAATGGGAGGTCGTAATGGCGATGGCCTTGCCCTATCTACGCAATATCAAATTCTCGGTCATCTGAAAGACTTTTTCATTTGGCTTTGCGGTCAGCCGGGCTACAAGTCTCGGATCATGCCGACTGATGTCCAGTATTTGAGGCTCGATAAAAATGGGGCATGGCGTCAGACACAAAGCGAGAATGTAGAGGGTCCGCTGGGACAGAGGCTTTCCCCATTTGACCCTAGTTTTCCGCCGGAAGAGTTGCGGCGCCGCGATTTTGCCATTTTTGGACCGAAGAACCGCTAAAACGAGGAGGCTCGGTATTGGCGGTGGGAAACCCCTAACGCAGTAGGGGGCTTGGAAATCCTAGCGTTGGGGCGGCGATTTTGAAGTTATTACCCTAGTTGCCGCAAGACAAAATCGGAGCACACGTGGGGGATCAATTGTTTTGGAGCGGAACGTCGGTCGGCGCCCATCTTCAGGAAGCGCGGGCGGCGGAATCACGCGCGGACTTCATACATAAAATGAGCATATCCCTGAAAGAGGCGCGAGAAGCGAGGTACTGGTAGGCGCTTACAGAACGGGCTAAGATCTTGCCGGTAGAGGCGATAGGCGGCTTACTCAAAGAAGCGGGTGAACTGGTGGCCATCTTGTCGCAGTCGGTGATTACGGCCAAAGCGAGAGCGACGGCACCTCAAACCTCCCCGCCACTACGACTTAGGCGGGTCCGCCAAAGTCAAAGTGGCGGAAAACCAAACACGTTAAATCCTAAAGCTTTTTAAGATTTAAGATTTCCCGCCACAACGGCTTAGGCGGGCGCGCCAGTGTTGTAGTGGCGCGGAGGTTTGAAGTCTCTTCGCGCCTTGCGCGAAGAGCTGGGGTCCCGAAATGGTTGAAAGATAGAACTTTTAAGACGCGGTTTGCTTTAGCTAATCGGTAGAGTCAAGATGGCTTTGATTTGTAGAAATAAAAATGGGGCCCAAAAAGCCCATGACATTCGGCCCATAAATTCTTAGCCGAATAGCATCTGGGCATTGTTAAGGAAGTACAGTAAAATTTATGAACGCAAATGTATGAATAGACTGATTCGCATAGTTTTAATTTTCTTGATTCCGTGCCAACTGCTAGCGGAAGCATCGACCTTCGTAATGGTCGAAGCTATTTCGGCAACGCCCCAGAACATCGCTGATATTCATTCTTCATTTTCTTTTTCTGACCAAGCGTTAACTGGGCTGGCTCGTCAGTTCCCAAATTTATTTGTCAGGAGACAATACATTGCTCAAATTCAGGTTGAAACAAGGGGTGCTCGACAAGATCAATCCCGCAAAACGTTATCACGCCAAGAAAGAATTGACCGCGTTAGCATTTATGGCGTGTCTTGGTGGTTCGAGCCCGCCCTCACCCTGGGAGCGCTTTGTTTTATTCCCTGGGCGGCAGCGTCCCTGTCGCCGCATGATTTCGCCTTTTTATCGCCTGCACTCGTCGGTCTTTCCTTTTCAGCGTTTCTTACCAAACATTGGGACGGCGTATTTGTACCTCAAACGGATGGAACTTTCGTTTATCAGAAATTCCGACACCCAAATCAGAGCTGGAAAGAAGGAATGACGAACCGCTTGAGAGCGTGGCGAAAACTCTCTTTGGCTGGGATAGTCTTTCACCTGCCTTTTTACATAGTATTCCTAGGGCTGGCCCCCTATGCCCACATCACTATGGCCCTTCATCAACTCATCCGGCCATTCATCTGGGCGATGGGTTCACATTTAGCCTACGCTCTTTTGTTGTCCTCTGACTTGATTCCCAGAAGTGCCAATCTCGCAAGTCGATGGAGCTTATCGTTTGCCACCGGAATCATTCATCGACGGAACGAGGGGCTTTCCAAAGAAAACATTTTTAAGGCCGAGCTTGGCTCGGGGCGTGAAGTTAAGCCTGAAAGAAACATGGGAATCGACAGTCTTATATTCTTTCCGTTAAAGTTATCATCCGAGCAGCAAGACCAGTTGGATACCCTATGTAGCAGCAGAGGCATGAAAGGGATATATACGGTGGTCGCTTCTCGAATTGCAGACGATATTCATCTTCAATTCTTGGTCAAAATGTGGTCCGGCCCAGATAAGACCACGTACTTACGCACTTACGGTGTAGACATGAATGACGAGGGGCTTAATACGTTCATGAACACTTTGATTGTGTCCACCCCGAAAACCGCGATTCTCGCGTCTCCATTCGCAACCGACCGAATTGAAAGTATTGATCTGAATGATGGTTGGATGGAATTACGCCACAATGTTGGGAAGGATTCTGAATTTTCTCCCAAAGCACGCCAGGAGGTAGCCTTTGCCCCTGTTAAAGGGCAGGCACTTAAAATAAAAGTATCCAAAGAATTTACTCCTAATAGTGCGGAGAGAATACTGACGACCGTTGGCTTTGTGAAAGTTCCATATACCGACAATGCGATTGTCCTGACATACTTGCTTCGTCCATCAAACGAAAGTGCCATTGCGACAGCCTATTTATTGGCCGAGCACTATGCACGCAAACCCGTCTCAGAACGTGAGTTTGTCCGGCACGCACATAATCTTGATGAGAACGAGGACTCTTCTTTAAAAATTGGTTTTACCGATAATCTTTCCCTCAGCGAGGCCACGGCCTCTGGCGAATTACCTTCTCGGTCGGCCGCTATGCCTAGAGAGCAAGCCGGGCTCCGAGCCAAGGCAACTCAGCCTGAGTTCAAGGAGACATCGCCTGATGGGCGGATTGCAATCTCAGAGAAAGCAAGAGGCCAGCAATCGCTTATTGATATCGATTCGGGAAAACCATTGAGCCTCGAGGGTGGGCCCTATAAATTCTTCCTGTCGTTCTCTCCCCGAAGTAATACTGTTATTGGATTTAAAGAAGTGGTGAAGTGGAGAGAGTCTGTTCCCGTCCTTCTGGATTTGATTTCGCACCCCGGGAAAGCTGTACCGCATGCTTTCATGGCCCAAATCCCGAACCCAACGAAACTTTACTGGATTCACTACTCACCTCGGGGCCGATATATCGATATGTTTGATTCCGTGACCGGAGTCACTACTATCTTTGATGTGGAAACGATGAAGCAGGCAGCCCTCCCCCCCGCGGGCTATTGTTCTTTCTATCCGGATGAAAAATTGGTGGAAATTACTTCACCGGGGGAAAACGTTGTTCACCTCATTGAAGTGGCAAGCCAAAATGAAATTCCGCTTCCGAAAGGCACAACTGGATTTGTATTCTTTTCTAAACCTTCGCGTGTGTTGGCTTACCAGCTGCATAAATGGGCCAAAGTCTATGATCTGAATAGCAAGGAAACGCTGGCGACGAGACCGAATCTTTGGGGATCACAAGTCTCGCTGTCTCCTGATGGTCGTACTGTGGTTGTCATCTTGAATGCAGCGGAAGTCCAGCCCAATGCCGCTCTGATGGATTCGGAAGGCAACATGAAACTTCTTCCAGGCATTAACGGCATAGTAGACGAGGTGAAATTCTCTCCAGACGGTAAGCGGGTATCGATTGAATTGAGAAACGGCACAAAGAGAACCTTTGCTGTTGCTTTCGACAAACCCGCTCTTCCCTCAGCAACCTGGGGACTCTCACGCCGAGTGGCGGGATTGATTCTCGATTTGATGGATCATACCAACGGTCGCAAGGGTTTTCTTGGCATTAAGTATCTTTGGGACATCGCCTTCCCTGTCCCTGCACTGACCGCTATAGGGCATAGATTCCTTGAAATTCCTCAATCTAGACAACTAGCCATTTTGTTCACTGCCGCCTAATCTGAAAAAAAATCCAGTCATACTTCAAATTTTAATCTGACTGCTGGGAGCCATACTCTCATAGACATTTGATTTTTCATCCCTTTAACGCTGAATGAATCCCTTGCGCGCGGATAACCCGATTGGGGCATGGCGTCAGGCACAAAGCGAGAATGTAGAGGGTCCGCTGGGACAGAGGCTTCCCTATTTGACCCTAGTTTTCCGCCGGAGGATTTGCGGCGCCGCGATTTTGCCATTTTTGGACCGAAGAACCGCGAAAACGAGGCGGCTCGGTTTTGGTGGTGGGGAACCCGTAACGCATTAGGGGTTTGGAAATCCTAGAGTTCGGGGCGGCGATTTTGAAGTTATTGCCCTACTTGCCGCAAGACAAAGTCGGAGCAAACGCGGGGGATCAATTGTTTCGGAGCGGAACATCGGTCGGCGCCCATGCGCAGGAGGCTCGAGCAGCGGAATCGAGAGCGGATTTTATCCATAAAATGGGCATGGCGTTGAAAGAGGCGCGAGAAGCGAGGTACTGGTTGGCGCTTACAGAACGGGCTAAAATTTTGCCGGGAGAGGCGATGGGCGGCTTACTCAGAGAAGCGGGTGAATTGGTGGCCATATTGCCGCAATCCGTGATTACGGCCAAAGCGAGAGCGGCGGCACCTCTAACCTCCCCGCCACAACGACTTAGGCGGGTCCGCCAAAGTCAAAGTGGCGGAAAACCAAACACGTTAAATCCTAAAGCT
>JBBSDO010000016.1:0-23566 GCA_038241515.1 Elusimicrobiota bacterium | reverse complement strand
TCCTCTGGCTTTATTTGATTTCTCGCTGAAACCATTAAAGCGACTGTGAGGCCATGACTTCAATTGCCACTGAGTTTAGGAAACTTCCGATGTCAAGCCGTCTCAACACTCAGATTCCCATTACCCTGCGATGCTATATCACGTCTTTCCTCCAGCAACGACTACCGAACGCAGCCAGTATCAACGGCTTGAAAAGACGATGTCCGACCATCCGTCGCACCTGGTTCGCTGGAATCCCGCTGTAATCCAAGACTTTCCCTATGCCTTCGCGCGGGGGTCGTATCATGTGAAGGAAGGGCAAGAAATCGACACTCGTGCGTGGAGTTTATTCCTAGAGGGAGTCAATGAGGTCCAAGGGCAAGGAAAAATGGGGGCACCCGACGTTGCATCCGTAGGCCATGCACTCCTTAAAGCATGGGGCGAGAACACGATCGCCAAGGACAAACGAAAATTGTTTATGACACTTTATCGGATGTACGAGGCACAAGGCCACTCGTTGCCGTCTGATCTGGGATCCATACAGAACCTGCTCGCCTATAAAGAATTCGTAGGTGATCGCTTACGTGATCTCATTCAAGACGCCGTGACAGCTTTCAAAAAGAAACAACCCGAAGCTTATACCTCCTTTTTGGAAGGAAGATTGAATGGCATTTTGCCGGGTCAGGATGCCCAGCGCGATTTGCTCGTACGAACCAAAGTCTTTGAACAAATGACCGGGTCAGAGAACGGCATGATGCGAAGGGAGCTATTTGGAGACCCCCAGAAACCTGAGAAAGATCCGGCCAAACTGGAGTACAAGATTTCGCCAGAGAGCCCGCAGATTTCTTTTCGATTCCATGTCACGAAACGCAAGGCTCACGCTGTAGTCGGCCTGTGTGAAGGTGTCTGCACATCTTCGGACAAGAAACTGTGGGACAACAGAGATTTTCTCCAAGTGATCTTCTTTGGAGAGGATAATGTTGCGCAGGGAGGAATGCATCTACTGGTCGTTGAAGACCATGGCAAGAAATATTTGTCCTTGCCTGGCATCAATCCTTCGATATGGTTGTTAGGCCAGACCGATGCAGATCAATTCCTAGAAAGCGTCGTAGACTTTGCTTGGCAACTAGCGGATTCTTGGGGCCTTGCGGGGGTTTGGATACCTACGAAGGCCGAGATTCACTCAAATCGACCCCCTCTACAGGAAGCTATTGCGCGTCGTTTCGTTTCAACAGAACCTACCAAGACCGCCAAACATATTCTTAGTCACCAGCCATCCTACGAATTCGATTTAGTGTACTCTGTGCCACGGCCAGCGCAGGCATATACCGGACCAAAAAAGGGGCCAAGTCGAAACCTTGGCATCATCGCTGGGCTAATTTGCACATCGCTTTTGTTGAAGATGTTCCCTGCCGGAAACGTGCTGCATGAGTCACAAGCCAACCTCTTCGGAGGAGACCCACTGCCAATTAGCTTCTCATGGGCTTTTTCCGTCCTATTGTCTTGGGTTATTACGCTTTATTGTCTTTGGCCCAGGAGAACTCCCATTCCCCGAATTTACAAGGGGCAGTGGCACGGAAGACTAGGACCCACTAAATCGTCCGCTTGAACGCCGTCAAATAATTCAGCCGTATTCGTGCATGATGCCGACGGAAAGTTCAAGCCGACGAGTACTCTTCGAAGGTGAAGCGAGACCCTGCCAAGTATTCGGTTGACGAACACTGACATATAATGGCTCGTGGAATTGCGAAAAGGTAAGGCCCTTAAATGGATTCTCGGCGCGGGGTTTTTGCTTTATCTGGGTTTTCTTCCGCGCTATTACGTCGGCTATTTCAATGACGACGCGATTTATATTCTGACGGCGAAGTCCCTTCTGCACGGGCACTTCTCGACCTTGCACCTTCCGTCAGAACCTCCGATGATTCATTACCCGCCGGGATTTTCCCTCCTCTTGGCGCCTTTTGTGGCCGTGCTCGGGCCGCATTGGTCATGGCTTAAAGGGGTTCCTGTCCTTATGACCTTGGGCTCGGGTTTCTTCCTCTGGTGTCTCTTAGGAGCTCCGCCCGCCGCACGAACACGCGCGCTTCTTGTCACCCTTTTTCTATTCCATCCACTTGCAGCCTCCTATTCGGGCGCCGTCATGTCGGACTCTTGTTTTTTATTTTTCGTCCTTGCTGCGCTTGTGCGGCTAAAGCAAACCCTTCATGGGACAAGCGACCATGCCGATTGGGGGCTCAGTCTTCTCTGCGCCTGGACGGCGCTGATTCGTCCGGACGGCTGCGTTCTTTTAATAAGCATGGTCGTTGCCCTAGCTTACGCAAAGCGCTGGAAGACATTATTAAGCGTTTCTCTGCTGGGAGTTCTGGCGTGGGGCGGTCTCTTTCTTCGGAACTACTGCTTAGCGCACACAGGAATCGACTATTTGTCGGCGTGGTCCCAACTCTTGCCCTATGTGATGCAACCGGGACAACTCTGGCAAAACTTCTGCTCCCTTTTAAGATCGCTTTCCAGGATGGTCGTGGGGTTTGGCTGGGGCGATTTGGGCATTCTTCTCGCTGGCCTGGGAGCATGGCGCGTCTGGAATACACAAGCGATTGACCGCCATGTGTTTGCCGCTATCGCGACGCTATGTACCCTTTTCGTCGTCCTTCACACGCTTTGGGCACCGGAGGATCGGCACTTCTTGATGGTCTTGCCGTTTTGCCTTTGGTTCACATTAGAGGGGCTGCTGGCCTTTTGGCCAACGCGATTATATCCTGAGCCCGTTTTTTGGGCTTTGGGCCTCCTCATGTGTCTCAGAACGGACGCGAGGCTTCTTCGCGACACGTGGTCGCCTTCACGTCCGATAGAAACCCTTCTACCGGGAGAGACCTATACCTGGATTGGGAACCATACGCCTCGGGAGGCGGTGTTCGTGGGCAAAGCGGCGACGATCGCCCTTTATACGGGCCGCCACGGTCTGCAGCCCGCCAATAACTTCGCCGATCAGGAGGAATTCCGGCATCGCTTGCTTAAAAATCGGATCGGTTTCATTTGCGACCAGCCGCGAAGAATTGCCGCCTTGCAAGGGCCCACCCTCAACCAAACGATCGGCTGGGAAGAAATGCGACGCTGGCCGAGGAAATGGCCCGAAGCCTTTCGCCCGATTTACGAAAACCCGGGCGAACAGACCGTTGTTTATGAGGTGCTGCCCAACCCCCCCTATGTGCAGGCTTACGATGCCTACCTTTCGGCGAGAAAAGATTTGGCCGCGGGAGACTACGCGGCCGCCTTCCCGAAATTAGATCAGGCGGCGCACCTTTATCCGCGCATCGCCGACGTGTATTGCGCTCGGGGAACCGGCTTTCTACTCCAGGGAAACCATCTGGGCGAAGCGGAGGCGCAGTTCCGCCAAGCGCTTGCCATGAGACCTGCCTATCCTCCCGCACTTTTGAATCTTGCGCGGATCTACGAGGAACGCAAGGAAAGGCCGCGGGCCAAAGAGACCCTCCTCCAAGCGGGGAGATCGATTTCCTCCTATTCGGAATTCGAAAACTTACTCCCAACAATTACAGCCGAGATTTCGAGTCTCTAACCCGCACGCGGTTTAGTTAAGGATTTTACCGTCGAGAAGGTCGTCATCCCGGAATTGTGTTATCCGGGATCCATCATGCCGTATAGTCATAGGCTCGATAGACCCCGGCCTACATCTCGCCGGGGCGACGAACTGGGGAATTCCGGCTAAAGGAAGGAAAGAACTTTTTTCAAGATCACGGTCGCTTTTCGCAAATCCCCGTTCTTGATGACGAGAGGCGGCGTTAACGTGATGACGTTTCGATCTGCCCCTCCCGATAAAACGAGCAAACCTTCGCGAAGGCAATCCACGACTACACGGCTTGCGGCCCGCGGATGGGCCAATTCCAGCCCGATCATCAGACCATAACCGCGAATGTCACGGACGAGTGGATTCGAGCCTAAGGACTCTTTGAGCTCGCTGAGCCATTGAGCCCCGATCGTTGCGCTTCGCTCTACGAGGTTTTGCCTTTGCATTTCATCAAGCGAGGCGAGGGCCATCGCGCAACCCAAGGGATTCCCCAAGAAGGTGCTCGTATGTATGGCCTCCCCTTTGGAGGGCATCCAAGCCTGCATGACTTTTTTTGATCCAATGCAGGCTGAAATCGGGAATCCGTTTCCGAGGGCTTTGCCGATACAGAGGAGATCCGGAGTGATTCCGGAGTGTTGAAAGGCGAAGAGCTTCCCCGTTCGTCCAAACCCGGTAAAAATTTCGTCAGCGATCAAGAGCGCGTGATGTTTGTCGGCCAGACGGCGAAGTCCACGAAGAAACGCGCCTCCGCCATAGCGGACACCCCCGCGACCTTGTATCGCTTCCACAATAATCGCTCCGATGGGCACCTTTTCGCGCTTGGCCTGATGAAACGCCTTCTCGGCAGAGGCCAGAGACTCTTCGGCGGAAATTCCGCGCCGTGGGTCGGGGAACTTCGCAAAAAACGAGCCGTGGGCGAGTTGGCGCTCGAAGGGATGGCGAAAATCCGATCGGTGGGTTGCTAATAAGGCCCCGTAGGTGAGCCCGTGGTAGGCGCCATCAAAGGAAAGTACACCGGCTTTTCCGGTCGATAAAAGGGCGGTTTTGAGGGCCGATTCTACGGCTTCGGCGCCGGAGCTAGACAGAATGCTCACATCGAACGCACCCGGGACGATTTTCACGAGGCGTTCCAGCAGGAGAACTTTAACCTCATTGGGATGGATATCTCCCATCCCGTGCCACATCTTTTGGGATTGACGAAGGAGCGCGCGACGGATGGCGGGCGAAGTGTGGCCCAAAGAGGCCACGGCAAAAGCACCGGTCAGATCGAGGTAGTCGTTGCCGTCGACGTCACGGATGGTACAGCCCGCAGCGGAAGCCCAGAAAATAGGGAACTCGTCCGATAGAAAGGTGATATTACGCGATTCGACAAGTCGCAAACGTCGGGCAAGCTCCCGGGACCGGGGCCCTGGGACACGCTGGGTGTCCCCCCTCGGTGCGCGCGTGGTCATGAAAACCGGTTTCCCTCGACGAAGGCTATTCTAAATACTCACGCAAGGGGCGGCTGCGGGATGGATGGCGAAGCTTACGAATGGCCTTGGCTTCGATTTGGCGGACGCGTTCGCGAGTCACATTGAAGATCCGGCCGACTTCTTCCAAGGTGCGCGGATACCCCGTTCCAATGCCAAAGCGCAGGCGAATGATTTGAGCCTCGCGTTCGCTTAAGGTCGACAGAATGCGTTCGACTTCGCGGTGACGAAGAAACTCGTGCGCGGAACGCGTGGGTGAAGGTCCCGATCGATCCTCAATAAAATCTTCGAGGAACGAGTCGTCTTCCTCTCCGACGGGCGTCGTGAGCGAAATCGGATCCTGCATGATTTTGAGAATCTCGCGCACTTTCTCCATAGAAAGCCGGAGATGTTTGGAGTATTCTTCCACACTCGGGTCGCGGCCCAATTCCTGGCGATAGCGGCGCGACACTTTGGTCAATTTCGAGATAATCTCCTTCATGTGGACAGGGATGCGGATTGTGCGGGCTTGGTCCGCGATCGCGCGATTGATGGCTTGGCGGATCCACCAGGTCGCGTAAGTGGAGAATTTGAAGCCGCGTTTGTATTCGAATTTTTCTACGGCTTTGATGAGACCCAGTCCGCCCTCTTGAATGAGGTCGGCAAGCTCGAGCGAAGAATTCAAGTGCTTCTTGGCGATCGACACCACGAGCCGCAGGTTCGCCCGGATGAGTTTGAGTTTATCGACGAGAATCGTTTCTTCGAGCTGCCGGATCTGGTCGTAGCTGCGAAAGAGCGTCTCCTTCGGGAGGGGTAGGGCCGCCTCCATCCGTTTCAGTCGCGCCATGACGTTTTCCAAATTGACCATGGTCGATTCGATGGCCATCGGCGTGTAGCCGGTCGTTTTTTTGAAAGCGGCGGGGGCTACCTTATGGGCTTTGGCTTGGTTATAAAGTTGAAGCAGGTCGCTAAACGGCATCTTGAACCGCTTTTCGTAGCGGTAGATTTCTTGCTCAGACTCGCGCATTTTTTGGGCGATCGTCTTAATTTTGTTCGTCAACCTTTTGATTTTGTCCAGGTTGAGATTGAGCCCGACGATTTTATTGATAATCTGCAGGCGCTCGTGATCGACGCGCTCTTGGAGCTTAGTGCGCATCGAGGGGCTGATGTGTTTCCCGGTTAATCGCTCTTCGGCCCGCGCGATCTTTTGTTCTCCCCCCATGATGAATTTCACGACATTGCGCATTTTCTGACGCATGCGCGAAAGCTCTTGATTGGTTTTGCGGCCGCGCGGCATCAACTCTTTGGGCGTCATTTCTTGTTGGGCCAGCAGATTTTCCCAATTTCGAATTTCGCGCATCGTAATGGGTGATTCCAAAACGATGAGTTTGAGCGTTTTTTCGTTTTCTTTGATATTGCGAGTGAGGGTCAGTTCCTGTTCGCGCGTCAGGAGAGGGACTTTCCCCATCTCCGTGAGATACATGCGGATCGAATTGGTCGTTTCCGTACCGAGATCGGGGAGGACTTCTTCTTCGGTGGGCTTGTCGGCCGGCCGGACGAGATCTTCTTCGCGATCCACCACTTCAATTCCCATGTCTTCGAGGGTTCCGAATAGCTCATCGAGCTCCTCTCCGCCGATGGCTTGTTCGGGGAGACGCCGGTTGATCTCGTCATAGGTCAAGAAACCTGCTTCCTTCCCTTGTTCTATAAGGGCTTTTATGGGGTCTTTTGCGTCCTTGGCACCATCCTTGACAGCGTCCTTCGGTGCGTCTTTTGCGGTCTCTTTTGATTCGGTATCAGCCATGAAACGGAGCCTCCAATAATTACTTACTTCTCGGGAATGTCGTTTGGGTGTTCAGTGCGTAACGGCGCGTGAGCCTTTTAGCCGTCGTGATAAATCGTTATACACCTGAATTTTTTCGGGATCCATCGGTACTCGGCCTTCAATCATGGAATCGATTTCCCCTTTCAAATCTTTAAAGGACGCGGTCTCTTCCTGGCGCTTCCAGCTGGCCCTGAGTTCGTCGAGAGTGCCCATCGGATTGCTGTACTTGCGCTGCTGCAGGGCCAGCTCCGTGACCCATTGCTGGACGTCCTCAGGCAAGGCCGGCAAGAGCGTGGGCAAGTTTACCGACCCTTCTTCCACGTGTTCCTCAAGAGCCATCCAAGCCTGCTGACAAAGGGTATCGTGCCATTCCAGTCCGTGTAACGCCCGCGCCACTTCAGCTGAGGGGTACAAGAGGGCCAAGAGGAGCATCTCCCCTTCCATAGATAACAACGCCGACGCCGCTTTGGCTCCCGGTGAAGTAGTCTGGACGGTGGCACTAGCCAAGAGAGAGGCGTCAAGTTTGATCTTTTTCATTTGCTGACCGAGCACCGGTTTATCCACTTGGAGAGCCTGGGCCAAGCGGCCGAGGTGTTCGTCTTGAAGTAGCGGGTCGCGCATTTTTTTGATGAGGGGGAGCATCTCTTTAGCAATGGCGAGCTTGCTCTCGGGCGAAAGACCCGGAAACTTCTTGCGCGTTTGTTCGAGGTAATAATCCATGAAGGGCACGGGACTTGCCAAATAGTGCTCGAGACTCACTTTTCCGCTCCGTACGAGAAGCTCATCCGGATCTAGTTCATCCGGCAGAGTCACGACCCCCACGGTCAGACCTTCCGCCATTAAGAGTTCTCCACCGCGCAAGCTGGCCATGGCCCCCGCTGCGTCCGGGTCAAAGAGGAGCGTGACTTTATCCGCGTAACGTCGCAGCAGCCGAACATGCTCGTCCGTCAGCGCCGTTCCCAGGGTAGCCGCGGTGAATTCGAAACCAAATTGTTGGCAGACCACGACATCCATATAGCCTTCGAGGATCACGACTTCGCGGGTGCGGCGCAAGGTCGGAAGGCTTTGGAAAAGCCCGTAGAGGTGCCGACTTTTCGAATACACGGGCGTCTCAGGCGAATTGATGTACTTCGGAAGGGCGTCCCCCATGGCGCGGCCGCCAAAAGCGATGATCCTTCCCTGCGTATCCCAAATAGGAAAAATGATCCGGTTCCAAAAATGATCGAAGATCCGCCCGCTCGTTTCTTTGCGCCGCAGGAGTCCCGCCTTTTCCAAAATGGCAAGGTCCCAGCCTTTTCGGCCGGCCGCTTCCCGAATGGCGTTCCCGGAGGCCGGAGCAAATCCGATGCAAAATCGGACGATCGATTCTTGCGTGACGCCGCGTTTCTCCAAATAGGCGCGCGCTTCCTGAGCTTCGTTCGACTCGAGCAAGTGACGATGAAAAAAACGCGCCGCATCTTCGAGGAGCCCGTAAAGAATCTTGCGTTCCCGCGCCTCTCCTGACATTTCGGCCGTCTGCTGCTCGTCCTCGACGAGAACGCCCACGCGCGCGGCCAGTTTGCGGATCGATTCGGGATAATTGAGGCCGTCCATGAGCATCACGAATTTGAACGCGTCGCCGCCGACTCCGCAGCCAAAACATTTAAACAAACCCATCTCCGGATTCACATTGAAAGACGGTGTGCGTTCTTGATGGAACGGACAGCGGGCTTGAAAGTTGCGTCCTGTCTTTTTCAACCCGGGAACGCTCTCGCGCACGAGTTCCACCAAATCAATACTTTCGCGAACCCGCGCTATTGTCTGCTCTGGAATCATTGATCAGAACCTTATTGAGGGATAAAGAGGGTAATGAAAAATTCAGCGCTTGAGAAACTCTTGTACGAGCTGCTGGGCTTGCTTGCCGTCCGCACGGCCTTTTATTTGGGGCATTAAATTGGACATCACGCGTCCCATGTCTTGGGGACCCTTCGCTCCTGAAGAGTGAACCGCCGCTTCCACGAGAGTTTTCAACTCCGCTTCCGAAAGCGACTGAGGGAGGTAGCCCTTCAACACGTCCAGCTCCGCCGCTTCCTTTTGCGCGAGATCCGGTCGATTGGCCTTGGTGTACTCGTCGATGGCTTCCCTTCGACGCTTGGCTTCTGACTGGACAACCTCCAAGGCTTCCCCTTCCGAAAGCGGTTTCTGCCGCTCGATTTCCTTATTTCGAAGCGCTGAAATAACCAGCCGAAGGGTGGACATCCGAACCGTGTCCTTTTTCTTCATGGCCTCTTGGAGCTGCTGAGAGAGTTGCGTTTGAAGTTCCACGGAAACTCCTATCCCTTCATCATGCGGCGGCGCAATTTGCGTCGAGCCTCCTGGGCCTTCTTTTTGCGCCTGACGCTGGGGGATTCATAATATTCGCGTCGTTTGATTTCCTGCATAATACCGTTGCGCTCGCATTCCTTCTTAAATCGGCGCAAGGCCTCCTCAATGGACTCATTTTCTCTGACTTTAATTCCGATCAATGCTTCTTTTACCTTCCTTTCAGCCCGGGGGCCACCCGAGTCGTTTTCCGCCTAAGACATGATAGTGCAAGTGGGCTACAGCCTGTCCCGCATCGGGACCGCAGTTCACAGCAACTCGAAAACCCGTTTGATCGAGCTTTTCGGACCGAGCCACCGACTGAATCGTCGCATGGATCTGGCCTAAAAGCTCTGCGTGCTTACTTTCAAGTCCCAGCAGATTGACGACATGCTCTTTGGGTACGACCAAAACATGTACTGGAGCCGCCGGATGGATGTCCCGAAAGGCCAAAGTCGTAGGCGTTTCATGAACAATGTCCGCCGGAAGCTTCTTGTCGACAATCTGGCAAAATAAACAGACGGCCATACCGTTTTTCCTTCCTCCCGGTATAGTGGAAGTCCGGTATTATAGCTAATTAAAGCCCAAAACGAGATAAGGGAAGGAAGCTTAGGAGCTTTGTCCAAGGAGATTTGCGGCTAGTGATGAAAGAGGTGCTTTTGCGGTTTAGAACCCCCAGTAAGATGGGAATCGCCGTCGTGAACACCAGTTTAGGCGCCCAAGAGGTAAAACCAACCTTATTCCCGGCACCTAAGGCCAAACGGGCCCAATCCCCCCAGGTAAATCCAAGGAATCGCCTTCCCGTACTTCGACCCTCGAGAGCTTCGACCCGACGGGCCTGAAGCTGAAGGACCAGTTTATGACGTTCTAAGAGAAAAGTTTCCGTATCCATTCGACACTCTCCGGAAGTTCCTGACGAGTCTGCTCAAACGGGCTGCCGGCCCGTGGATCTCTGCGCCCTAAATTGACCGCCATGGCATAGGCGCCGCCCGCGTCCGCGGCTGCCACCACCAAACAGGCGAAGGCCGGGTGCAGTCCCAAGGCCACCAGACCCAAGATAAGCGCCACATGCAAGAGAACGACGACCATCGAGATTAAAAGGGCGACCGCGGCCAACACCGCCAATCGTCGACTCGCCTGCTTGGCTTCAAAACGCAGCTCGAGCGACGCCAATTCGGCGTGGTCCGTGAGAACTTCTAAAATTTGTTGGATCCGACCCTTGGACTCTTGAGACCCTTCAATCATAGTTGACCCTGTGTACTCGGAAATGAACTCTTTTGCAATGCCTACCTCAGGAGTGAACGCTTAGGCGACAAGATGTCCCTCCGGAGAAAGTTGGCTGGGAACGAAAGTCACAAATGAACCTTCGGGATGGGTAAAGCCGACATCCGCGCGGACATAGCGTTCAGTATATCCCTTGCCGTTTGATTCCTGAAGAACCGTTACCGATTTATTGAGGAAGCGTTCTGCGAATTTTCGGCGACAGACCCGATCTAAGGCAACCATCCGCCGGGTGCGTTCGCTTTTGATCCGGGGATCGACGTGTGCGCTGAGCCGCTCGGCCGACGTCCCTGGACGAATCGAGTAGCGAAACGCGTGCACGCGGCTAAAGCCTTCGTCTTGCAAAAGGTTTACCGTATCCAGGAATTCTGGCTCCCCTTCGCCTGCAAACCCGACGATCACGTCCGCCGATAAAGCCACCTCGGGAACCCTCTGTTTGATTGTGCGGATTCGCTCGCGATATTGCTCAGCGCTATACCAGCGGCCCATCCGTTTAAGAATCTCATCATTACCTGATTGAAGCGGAATATGGAAAAAAGGGCACAGCTTAGGATTCGAGGCGGCGAGCGCTATCACCGAGTCCGGCAGTTCCGTCATTTCAATGGAAGACAAACGAATACGAAAGTCCCCCGGTATCGCAACGAGCGCTTCCAATAAAGCGGCAAAATCCCACTGCGGTTCGTCGTGGTAGCGCCCCAAGCGAACACCGGTCAAGACAATTTCTTTGAAACCCCTTGCCACTAGCGCCCGAGTTTCTTCCAAAATGAGATCGGCCGCTCGACACACCAAATCGGGTCGGACCGAAGGAATAATGCAATAGGTGCAATGCGCGTCGCATCCATCCTGAATTTTGATGTAAGCGCGGGTCCGATCGGCCAAAGCGGTCACGCCGCTTTTTGCCGCAGCTTCCACGCAGGCTGTGGGAACGCCAAGAGCGGTTGCAATCATCGGTTTTTCGTGATTGCCGAAGACCTCGATGCGGGAAGACATTTCGCGCAGTTCGTCTGGGGCACGCTCTGCGTAGCAGCCCGTGACCACCAGTCGGGATTTCGGTTGTTCGCGCAGCAATTTTCGCATCAGCTGCCGGCAGGAACTATCCGCATCTGCCGTGACCGAGCAGGAGTTGATGACGTAGATATCCGCTGGCACGTCCATTGAAACGATTTCAAACCCACCTAAGCGCATCTGGGTGCGGAGTTCTTCCGTTTCATACTGGTTGACCTTGCAACCAAAGGTGTGGAAAGCGATCGACTTAGGTGATTTCATCGGTGATCTCGTAGGGCTCGGGAGCGGCCTTCCGGAGGTATTGTTCTTTATAAATATCGAAGAACACGGGAATTATAGCAACGAGGAGAGGACCGACGAGCAGCCCTTTGAGTCCATAGACCTCCGCCCCACCTAATATACCGAAAAACAAAAAGAGAATTGACAGCTCTGCCTTCCTGCCGATGAGGAGCGTCTTAATTAAATTATCCAACGTGGATACCACAAGCAGCCCCCATAAAAAGATTATACTCGCACGAACATAGGCGCCCTGAACCGCAAAAAAAATAGTTACCGGAACCCAGACCAAGGCCGTTCCTACGATCGGGATAAACGACGTGAATCCCGTCAGCACTCCCAGAGTGAGCGCGCCCGGCATCTGAACCATGAAATATCCGGCCGTCGCACAAAGCGTCTGGATCACGGCGGTGGCGACCGATCCGCGCACAATTCCGGTCACGGTCGATCGCAGTCGTTCAACAATCCGATCTTTATGCTGAAGGCGCATGGGAACGAGTCGCCTCAGATCACTCATCAGGGACTCCCCGTCTCGAAAAAGGAAGAACAAGGTGAAGAGCATAACGAGAAGATGGAATAGCGAAAGGATCGCATTCGTCGCAACCGCCCTTCCCGTTTCACTCACGGTTCCGAAAATATCACGGCCGACAGAGATCAGCAGACGTTCGACGTCCATCCGTTCCAGGCCAAAAAGTTGACCCGCGTGCCTTTGAACCGAGATAAACCATGGGAAGGTCGAGAAAGCGGCGCCTTGGCGCCAACGCTGAACGGCCGAGGTCCATTGCTGGATAATGGGCAGCATTCCTTGAGACTCATTAAAGAGAAGCCAGGAAATAAAAATGAAGGGGCCGACGATAGAAACCGTCACTAGGATGGTCGATACGGCGGCACGAAGGCTCGGACTACTCTTTGGCATCCAGAGAGTTAATCGATGATGTACTGGATAGGCGAGGATCAAAAGGACAATTGCCCCTAGGATCGGAGTAAAGAAAGGTTCCAGTATGCTCCCATACATGAAGAGCAGGACAAAAAAGACTGCGAGAAAGAAGATATGGAAAAGATAGTCCCGTTTCACGGTTCCTAGTATACCCCGAGTTCGCCGAGAACGAGGCTTGTCGCCACCAGGCTCGCTGTTTCTGAGCGCAAGAGCGTGGGACCCAAGCGAACCGTTTTTGCGCCCAGACGCTCAGCCAGGGCCAGCTCGTCCATTTCCCACCCGCCTTCTGGACCGACGAGTATATGCACGGTGCCTGCGGTATGACCTTGGCACGCTTCGCGAATCGTTCGTTTTTGTTCTTTTTCAGAAGGCATCAAGCTAAGATCCCCCGCGCCGCGCCCATTCAAAATGGCTTCAAGACCCATGGGGGCGTCGATACGCATAACCTGCGTGCGACCGGATTGTTTGGAAGCCGCCAAAGCGACGCGCCTCCACCGCTCCAGTTTATTTTCCACATCACTTTTTTCGATCATGACCACGCTGCGAGCGGCTTTCAGAGGGATGAGCCTCGTTACCCCGATCTCACAAGCTTTCTCGATCAGCCAATCCCATTTTGCCGCTTTTATTAAAGCGGGGCACAAAATCAATTCGAACGGCAGGTCGGCTGCCTCCTTACGCTTCTCGATGAGAATTCCTTGAAGCTCGGATGTTTCGGTGGAAGTGACGCGACCGAGGTAGGAGGAATCCCCGCCATCGAATAGTTCAATCGTATCTCCGACCTGGGTACGGAGCACAGTGATCGCGTGATAGGCCTCCGGGCCCTTTAAGGAAAAATGATCATTTCGGATTTGATCAGGAGGGACAAAAAAACGCGGCATTAGTGCCCAAAAATCTTTTTGAGGACACTGTCTTCATATTGGGCGGGGTTTTCCCCCAGAGTTCTCGCAAATTCGCGCAGCAAATCCCTTTGCTTAGTATTCAGGTTCTTGGGAATTTCTACGAGAACCTTCACAAACTGATCTCCATTGCCGCGAGCGCCGAGGCGCGGCATTCCGTGATCACGCAGCCTGAAAAGGGCTCCACTTTGAGTGCCGGGTGGGATTTTTATCGTTACGGCTTCTTCCATGGTATCCACTTGGATTTCGCAGCCCATGGAGGCCTGAGGAATCGAAACGCGTTCCTCTGTATAGAGATCGTCTCCCTCTCGAGTATATCGCGCGTCATTGGCGACGTGGATGACTACAAAAAGATCGCCGGTCGAGCCACCGCGTGACCCGGCCTGACCGCTGCCGGAAATGCGCAGCGAAGTCCCTTCACGTACGCCGGGCGGAACGCGCACCGTGATTGTCGACTCTCTCTCAACCGCCCCGGCCCCTCGGCAGCTCGCGCACGGTGTTTGGATTACGCGGCCTTCCCCTCGACAGGTTGGACAGGTTTGCGCCATAATAAAAATACTTCGCTGGCTACGCACCTGTCCCGTCCCCCCACAGGTTTTGCAGCTGACGACACTCGTTCCGGGTTTGGCACCGTTCCCGCTGCAGGTCTCGCACACTTCGGCCTTGCGTAGGCGTACCGGCTTCTGGGTTCCTTCGAAGGCCTCCTTGAGAGTCACAGTGGCTTCTACCGCAATGTCTTGTCCGCGGGAAGTTCCTCCGCGACGTTGGGATCCACCACCAAATCCTTCGGCGCCACCGAAGATATTCCCCAGGATGTCTCCTAGGTCAATATCTCCCATATCGCCAAATCCACCAAAACCGGCGCCGGCACCGCCACCCGTCGCGGCGCCATTTACGCCCGCGTGCCCAAAGCGGTCATAAGCAGCGCGCTTTTGAGCGTCGGAAAGCACTTCATACGCTTCGTTAATGGATTTGAATTGAGACTCGGCGCCCTTATCGCCCGGGTTTCGATCCGGATGGAATTTAACCGCTTGGCGGCGATAAGCGACTTTGATTTCGTCGCCACTCGCCCCACGCGGAACGCCTAAGAGTTCGTAGTAGTCGGTCTTCTGTGCCACGATCGACTATTTTTTTCCTTCATCAACAACTTCTGCGTCCACCGCATCTCCGCCATTACCCCGACTTCCGTTGCCGGCCGTCGCTCCCGCGGGTTCCTGGGCGTCTCCCGTAGCACCCGCTCCGGATCCTTGCCCTTGGGCCTTATTTGCGGCCTCTTTGTAGATCAGCTCCGCGAGTTTATGGGACGCGGCCATCAAAGTCTCTTTCGCCTTTCGCAGGGCCGCCACGTCCGTTCCTTTAAGTGCTTCTTTGGCTTCCGAAAGTCCGCGGTCCAGTTCTAAGCGATCGTCGCCCGTAATCTTGTCACCGTGATCCTTTAAGGACTTTTCCGTGCCGTACACGAGGCCGTCAAGCTCATTCTTGGCCTCGATCTCCTCGCGATAGCGTTTGTCTTCATCAGCGAATTGTTCCGCTTGTTTCACGTATTTTTCCACTTCGTCTTTCGATAGCTTGCTTGGAGAGGAAATACGAATCGATTGTTCCTTATTCGTACCGAGGTCCTTCGCCGTCACATGCAGAATTCCGTTCGCATCCAGGTCAAAGGAAACCTCAATTTGCGGCACTCCCCGCGGCGCCGGTGGAATGCCGTCGAGAATAAACTTACCCAGCGAGACGTTATCCTTCGCCAGCGGACGCTCTCCCTGCAGAATATGAACCTCCACCGACCCCTGGTTTTCGGCAGCGGTGGAGAATATCTGCGACTTCTTCACGGGAATGGTCGTATTACGGTCGATTAACGGTGTTCGCACCCCGCCCATCGTTTCGATCCCCAAAGTCAGCGGAGTCACGTCCAAGAGAAGCACATCCTTCACTTCTCCCGTAAGCACTCCGGCCTGAACGGCCGCCCCGAGGGCCACGCACTCCATGGGATCAATACCGCGCTCTACTTTTTTACCGACATAATCTTCAACAAACTTTTGCACGATGGGCATCCGGGTGGGACCTCCCACGAGAATGATTTTCGTGATGTCGGCAACCGCTTTCCAACCCCCAGCATGCTTGGGATTATTGCGGGCGTCTTGCAGAGCCCGATCGATCGGGCCCTTACAGCGATCGATGATGGGCGTGATAATTCCTTCAAGCTTGGAACGGGTGAGCTTTTGCGTGAGATGTTTGGGTCCAGAAGCGTCCGCCGTGATGAAGGGAAGATTGAGTTCGGTCTCGATCACATTCGAAAGCTCAATTTTTGCTTTCTCCACCGACTCCTTGAGCCGTGTGATAGCGAGCTTGTCTTTTGTGAGGTCAATTCCTGTTTCTTTGCGGAACTCCCCTGCCACGAAATCAATCAGGGCGTTATCCATGTCCGTGCCGCCCAAGAGCGTATCGCCGGATGTCGCGACCACTTCAAAAGTCGCATCCTTTCCATCACTCGACATATCCATGAGAGTGACGTCTAGCGTTCCGCCCCCTAAATCAAAGACCATGATTTTTTGGTTCTGCCCCGATTTGTCGAGACCGTAAGCCAAACAGGCCGCTGTGGGTTCGTTCACCAGGCGGACGACTTCCAATCCAGCGATCGCTCCTGCGTCCTTAGTCGCTTGCCGTTGGTTATCATCAAAATAGGCGGGAACCGTGATCACGGCTTTTTCAACCTTATCCCCTAGGTAAGATTCGGCGTCCTTTTTAACCTTCTGCAGAATAAATGCAGAAAGCTGCTGGGGCGTGTATTCTTTCCCCGTCACTTTGTATTTGTGCTGAGTTCCCATTTTGCGCTTAAACGCGGACAAGGTCCCTTCAGAATTACTCACCGCTTGGCGGCGCGCTGGCTCACCGACCAGCAGTTGGCCGTCCTTCGTAATGGCCACATATGAGGGAAAGGCCTTTCCACCCAGGGTAGTCCCTTCCGCCGACGGAATAATGGTCGGTTTTCCGCCTTCCATAACGGCCGCCGCCGAGTTCGATGTTCCTAAATCTATTCCGATAATTTTTGCCATAACACTTCCTCCTGTTTCATTTTCCTTCGTTCGATCGGAGCGGCGCCTCTTTTGAGCCGCTTCGTAAATTCAAGCTTCTAGTTTTCTTCTTCTTCAGGCGAATTGTCCCCACTGCGTGCGACGGAAGGCGCGCTCATTTTTTCGCGCGATACTCCGACTCGAACGCGACTGGGTCTTAATACGCGGCCCTTAAACAAGTAGCCCTTTTGGAGTTCACCTAGAACTTTCCCTACACGGTCTTCATCGACTTCTTCCTGCTCAATCGCCTCTGCAAAATGAGGGTCGTAGACCTTGTCCAAAACCTCGATCACTTCCAGGCCTTCCGATTTTAATAGCTGCTCAAAATTCTTATGTAAAAACTGCAGCCCCTGGACGATGGACTTGGTATCTTTCGCGTGTGTGGCCTGTCGAAGAGCTTGTTCAAACACATCCACAATGCCAAGGAGCGGAGTGAGCACTTCCTGTTTTCCCCATTCGCGGACTTCGCTTTTCTCTTTCTCGGAGCGCTTCCTAAAGTTTTCGAATTCGGCTTTCAACCTTAGAAGCTGATCGTAAAAGTCCGCCGTTTTCTGCTTCGACTCTTCCAAGGCCTGTCTGAGAATCTCTAACTCCGAAAGTTTTTCTTCCAGTTCCGGAGGAATGGATGGGGGCTTCTCACTCATTGGAGCTCATTTTTGCCAGGAGCTGATTCATGATCCGCGTGACTCCCTCAACCAGAGAAATCATGCGTCCATATTCCATCCGCCGAGGGCCCATAATTCCCAGTACACCTACGGTGTTGTCGCCCATTTTGTAGGTAGAAGAAACCAGCGACACCCCGCGAAGTTCCGGGTGCTTATTTTCAGCTCCAATTTTTACACTGAGGCCTTCTTTTTTCATAGCGCGTTCCAATACGGTGGCGAGCAGATTTTTCTGCTCGATAATCTTTAGTAAACCAGTAACTTGGCCATAATCGTCGAGGTCCGGGAAAGAGAAAATATTTTCGCGGCCTTCTACATAGAGGTGATTTTCGTCCGTGCTCAGGTCAAAGGCGTCCCTCATCACATCCTTCGCTAGAGAGAAGGCCTCGTGTTGTTCCTGTTCCGCGGCTTCAATGTGGTGCAAAATTTGGGTGCGAACCTCGGACAGTGGAAGACCATTGAGCCTTTGATTGAGGGAATCCGAAATTGAGCTCAAGCGAATAGGATCAATGGCCTTGCCTAAGGACACCACCCGATGACGAATTAGTCCCGTTTGCGACACCACCACCACGAGAATCTGCTTTGATCCCAGAGGAATGAGTTGGAGGCGTCTCAGCAGACTTCGGTCAAGCCGGGGAGAGAGGACCATCCCGGTGTAATGCGATAGAGAAGAAAGCATATGCGATGTCGAAATCATCAGTTCTTCGAGTTCCTTCGTGCGCTCCAAATAATCTTTGCGGATCCGGTCCTCTTCCGAGCTCGCCAGGGTTTGCACCTCAAGGAGCGAATCCACGTAAAAGCGATACCCCTTATCGGTCGGAGTCCGCCCCGCACTTGTGTGCGGTTGCAAGAGATACCCTTCCTTTTCAAGCTCGCTCAGCAGATTTCTTACCGTGGCCGAGGACATCCCGAAATTGTATTTATCCACAATGACATGTGACCCCACCGGCTTTCCGGTGCGCACATAGTGGTAAATTACCGCTTGGAGAAGCCGGCGTTTCCGATTTTCGGCTGTCGTGGGATTTAAGGTGCGCATAAAAAATTAGCACTCCACAATCTGGAGTGCTAATACTATACCACCGGCTGCTTTTTCTGTCAAGCTATTGCAATTCCAGCAGCATTTACGGCTCGAATCGATCTGCTAACTTTGAACCGTTTCGGGGGCCTTGACGAACTTTAATATTCCTCGAACCCATCTATCCCACCCGGCAAGCAATATAGACCGGCTGGGGCTCCGTTCCCACTCTCGGCACGTAACTTCCAAAATTTCTGGAATTTGCAACCCGCACTCCGCCAAAAACTCACGAGAGCCCATGACGACCGCCCGGGGCCGCCCTTCATCGGGCAACTGGACTAGGCCTCCCAAACCTCGGCCAGGGAACTCTTGAAAACCCTGTACCTCGACAGGAAGAATCGCGTTTGCCTTGGCCACACGAACGACGTCCGCGGCTTGAGGCTCGGCTGAACGAGCTTCGAGCGACGCAATAACGTAAAGGAAATCTCGCTGCATTTGGGGACTGTCCGGCAGAACGTGATAGGCCTCAAATCTTAGTAGACGAGTCTCGGTTTCAGTTTTCATTGTTCCTCCTTCTTACTATTAGACCCGCTGACCGGCCTCAGGGCTACGTGGAACTCTCACAGGAAGGGAAGGAGTACTTGATTGGTCATGCCCACGAGCGACTCCGCAACTCGCCAGCGCCCGGACTCCACTTGCTCAAGCCACCCTTTCTTACTCAGCTCCGAGCGCACTTGAAGCCAACTCTCGTCGCGCTCGTCGGTCCAGTCTAATCCTTCTCGCAGACGCAGGCCCAGCATCAGTCGTTCAAAGCGACGGGACTTCGAGTCAATGTGTTCGCTCGAATGCCAGGGTAAGCGCCCTGCCGAGAGATCCTTTTGATAGGTTTCTAGGCTTTTTTGATTCGTCCAGCGGAGGTCGCCCACGCACCCCACAGCACCCGTACCCACTCCGAGATAGTTTTGTTGACGCCAATACACCATATTATGGCGACAACCGTAACCGGGTCGAGCAAAATTGGAGATTTCATATTGCGACAGACCCTTCTCCTCCAAAAATTTTCGCGCCCACTCGTACATGGCCCCCTGCAAGTCATTGTCGACAGTAACACCGGCCAACGCAAAGGGGGTATGCGCTTCCACAAGGAGAGAATAAAGTGAGAGGTGCTCCGGCTTAAGACGCAGGGCAGAATCCACTGTATTTTGCCAGGAATCCAGACTCTGATCGGGAAACCCGTAAATCAAATCGAAGCTCACGTTCTGGAAGCCTGCTTGACGGAGAAAATCATACGCTTTGAGGAAGCCGTCAATCGTGTGAAGGCGCCCCATAGCCTTCAATAGAGTATCGTCAAAAGCCTGAAGCCCCAGACTCAGCCTGTTCACACCCGCGCGCTTCCAGCCCGCCGCTTTTTCCGCCGATACGCTTTCTGGATTGGCCTCGAGGGTGATCTCCGGCTCGGGCGACACCTCAAAGCGCTCGCGCACGGTACTCAAGATCGTCTGAATATGCTCGGGCTCTAAAACAGAAGGAGTTCCCCCGCCAAAAAAAATGGTGTCAAAGGGTTCAAGCCCCAGCCAAGGCCGAGCCGCATGGAGGGCAATTTCCTCACATACCGCGTCTACATACGCGGGGATGCCGTCTTCCTTTCCGGTGAATGTGACAAAGTCACAGTATCCGCAGCGCGCATGACAAAAAGGGATATGAATGTAGAGTGCGGCGGGGCTAGGCGGTCGGGGAACCATTTTGAGAGTCCTTCCTAAACAGGAAACGAGCCAATGGGACAAGGACAGGTAGTAGAGCAACGCTGACGATGATAAATACGACCCAAGGGAGCCACGGAAGGGGTGAGAAAACAGCCGCAATCGAAGCCGCCAAGGCGCCTAAACTAAGACAAAGGACAGAAAAATGTTTAGCGGGAGGTAGAATCTCGACCACGAGCAGAACAACCGTCGCGATCAGCCAGGGTTTCGAGGGGCTCATCGAATTATTTTCGCCCGGCGAAAAGGCCAGTACACGATCCATGCCTTGCCTTTCAGAAGTCGATTTGGCATGGGACCCCAGAAACGAGAATCGAACGATCCGTCCCGGTTGTCTCCCATCACGAAATAGTAACCCGGAGGAACGGTGATGGGGCCGAAATTATCGCCTATTTCTTCCCGACGATACTGAGCCAGCTCGCCCGTTTGCCAAAGCCGCTGGTAATCCTTGCGCTCGAGCCGCTGGAGCGCCGAAGGCCACACACTGGGATCTTTGTAAATCGTATAAGGTTCATCCTGCATTTCATGATTTACGAAAAGATGTTTATTTTTGATCTGTATTTCGTCGCCCGGTAAACCTATGGCGCGTTTGATGAAGTCCTTCTTTACGTTATGCTCACGTTCCTCCCGAGATAGAATGGCCGTTTCTGGAGCTTCAAACACAACAATCTCTTTGCGATGGACATCCCGAAGCTTGAAAACCCTTTTCTCGGAGAAAGGGATGCGGATCCCATAAATAAATTTATTCACAAACAGGTGATCTCCGATGAGCAGCGTGTTTTCCATAGAACCCGACGGTATCTTAAACGCTTGCACTACAGCGTACATGATGACGGCAGCTAGTAGGATCGCGGAAAAGGACGTTTCTACCCATTCCAAATCACCCGCCAGAAGGCTCGATGGGCCTTCCTTTTTTCCCCGCTGCTGCCCCATTTGGATGAGACCGACGAGCAAACCCAGTATCCCCCCCAGGATAGGCCACTTTGGACTGGGTCCGTGCAGGTCCATGGAAGCGCTGAAAACAAAACCAACCAAGGCCCCCACAGCGGCGGCAAAAAGCACGTGCAAGGTCCCTATTAAGAGACGCCGGCTTAGGAGGGAGTCCCGCCGAAAAATTTGTCGCAAAACATAGGCGTAGGCGCCTAGTCCACAACCGATCCAAAACAAAGTCGTTTCCATCACTCCTCCGAATTTACCGCTTTAAAATAGCCATGAACGCTTCTTGGGGAATTTCGACCTGGCCGAATTGCTTCATGCGCTTTTTGCCTTCTTTTTGCTTTTCCAGCAGCTTGCGCTTTCGCGAGATATCTCCTCCATAACATTTGGAGAGCACGTCTTTTCGCAAAGCGGGAATCGTTTCGCGAGCGATGATGCGATTGGCAATGCGCGCTTGAAGCGGTATCTCGAACATTTGTCGTGGGATCAATTCCTTGAGCGATTCCACGAGCGCTCGGCCTTGAGTATACGCTTTATCGCTGTGGACAATAAACGAAAATGCGTCCACGATGTCATTATTCACGAGAATCTCCATCTTAACTAGATCAGCGGCGCTGTAACCGGTGTGTTCGTAATCGAAAGAGGCATAGCCTTTGGACATCGACTTCAATTCATTGTAAAAATCGCTCACGATCTCCGCGAGTGGCAAGTCGTAATGCAAAGCCACTCGAGTAGCCGTCAGATATTTCATGTCATGAAAAAGGCCGCGACGGTCCTGGCAAAGCTGCATCAAGGGTCCCACGTAGTCTCCCGGGGCCACAATGGTTGCAGAAACATAAGGTTCAAGAATCTCTTTGATGTCACCGGGATCGGGAAAGTGGGCCGGATTGTCTAAAATCGCTTTTTCCCCAAACTGATTGATGAGTTCATAAACCACGTTGGGCGCCGTGACAATCAAGGGGATTTCAAACTCTCTTTCGACCCGGGTTTTCACAATGTCCAGATGCAAAAGTCCTAGAAAACCCGCGCGAAAACCAAATCCCAGAGCGGAGGAAGTCTCCGGGCTAAAAGCGAAGGCCGAATCCGTTAGGTGGAGCTTCTCCAGGGCTTTTTTCAGATTATCGTAATCGCTGGGATTAACCGGATAAATGCCGGCGAAAACAAACGGCTTGAGCTCCTTGTATCCGGGATGAGGCGTCTGCGCGGGGCGATCTACGGAGGTGAGGGTGTCTCCCATTTGGACGTCGCTAAGCTCTTTCAGGCCGAGTATGAGGTAGCCCACTTCCCCAGCACTGAGTCCTTGAGACTTCACCAGTTTGAGCTGAAGAATCCCAACTTCATCAGCAACAACCTCGCGACCGGTCACCATAAATCGTAGGCGCATCCCCGGCTTCACTTCGCCTTCTAAAATACGCACATAGACCACCACACCGCGGAAGGGATCAAAAACGGAGTCGAACACGAGTGCCTTTAAAGGGGCGGCAGTATTCATCGCAGGGGGCGGAACGCTTTCCACCACCGCGTCCAAGATTTCAATAATCCCTTTGCCCATCTTCGCGCTGGCTAAAATCGCGGCGCGATTGATCACAAGAATGTCGTGAATTTGTTGTTGGCAGTTCTCGGGATCCGAGGCTGGCAAATCAATCTTATTGATCACTGGAATAATATCCAAACCCGCGTCGCGCGCCAAAGTCGCGTTGGCCAACGTTTGAGCCTCCACACCTTGGGTGGCATCGACAAGGAGAAGCGCCCCTTCGCAGGCGGCAAGAGCCCGCGACACCTCATAGGTGAAATCGACATGTCCAGGGGTATCGATCAAGTTCAAAATATAGGTCTTTCCGCTTGACGCTTGGCGATACAACATGCGGACGGCCTTGGCCTTTATCGTGATCCCGCGCTCACGTTCCAGTTCCATGCCGTCCATGATCTGCGCGCGCATCTCCCGCATGGGAATGGTGCCTGTCACTTCCAAAAGGCGATCGGCCAGCGTTGATTTGCCATGGTCAATGTGCGCAATGATGCAGAAATTCCTAATGTCCATGGAGTATCAGGCCCGCGGCGACCCGAGGCGTTTTTGGATGGATTCTTGATCCGTTAATTGGAGGATTTCTTGAGCCAAGACCTTCGTCTCTTCTAAGGAGGTCTGGCGGAGCAGTCGTTTTATTCGCGGGACGGCCGCTGCGGGAACCGAAAATTCGTCCAAACCCAAACCCAGCAGGATCCTTGTGAAATCCGGATCTCCGGCCATCTCTCCACACATACCCACCCACTTCCCCGCCTTATGGCCTGCCGCAATCACCATTCCGATAAGCCTGAGGACGGACAAGTGAAGAGGATTATAGAGCGGCGCCACATTTTCGTTTACTCGGTCCACCGCTAAGGTGTACTGAATTAAATCATTCGTCCCTATGGAGAGAAAGTCGACTTCCCGCGCGATGATGTCAGAAATCATCGCCGCCGAAGGTGTTTCAATCATCACGCCTACCTCGAGGGACGGATCAAAGGCCACATGCTTCGCGATTAATTCTTGCTTGATTTCCTTCAAAATGGCATTC
>JBBSDO010000015.1:0-24057 GCA_038241515.1 Elusimicrobiota bacterium | reverse complement strand
GCGGGGGGTTGAGAGTTTTTTTCAAATAAGGTCACACACCGCTTTTCCGACTTCCTCGGTTGTGGCCGGTGTCCCCGCGGGTTTTAGATCGGCCGTCAACTTCCCGCTGTCTAGCACCTTCTCAATCGCCGCGTTCACAGCGGCGGCTTCTTTTATCAAACCAAAGCTGTATTCGAACATAGCCGCGATGGAGCCGATGGCGCCTAGGGGGTTCGCTTTGTTCTGGCCCGCGATGTCGGGAGCGGAGCCATGCACGGGCTCGTATAAACCCACCCATACGCCGGAAGGCTTTTGGTCTCCAATAGACGCAGACGGGAGCATGCCGATAGAACCCGCCACGACCGCCCCTTCATCGCTCAAGATGTCACCAAACATGTTTTCCATCACGAGAACATCAAAGCGTTTCGGGTTGAGTACGAGCTGCATCGCGCAATTGTCCACAAGCATGTGCTCAAGGGACACGGCGGGAAAATCCTTACCCAGTTCCGTAGCCACCTTACGCCAAAGCTGGGACGTTTCGAGCACGTTTGATTTATCGACGCTGGTCAGTTTTTTTCGCCGGTTGCGGGCGAGTTTGAACGCCATTCGGCAAACGCGTTCAATTTCAGCGCGCGTGTAGGCGAGCGTATTCACCGCCCGAGACTCTAGTCCTTCACCCGATATCCCGCGAGGAGTCCCGTAATACAGACCGCTTGTTAGCTCTCGTACGATGATCATGTCGACGCCTTCCGCCAGGTGATTTTTGAGTGGGGACGAGTTGAGCAAGGCGGTGTAAGCTTTCACGGGCCTCAGATTGGCGTAGACTCCCAGGGTTTTCCGGAGTCCCAAAAGCCCTTTTTCAGGACGTTTGTCGGGAGGAGCATTGTCGAATTCGGGAAGCCCAACAGCCCCCATCAGCGTCGCGTCAGCCTCCTTGGCGAGCTTCTCGGTCTCGCTGGGAAAAGGAGAGCCCGTTTTGTGGATGGCAATGCCGCCGAGAAGACCTTCCTTTAGATTCAAAGTATGGCCAAATTTAGAGGTGACGCGCTCTAAGACGCGGACGGCCTCGCGCGTGACTTCAACGCCGATTCCGTCGCCGGGTAAGGTCAGTATGTTTAATTGCATAGGATCCTTTCTGGGCTGCGGGCCATTATAACTTGATGGCGTCAGTCCGGTCGCTCTTAGCGAAACTGGCATAGGAATAGACTAGTTCCATTTTGATGTATAATCGCTGCCTACAGGGTAATCCTTCCCATCGTGGGAACCCCCCATCCACCATTTATGAACGATTGTCCACATAAGCAGGGTCTCTATGATCCGGCATTCGAAAAAGACGCCTGCGGCGTCGGTTTTGTTGTCGATATCCAGGGCCGAAAGTCCCACCAAATCGTCACGCAGGCCTTGACCGTTCTCGACAACTTGCGTCACCGGGGCGCCTGTGGCTGCGAGGTAAATACCGGGGACGGGGCCGGAATCCTCATGCAAATTCCACATGAATTCTTTAAGAAAGAGGCTAAGAAGGCGGGATATGAGCTACCCACTCCTAAGGAATATGGGGTCGGCATGGTCTTTCTCCCACGCCGGGATGATTGGCGAAAGGAATGCGAAAAGCGACTGGAAGAAGTGGTGGCACAAGAGGGTCAGAAGTTTCTCGGGTGGCGCGACGTCAAAACCGATAACGCGAGTCTCGGTGCGATGGCCCGATCAAGCGAGCCTGTCATTCGGCAGTTCTTTGTCGGCAGGAGTTCCATGCTGCAGGACGACCAGGCTTTCGAGCGCAAACTCTTTCTGATCCGGAAACACATTCAAAACGAGATTCGCTACTCCACCTGGGAAGGTGGCCGAGGCTTTTACATCTGCAGTTTGTCGTACCGAACCATTATTTATAAAGGACTGCTGATCTCGGATCAGGTGCCGCTTTTTTTCCCAGAGCTGCGAGACCCCTCTTTCGAGTCCGCTTTAGCCGTCGTCCATTCCCGGTTCAGCACGAACACGTTCCCGAGTTGGGAGCGCGCTCATCCCTACCGCTACGTCGCGCACAATGGCGAGATTAACACCCTGCGCGGCAACGTGAACTGGATGATCGCCCGCCAAGCGCTGTTCGAATCCGGACTCTTTGGCGCGGATCTTAAGAAATTAATGCCCGTCATCCGGCCAGACGGCAGCGACTCGGCGATGTTTGACAACTGTTTTGAATTTCTTGTTCTCACTGGCCGCTCTATGGCTCACGCCATGATGATGATGATTCCCGAACCCTGGTCGAACCATGAAAGCATGAGTGACGACAAGAAGGCCTTCTACGAATATCACAGCTCTCTCATGGAACCTTGGGATGGACCGGCCTCGATCGCATTCACGGACGGCGTCCAGGTGGGAGCGGTCTTAGACCGGAATGGTCTGCGCCCGAGCCGGTACTACGTTACGAAAGATGATTTAGTCGTGATGGCGTCGGAAGTCGGAGTCCTCGAAATTCCTCCGGATCGCGTGCTGCATAAGGGACGGCTCCAGCCGGGCCGGATGCTTCTTGTGGATACGATCGAGAAGCGCATCGTCGCCGATGAGGAAATCAAACAAAAAATCTGCGCGGAAAAGCCTTATCGCCTGTGGCTGAACGAAAACCTCGTTAAACTCGAAGATTTGGCGGAGCCTCCGTATATTCCTCAGCCGGATCATCGCACGATGCTCCTGCGTCAGCAGGTTTTCGGCTACACGTTTGAGGATTTGCGTATTTTAATGGCGCCCATGGCGGAAAATGGTGTTGAAGCGATGGGCTCCATGGGCGACGATACGCCTCTGGCAATTCTTTCGGACAAGCCGCAGCTACTCTTTAGCTATTTCAAACAGCTTTTTGCCCAGGTCACAAATCCTCCGATCGACGCCATCCGCGAAGAGATTGTTACGGGGACCGAAACGACGATCGGTCCGGAAGGTAACCTGCTGCAAGTGGGCCCGGAAAATGCCCGCCAAATCCAAATGAAATCGCCCATTTTAACGGACGAAGAATTCTACAAACTGGTTCATGTGAACCACCCCTGGTTTAAATCCCGCGTCTTCCCAATTGTGTATCCGGTTCGCAATGGCGGTGCGGGGCTTGAGAAAGCTCTGGAGGCTCTCTTTAATTCTGTGGATGAAGCGATTAAGGATGGAGTGAATATCATTGTTCTCTCAGACCGCGCAATTGACTCGGATAACGCGCCGATCCCGTCGTTACTTGCGGTCGCCGGCCTGCACCATCATCTGATCCGTGAAGGGACGCGCACCCGAGTGGGTCTTATCCTCGAGTCGGGCGAGCCACGGGAGATTCATCATTTTGCTCTCTTGATTGGTTATGGGGTGGGGGCGATCAACCCCTATCTGGCCCTCGAATCACTCGACGACATGATTCACGAAGGACTGCTCACGACGGTGGATCACAAAAAAGCCGTTAAGAATTACGTCAAGGCGGCGTCCAAGGGCGTTGTGAAAACTATCTCCAAGATGGGGATCTCGACCATCCAAAGTTATGGTGGCGCGCAAATATTCGAGGCCATCGGCTTGAACCAAGACGTCATCGACAAGTACTTCACGTGGACGGCCTCTCGGATCTCGGGCATCGGGCTCGATATGATCGCGACCGAAGTTGGGATGCGGCACCGCCATGCCTACCCTCAATACGGCACGCCTAACGGAAAGACATTGGACGTCGGGGGCAAGTACCAGTGGCGCAAAGAAGGCGAGCATCATCTTTTTAATCCCGAAACGATCCATGCTTTGCAGACGGCTTGCCGCACCAATAATTATCAAGTCTTTAAGAAGTACAGCGAAGGCGTCAACGACCAATCCAAGCGGGCAGCGACTTTGCGCGGGCTAATGGAGTTTACGGGGGGGACTTCCATTCCAATTGAGGATGTGGAATCCGTACAGTCCATCTGCAAACGGTTTAAGTCGGGGGCGATGTCATACGGTTCCATAAGTAAGGAAGCACACGAGTCGCTCGCCATCGCCATGAACCGCATCGGCGGCCGAAGTAATACCGGGGAAGGGGGGGAAGATCCTGAGCGATACGTTCCTATGCCCAACGGCGACTCCAAGAATAGCGCAATCAAACAGGTCGCCTCGGGGCGCTTCGGGGTTACGAGCCAGTATTTGGTCATGGCTCAAGAAATTCAAATCAAGATGGCGCAGGGAGCCAAACCTGGTGAAGGCGGCCAGCTACCGGGTCGGAAAGTCTATCCCTGGATCGCCAAAGTACGCTTCTCAACGGCGGGGGTCGGCCTGATTTCGCCACCGCCACACCATGACATCTACTCCATTGAGGATTTAGCGGAGCTCATTCACGATCTGAAAAACGCCAATCCCAACGCCCGCATCAGCGTCAAGCTGGTTTCGGAGGTGGGGGTGGGGACGATCGCGGCCGGTGTTTCGAAAGCGCACGCCGACGTCGTCTTGATCAGCGGACATGATGGCGGCACCGGGGCCTCTCCGCAAACCAGTATCAAACACGCGGGCTTGCCATGGGAGCTCGGCCTGGCCGAAACGCACCAGACGCTACTCATGAACAAGCTGCGCGATCGAATCGTTGTCGAGACCGATGGCCAACTGAAGACGGGCCGCGATGTCGCGATCGCCGCTCTTTTGGGCGCGGAAGAATTCGGTTTCGCCACAGCGCCCCTCGTCGTCTTGGGGTGCATTATGATGCGTGTGTGCCACCTGGATACCTGCCCCGTGGGAGTCGCCACGCAAAATCCGGAGCTTCGCAAACAATTCACCGGCGATCCGGCGCATGTGGTGAATTTTATGCGATTTATCGCGCAGGAGCTTCGCGAGGTCATGGCCGAGCTGGGCTTCCGGAAAATTACGGAAATGATTGGCCGGACCGATAGGCTCCAAATGAAAGCAGCGCTCAACCATTGGAAGGCCAAGGGGCTCGATTTTTCGCAGATTCTTTACCAACCGAAAGTGGATCCGGAAGTCGGGCGTTATTGTACGACCGCCCAAGATCATGGTCTCGACCGGGCGCTCGACCGCACCACATTGCTTGCCCTCTGCAAGCCGGCGCTTGAGCGAAAGGAAAGAGTTCACGCGACCGTTCCGATTCGCAACGTCAACCGCGTTGTGGGAACCATGGTGGGAAGCGAATTAACCCGGCGCTACGGCCCGATGGGACTGCCCGAAGACACGATCAAGTTGCACTTTCAAGGGTCCGCCGGTCAGAGTTTCGGCGCATTTATTCCCTCGGGCATGACCTTGTCTCTCGAAGGGGATGCCAATGACTACGTGGGCAAGGGTCTTTCCGGTGGAAAAATTATTGTCTATCCCCCGAAGGCGGCGACATTTATACCGGAACAAAATATCATCATCGGCAATGTGGCCTTCTATGGCGCGACCCGGGGCGAAGCTTATATTAGGGGGGTCGCGGGAGAACGTTTTTGCGTCCGCAACAGTGGCGTACGCGTGGTGGTTGAATCCGTCGGGGACCACGGGTGCGAATACATGACGGGTGGCCGCGTCGTGATATTGGGCGCCACAGGTCGTAATTTCGCCGCCGGCATGTCGGGAGGAATCGCCTACGTCCTTGACCCCTTGGGGACTTTATCCGTGCGATGCAACCGGCAGATGGTGGACCTGGAAGCTTTGGAAGATCTTGAAGAGATTCAGGAATTGCGGACATTGATCGAAAAACACTTTAACTACACCGGAAGCACAGTTGCCGCCAAAGTTCTTCAAGATTGGGACGCCACCGTGTCTCAGTTCGTGAAAGTGATGCCAAAAGACTATCAGCGTGCTCTCGCGGCGGAGAAGCGAGTTCGCGCGCTGGGACTTTCTGGCGAGGAGGCCGCGATGGCTGCCTTCCAAGAAAACATGCGCGACCTCTCCCGTGTTGGCGGAAATTAGTAGCGGGCGGCTTAATGCGAAATCTGAAAACTTCAGATTATTCCGGGGACAAGTTCATGGACGCCCTCCCCGATTCTATTCAATGACGTTGGACTTTGGACTGATTTGATGGGCAAACCTACCGGATTCTTAGAATACCAAAGGGAGCTCCCCGCCGATCGTCCCCCCGAACAGCGGATTCAGGATTGGAAAGAGTTTCACTACCACATGGGCGAAGATCGCTTGCGTTTGCAGGGGGCCCGGTGCATGGATTGTGGAGTCCCTTTCTGCCATACCGGAAATATTATCAACGGCGCGGCTTCCGGCTGTCCTATCAACAATCTCATTCCCGAGTGGAACGACCTGGTTTATCGCGGACTTTGGCGTGAAGCTCTCGACCGGCTGCATAAAACGAATAACTTCCCCGAATTCACTGGCCGCGTCTGCCCCGCTCCTTGCGAGGCCGGCTGCGTTCTGAGTATCTCGAGCCCCGCCGTCACGATTAAGAACATTGAGTGCGCTATCGTGGATTATGCCTTTAACCAGGGTTGGATCGTCCCAGAACTTCCGGCCAAACGTACTGGAAAAAAAGTCGCTGTGGTCGGCTCCGGCCCGGCCGGCCTTTCTTGCGCCGCACAGCTGAACAAGGCAGGGCACTGGGTCACCGTTTTTGAACGGGCGGACCGGGTGGGCGGGCTTTTGATGTACGGTATTCCCAATATGAAACTCGAAAAACATATCGTACAGCGGCGTGTCGACCTCTTGGCCCAGGAAGGCGTCACTTTCATCACAAAAACGGAAGTTGGAACGCATTACCCCGCCGAGAAACTTTTGAAAGAATTTGACGCAACAGTACTTTGCGGAGGTGCGACGAAACCGCGCGATCTTCCGGTTCCCGGTCGGAATCTGAAAGGAATCCATTTTGCGATGGAGTTCCTGCACAACAATACGAAGAGCTTGCTCGATAGCCAGTTGCGCGATGGGCAATACATCAGTGCTAAAGAGACAGATGTGATTGTTATCGGCGGCGGTGACACGGGGACCGATTGCGTGGGGACTTCCATGCGGCATGGATGTAAAAGCCTGGTCCAGTTTGAGATTTTGCCGCGCCCACCCGACCAGCGTGCCCCGGATAATCCTTGGCCGCAGTGGCCCAAAGTCTACATGATGGATTATGGCCAGCAGGAAGCCGCGCGCAAGTTTGGTGCTGATCCGCGAAGGTATGCGATCGTCACGAAGAAGTTCGAAGGGGATAACTCGGGTCATGTCAAAGCGGCCCACACCATCCAGATTGAATGGGTCAAAGACGATAAGGGTCAGTTCACGATGAAGGAAGTCGCCGGAACCGAAAAAGTTTGGCCCGTTCAACGGGTCCTCTTGGCGATGGGATTCGTAGGACCGGAAGAAGCGGTCCTAGCTTCCGTCGGCGTCGAAAAGGATGCCCGCTCAAACGCCAAAGCCGAGCACGGCAAATTCAGTACGAATGTGAAGGGGGTCTTCGCCGCGGGCGATATGCGTCGTGGGCAAAGCCTGGTCGTTTGGGCGATTAACGAAGGTCGCGGAGCCGCTCGCGAATGCGATCGTTACTTGATGGGTTCGAGCGAACTCCCCTGATTACGGCAAGAAAGTTCTTTCACTTTTGTGACCGAGCCTGACCCCGTCTTTCGCACTTCTAACTCTGCGATCCCTCTCATTACCAGCCGTCAAAATCCTTTCATCAAAGAGATTCAGAAGATTCGCGATGATCGAAATGCGCCCCTGATATTCTTGGAAGGAGCGCGTCTGGTCCAAGAAGCGCTCCTATCACAATTCGCTTTGGAAATCCTCGTCGTAAGTGACGAGTTTCCGGAGACCTCCTTCCTTGACCCTCTTCGTTCGCGCGCAAAACAAAATTTCATTGTATCGAAGGCGGCATTCGGAGCGATCACGGACGTGGAAAATCCCCAGGGAATTCTGGCTATTGTTCGGCGGCCGACCTGGAAGTGGGAGGATCTGATGGAGAAAACGCCAGCTCCTTTGCTCATTCTGGATGGCCTTCAGGATCCTGGGAATGCCGCTTCAATTGTTCGGACCGCCGAGGCGGCCGGCGCTGCGGGGGTGGTGACCACGAAAGGGACGGTTCATCTTTTCTCGCCAAAGGCGATCCGGGGAGCCATGGGATCCACACTTCGACTTCCCATTATCGAACACCGTACTCGAGAGGATATCGTCAAGGAAGTGAAAAAAAAGAAGTATGGCCTGCTTGGCACGACGGTTCTCAAAGAAACGCCTGACGCCAAGGCCTATAACGACGTCGATTGGAAGCAGCCCTGGGCCATCGTGGTAGGGCAAGAAGGCCAAGGGCTTTCCAAAGAATGGAAGGACGATCTTGTGAGAACCCTCCACATCCCTATGTGTAAGCCGGTGGAGTCGCTGAACGTAGCCGCCTCTGCCGCCGTTATTCTCTACGAGTCTGCTCGGCAGCGAGCCTAGGCCAGGATGGAGCCCGAACGACCCCGGTCGACTGTGGGTCAGAACGAAGCAGGTACCTCCGCAGGCCGTTTCCTACAATTCATCTCAAAAGACTCCGCGTCGGTGGGATTGCTTTTTGGCCTACTTTTTCTCATCAGTTTCGACGTGATGAATCTCTATCGTAAGTCGATGGGGCTTGAGGATTCTGTTCATCTGGCCTGGTACAGCCAACTGGCCTGGGCATTCCTTCATGGTCGAGTCGATATTCCAGGGGCGGATCCCCGGTGGCTTGACATGAGTCCCTTTCAGGGCCGTGTGTATGGTTACTGGCCTCCGCTGGCTGCCGTGTTGATGGCCCCGCTTGTAGCCTGGCGCGGGGCCGCACACTTCCCGCAACGCATCTTTGGAATGATATTCGGTTCTATCAACGTGGGTTTGTTTTATCTGATCGCCGAGAGACTGCGGCGGCAAATCCATCTTTTGGTTCCGGTTTGGACCCCGCTTCTAGCCGGTTTCTTTTTCGGATGGGGGACCTCCAATTTCATCTACAGCATCGTTTCCAATCATTTTTTTATAAGTCCGTTAATAGCATCGAGCTTCATGCTCACCGCTCTTTGGCTTGTTTTAGAGCGCAGACCGGAATGGCGCAGAACTTCTACATGGCTCGGCGCGGTTTCATTTGCAGTGGCCACCGGAGGACGCCAGCACTTGATCCTTGCTTTTCCTCTCTGGGTCTACCTCGCCTGCAGCGATGAGCGTTTTGTCCTTCGGACTGTGGGGAAGCGCGAATGTCGTCGAGCCGTGGAAATGCTGGTCCCCGTGATGATTGTTCTAGCTTTGATGTTGTGGTACAACCATTTGCGCTTCGGGCGATGGTTCGAAAACGGCCTGAGCTACCACAATCCGGATTCAAGTATTCTTAACGACTACAGGACCTACGGCTATTTCAATTTTCATTTTATTCCGCGCAATATTTATTATCTACTCCTGCGCCCTCCAGGGGCCAGCCTGGTCGATCACCAGCCCGGTTGGATGGGATTTAGCCTTTTCCTTCAGTGTCCGATTCTATTTCTTGCCATCGGCCAATCTCGTTCTTCAGAATTTCGGCGTTTAACAACAGTCCTTTGGCTGTTCGTGGGTCTAGTGAGTTTACCGATTCTTATGCTTTACAGCACAGGCTTTTCGCAATTTGGTTCTCGCTACCTTTACGATGTAGTTCCGCTTTTATCGGTATTGGTTCTACTGCGGTCGGAAGGTCGATCCCGACTGTTCGTGGCGCTTGGATTACTCTCGATCGCAGTAAATTTCCTCGGACCGCCCTATTTTCTCTACTCTTACTCGTTTTAAAAATAGCCCTGGTCAAAACAGGTCTAGTTTTAGAGCACTTTGCTGCTCTGGTTGCGGGGCATGTTTTGTGGAACTAATGGCTGACTGGCAGCGTCTCTGATTAGCGCCATGAATAACTCGAATTCCCAACCGACCGACCTCCCGCAGACAAAAATCGAAGAGTTCAGCGAACTTTTGCGCTGTTACGGCAACATGGCCTACCGAATGTCTCTTCAAATTACAGGGGGAAAGGAAGACGAGGCGCGCGATCTCGTTCAGGACGGGTTTATCAAAATCTGGCGGTACTGGCAGTTTCAGCGGCCGAGTCATTTTAAGGGGTGGATGTATCGTCTCCTCCATAACCTCTACATGGATGCGATGCGCCGCAAGGCCCGACAGCGCACCGTCAGTTTGGATGGGGACGAAGACAATCCCAGCCACGTGGCGCACACGCTATCGGACGCGTCGCCTCAGGCGTCAGAGAATTTAGAGCGCCAGCAGATTCAACTCGATGTCGCCAGAGCGTTGGAGAAATTGGACGTCGAATTTCGACTGCCTGTGGCCCTTTGCGACATGGAAGGCTTGTCGTACGACGAAATTGCTCAAGTAATGTCTTGCCCGGTTGGGACAATACGTTCGCGAATTCACCGGGGGCGCCTTCAGTTAAGGGCGCTCCTGGGCCCCATCTACCAGTCGGATTCTCAAAGTTCGGGGGCATCCCGAACATACAAAGACGGGATGGACCAAGATCAAACGGGAAGGAAGTGAGCCTAATGACCTGCAACGAATACCAAGAGCTTTTATCGGCGTACCTCGACAGAGAATTGCCGGAGGCGGATCAAAAAGAGGTCTCAGCGCATGTCGATCGCTGTGCTGCTTGCAAGGCTGAAATGAACGCTTTACTGGCGATCAAGGAACAGCTTCGGAGCCAGTCTTTACCCTCAATTCCCGCGGATCTTATTGCGCAAATTGAGGCTCAGACGATTCTCGCGCCGCGCTGGTGGGAGAAATGGTCCCCCTTCGCCAAATCGGTATCGGGGGACACCGGTCTTCGCCCTTCCGGCGAAGGCTGGTGGGTTCAGTGGGGTATTCCAACCTTGGCGATCGCCGCCGCGCTGGGTGTCTGGGCAGTCCTGCACACCCACCAAGGCCTTCGGCCAGGGTTGCCCGCGACGATCCCGATCGTCCAACGTCTGCCTACGCCTTCGGAACAGCCCCGAATGGTGGCCTGGCAGCTGAGCGCGGATACCGGTACCAAGAAAAGTTTGCAGTAGCAGGTCGAATACCAAGTCACAAAAAGGAGAAAGCACATGGACAGCCGTCAAATGTGGATGATCGCAGGGCTTGTGTCTCTGATGACCTCTATCGGATGCACCCACGAACAAGTCGCCAAAGCCACGTCAGAGGTAGCGTATGCAGAAGAAACGAAGCCGCAAGTCTCCCTACCGGGAGACAAGAAAGACAACCTAGATGGGAAACAGGTCATGCTGAGTGATACCGATAAGCCGTTTGTCACAAACACGAACTTGCAGCCCGTCTATTTCGAGATCAGCACATCCAAGATCGACGACAAAGGGATGGACATTCTGAAGAAGAACGCGGAATGGTTGCAAAAGAATACGCCGTATATGGTTCAAATCACGGGTTTTACGGACACCCGCGGTTCAAGCAAGAAAAACAGGGTACTCGCCGAGCGCCGTGCCTTAAAGGTTCGCGATTCCTACGTGTCCTCCGGGATACCCAAGAATCGCATTCTCGTTAAAAGCATGGGGGAAGAAGGTCCAGCCTGCGGGAACTTAACGGAAGAATGCCTTTCGCAAAGCCGCCGCGCGGAAACGTTGATCGAAAACAAACCCGTCGCCCTGAAGTAACCTCCACAGCCCGGTTTTCCTAGCACGGAAGCACACCCGGGCAAGCAAAAAGTTCCGCGCTCGCGGGACTTTTTGCCGTTTTACAATCCGATATCTTTTCCCTTGGAAACACTCTTTTTTTCATTAGAAATTCATCCGAGCTCAGCACGAATGCGGTGTGCGACAGGCGGTTACGGGAAAGTCTAGTGGATTTGTAACCCGTTTTGCGAAGGCCTTGTCAAAGCAAGCGAACCACATCTTTTCAGGAGGTCCCCCATTTATGGAAAAAAATATTGGCAAACAAGAGCGCATGATTCGGACTCTAGCCGGTTTATCCCTCGTGTACTTCGTTTTTTCGCGGCAAAAGCTGCTTTCCCTTTCGGGACTTTCTCTTCTTGTAACCGCTGCGCTCGAGTATTGTCCGATGAATCAAGCGCTCGACTTGAGTACCTATGAGCTGCCTAAATTGGATCTGGAATCCGAAGGCGAGGAAGCTCCGATATTACGAAATTCTCAACGGGCGACGAATACGATTGTCGGCGCGGCATCGCGCAGCTAGTTCCGCCGCGTCTTTTATCGAATCAGTTGGCATCAGCTCCAGTCGAAAAGAAAGCCTTATAGCCAGTTGAAAGATCAGCCACGGCTACCTTCGAAAACCTCCTAGAGAAATATTCGGCCATTCTTCTTTGCTTAGCGCCATGTTCGCCTCTTTAGTTGAATCCTCTCGGCTTACATCTGGTGCCGCGTTGGCGTATAATGCCGCAAAGCCGGAAGCGAGGAGGCGGACATGTTTACCATTAAAAAATTTTCGATTTGGTCCACTGAAATTGACGACGTGGCGGGCGCAACGACGGGGCTGTTTAAAGTCCTCGCGGACGCGGGTGTTGACGTCCACTTTGCGCTGGGGCGTCCGCAAGGTGAGCAAGCCGGAAAGGCTCTTCTTTTCATTTCGCCCATTGAGGGAAAGGACCAAGAAGAAGCCGCTCGTAAAGCGGATTTTGTTCCACGGCCGGATGTGGTTGGCGTCCAGGTGGACGGTCCTAACCGAAAAGGCGGCAACTTTAAATTAACCGCGGCGCTTGCCCATGCCGATCTCACTGTGCGCGCTCTCGTCACGACCGTGAACGGCGAGCGGTTTACTGCAGTGTTCGCCTTAAAAAGCGACGCCGACGCCGAGGCGGCCATCAAAATTCTTCACAAGGTCGTCGGATAATACGCCGGAGTCGAAACGTTTTTAGTGCCGAAGCAGCCAACCAGCCAGATAAATCAGGGCCGTCACAAAGGCACTCATTTCGAGAATGATGAGCGTCATCGATTTTATCCACTGAACAGGCGTGTAACGCGGGCTGATTTCTTTCCGGATAAACGCAAAAGCTACCACCGATTGAGCACAACCGATGTGGGTCCAACAGCCGCCAATCGCGTATCCTGCGATTTGGGCCACCGAGAAAAGATAGAGGGTGCTCAGATTTAATCCGCGCAAGGCTTTGGAGGCGAAGTCTGCTACGACATTATTGTCGAGGATAGCGGACAATAAACAGGCTCCCCAGTATTGAATGTAAGCGACATGGGAGACGCCGTATCGTGAAATCCCCGATTTAAGAAGAGAAGCCAATTCGTCAAAGAAACCAACCTTTTGCAACAGACTGATGGCAACGAAAAGGGGAAAAAGAAATAAGTATTCCTTGAATTCGCGTGCCGCTTCCGACAAGGCAAGATTCCGCATCTTAGGGATCTTATAGATTCCCAGGAGAGACGCTACGAAGCCTGCAGCCGAGGCCAAAAAGAGCGGTGCTTCCGGGTACTTCCCATGGAAAATAAGCAAGCCGATGAAAGGGACAAAAGCCATCATGCCAACGTCCTGAGCATAGCGCCTCGCCTGCGAAACTCCCTCGATTGATTCCCGAATTTTCCCCTCGTACGGATCCCGGGGAACGCCTTCATGGTGAAGCAAATGCAAATAATGTTTGTCCAAATCCTCGGCAAGTTCCTCGTGGACGAAATGGCCGAGCAATCCTCGTCGGGTACCCGGAGCGACCTCTTCGTGTATTAACGCCTCCCCAAACGATTCACCTTCGAGGACGCGCTCATGCACGGGGATGTAGTGCAAACCCAGGAGATCCTGCTGATTCTCCACAAATTCGAGCGCGGTAAATACCTCCCCATGACGGCTGGCTTGCAAAAAACGTACATCGGCATTGTGGGAATCCAGAATATCTTGGGTTTGCAGATCCACTTCCCTGCCGCCCAGCCGCCGACGTAAATTCCACGCCACGATCGCGTAACTGCCGATCGCTACCGGAAGGCAATAGCGCAAAAAAAACAGATTATCCAAATGGGGAAAGAGGTTCGCCTTCATAATCAGGTTGGGTGGCTCTCCATATGAAATCCAAGAGCCGCTAACCGTGGTGATGACCGTCGATACGACGACGGCAAAGACAATATCCCGCGTTTCTGCTCGCCCCAGAGTAAGAATAATCACGAGCGTGCGGATCATGAGGCCGATCATGGAGACGCCTCCCAAAATTCCCGAGCAAGCGGCCACGAGTCCCGCGAACAATGCGATAGTCGGCAACACTTTTCCCGCCTGTTTTCGAAGAATCACGTTGCTGATTGTTTCCAAAAGGCGCGTTTGCGCAATGACTGAAACAAAATAGGTGAGCCCCAGAATAAAGAGCATCGTATCGGCGTGGACAAGGTCCTCCAATCCATGCAGCGTTAAAAAATGGTATCCAACAAATTCCGCCAATGCGGTTAATCCTCGACGTGCGATGGCCGTTTTCAGCAGAGAGGCCGGCCACCAAAGAGGAAGAAAGGTCGCTACGATGACGAAACCCATTCCATACGTCAAAGCATTCTTGTCGAGTTGGTACCGGAACGAACCAAGGAAGAACAGGCCTAGAATCGTCAACAGGAGTTCGCTTGCTACCCAGACAGACGAGGTGATTTCGGCTCTCCCTAAAAGAAAGAACAATACGGCCATCACCGCGCTTCCGATTAAGAAGAGGCGAGGCGGCAGCTGGATGATTTCGTCTTCGTCAGAATCGGCCAAAAAAGGCTCCTTGTTGGGTTCGGGCAAAAAAAATCCTCGAGCGCGGTCGGCTCGAGGACATCATTGTCGCCCGGTGTAACCTTCAGATTCTTGGCATTATACTGATTTCCGGTTAACCCGGAAACCGCGTTTGACCCCAACTTTAGCAGCACTCAATCGAGCGGCCAAATCAAACAATTTTAGAATGTCATTCGCGGCGATCGGAATTTTTCCTTGACAGGCCTGCGACACTTCCGCTATAGTCTCGCAGGTCCAAAGGGGGACCCGCAGTTCTACAACGGCATTGAAGCCTCGGCCCATTAACGGCCGGGGTATTTTTTTGCCCGTTTTTATAGCTCATCTAAGCAAGGGGAGCGTTGAGAGTGTTCTCAATCCGCCTTTTGTTCAGGCCCTTCGAGAACACTTTTTTGTTTCACTAGCCCGCCACAGGTGTAGCGGCGGATCAAAAGGAGGATTCATGGGTACAACAAAGACATCCGGCTGGGGGCTATTTTGGTTCCTCGCCGGTTTTATGATCATCTGGACCCCGGCGCTGGGTGCAGGCGCACTTGGTTTTATTGCGGGTGCAACGATGATTGGCTATTCGGCGTTTCTATTTAAATCGGCGCGGCTGAAGGAGGAAGTATGAGACTAGCGGGTTTAGGCATGATCCTAGCAGGCTGGTTGTTGGCGATAGCCGGGCTCTTTATCACGACGTCCAATGTGGGGCGCGCCGTGATTGCTTGTGCGGGTATCGCTATTTCCGTCTATGGAAATCTGGGCGTTTTAAATAGCTATTACTTGGCTCGCGCCATTTGGAAAAAATAAAGGAGGATCAATGAAAATTCAACCAAGCAGTAGATTTCTCCTCGCTGTTATCAGTATAGCTGGGGCGATGAGTCTTGGCAGTCCGCTGATGGCCGAGGATGCCAAAGCGCCCGCGGCCGCTTCGGCCGCCACACTTCCCGGCGATCAGGCGATCAGCGGCATCAGTAAACCGGATGCCGCAAAACTAGCCGAAACGGGGGATCCGGATGGCTCGCTGACTGGCACAGCCGCCGACGTAACCGTGGCCGACGCCAAGAAAGGCATCACCTTGGCCGACCTTGCCAACCAGGCTGGACAAAACAAAATAGCCATTAACTTCACATGGACCCTTATCTGCGGTTTCCTTGTGATGTTCATGCAGGCCGGGTTTGCCATTGTTGAGACCGGACTTATTCGCGCAAAGAACGCGAACCATACCATGATGATGAATTTCATGGTCTACGGTCTCGGATTATTTGCGTATTGGGTCTGCGGTTTTGCCATTCAGATGGGAGGAGCGGGCGCCATTGCCAATCTCGGTGGTACCAGTCCGATCAATGCGGAGAAGGTATTCACGCTTTTTGGTAAGCCTTGGGGCCTCTTTGGAACGAAGGGTTTTTTCCTCAGTGGTGCGAGTTATGACGTGGGAGTGATGGTCATCTTTCTTTTCGAGATGGTCTTCATGGACACGACAACCACCATCGTCACAGGAACATGCGCCGAGCGCTGGAAGTTTTCGGCTTTTGCGGTATCCACCATTTTCCTTGGAGCGATTACTTATCCGCTCTTTGGTAACTGGGCATGGGGTGGCGGTTGGCTGTCGCAATTGGGCGTGAACTTTGGCCTCGGACACGGGTACTGCGACTTTGCGGGATCTGGCGTGGTACACGCTGTCGGCGGTTTAACCGCCTGCGCCGTGGGTATGCAAGTGGGTCCACGGATCGGAAAGTTTAACCGGGACGGTTCACCAAACGTAATTCCCGGACACGACCTTTCATACGTGGTTCTGGGTTGCTTTATCCTAGCCTTCGGTTGGTTTGGATTCAATCCGGGCAGTACGCTGGGAGCCTCGGGGAATGGTTGTCTCAGGATTGGTAGCGTGGCCGTGAATACCATGCTTGCCGGTTGCACCGGTTCGTTCGCCGCCGTCCTTTACATGTGGATGCGCTATGGAAAGCCCGATGCGTCGATGGCTGGCAATGGGCTCCTCGCTGGACTAGTAGCTATCACGGCACCCAGCGGTTTTGTAAATCCGTTGGCTGCGGTAATCATCGGCTGGATTGCTGGAATTCTTGTATGCCTCGCAGTCGAGTTCTTTGACCGCGTGCCCAAAATCGATGACCCTGTCGGCGCGATGTCGGTACACGGCGTGAATGGTCTCTGGGGCGTGCTCTCAGTTGGGCTTTTTGCCGATGGAAAGAGCAACTACGGCGGCGGCTGGAACGGCGTCACCGGTTCGGTCACTGGACTTTTCTACGGCGATGCCGGACAGCTCGTGGCACAACTGATTGGGATCGCGACGCTGGTGGGGGCCATCTTTACGCTGTCGTATGCCTTCAACTGGATAACGGATGTCATCGTTGGCCAGCGCGTCGGTGTCAAAGCCGAACTCGAAGGCTTGGATATACCCGAAATGGGAGCTCTTTGCTATCCGGACTTTCAGGTCAAGACCGCTGAATATGGCTCAAGCATTTCCGCCTCCGCGGGAACGCCGGCAAAACATTAAGGAGGATATAATGACTGGAACACTCATAACCGGGCTGGTCTCTTTGGTGGTCTTCGTTATCATCGGAGCGGTCAAGTCAGGTAAAAGTCTCTTCGATTGATCAAAGGTATGCCCCGTTCCCACCCGGGCTGGCGCAAAGGCCCGGGTGGGGAGAGGCAGGCCAATCGATTGATGGGAAACCTGGAAAAGAGGAAAAACCCATGAAAATGGTTACATGCATCATCCGTCCCGAGAAACTCGATGCCTTAACGGCTGCGCTCGATAAGCAGCACATTGTAGGAATGACATTGACAGACGTTCGCGGTTTCGGTCGACAAAAGGGCAATGTCGAACATTATCGCGGCGGCAAATACACCATCCGATTTATTGCAAAAGTAAAAGTCGACATAGTCATTCAAGACGAAGATGTCTTGAAAATTATGGACACAATCGAATCGGCTGTTCGCACCGGCAAGGTCGGGGACGGTAAAATTTTTGTCATTGATGTGCCAAACGCGATGCGTATTCGAACGGGAGAAAAAGGGACCAGCGCTCTGTGAGCGAGAGCTCCCCAGCGCGCAAAGCCATATTGGAGCAAGCCGTTTCACAACTTCAATGTGGGGCGTTCGAAGAGGCTACGGCCAGTTTTACTGCCTTTCTTTTGATTGAACCGACGGATGCCGCCGCTTTCCAAGGGCGTGCCGTTGCACGTTTTCAACTCAAGGACTGGAGCGCGGCCGAGGCGGATTTTCGAAAGGCCTACTCGCTTGATTCCGAAGAGCCTGAAAATGCCCTCGGGCTCGGGATGAGTTTGGCGATGCGTCTCGAGATCTATCCCGCTATCGAAGTGCTGGAAGCGCTGCTGCAGAGACGGCCCGATTTTGTTCGAGGATATATCCAGTTGGGACTCCTGCACCTAAGAATCGGGGCGATCGCAAAAGGCAAGGAAATCCTCGAGAAAGCGCTTCAATACCGGCCCACGCTCCTTGAACGTCGCCTCATCGAATCCACACTAAAAGAACAAAAAGCCTTAGATAAAAATCGTTATTATCGCCCTGATTTCGAGGCTCTCAGAAAAAAAAGCTAACTCATCCAGAAAAACGGAGCTTAGTATCCGGTTGGGCACTACAAAGGGATGGCCTATATAATCCGGTTTCTTGATAAAGTACGTCTTGAGATGGTCGTTTCGAATGCTGACGCGGCCACGAGTCTTGGCCGTGATCAGCCAATTGGCGTATCCAGGCGAAGTCGGCGATGGGAAATCTATATGACGAATGTACTGCATGCGATGTGCGTTCGCACGGGAGAACGAAGGCTCGACGCTTTATGAATCGGAAGCAATCCGAGCTGCTTAAAAACGCCTTGAGGCAATGGGTCATTTGCTTTATCGTAGTCGCCGGCTTTCTTTTTTATCATTCCCGCGCACCCTTGGGCCCCATTCTTATCGCGGGCGTGATAACACTTGGAGTCTTCGTCGCACGCGCCTGGTGGCAATCGAACAAATCCCCTGCAGCGCTAGACTAAGAAGAACTGGATCCCAATGCCTCTCGACACCGCTACCGTTTTGTTAGAATAGCTTTGCTTGAGCACTTCTATCCCCGTCGCCGTTTGCTTGCGAACCTGTAGATTTCGGATGATCCGTCAGCATGGTTGAACGATTCAAGGAACTGGTTCTAGGCAAACCCAAAAATCCGCTCGACCCCCGCGTCTTTCACAGTGTGTCACGCGTCGCCTTCTCGGCAGGAGCTTATTAATTATCGATCTCCTTAACCGTGTGCACGTCGTTCAAGGGCGAACGTCTTTTTGACTTTTACGTTTTCGCAAATGGGTGGCAATGTGAAGAATTTCCTTTTCTGCCGTCCTACGATGAACGATTTCTGCTGCTAGATCCGTATCGACCGGCTGAGCTGTTCCGTTCGCGCTATAGGCTCCGTATAATTCTTGCAAACGCTCGCTGTCGCTGGGGGTTGTGATTTTATGGTGGAACGATTTAAAGAGCTTGTATTGGGAAAGCGGAAGGATCCCCTGGATCCCGAAGTTTTTCACAATATCACTCTCGTCGCTTTTTTTGCTTGGGTCGGATTGGGTGCCGATGGACTTAGTTCCTCCTGTTATGGACCTGAAGAAGCGTTTCTTAGTTTAGGCCAACATACCCACCTTGCTCTCTTGCTGGCGATAGCGGTCATGGCTACCGTATTTATTTTATCGGCTAGCTATTCCCAAATTATAGAACTCTTCCCTTCCGGCGGAGGTGGCTACCTTGTCGCTTCCAAACTTCTCGGTCCCATCCCAGGGGTCGTCTCCGGATGCGCCCTACTCGTCGACTATATTCTCACGATTGCGATATCGGTGGCTTCAAGCATGGACGCTATCTTCAGTTTTGTCCCTGCTCATTTCTATCACTTGAAGTTTATCGCGACGGTCCTCTGCCTTGTATTTCTCATCATTCTTAATCTCCGGGGAGTTAAAGAGTCGGTGGTCGTGCTGACTCCCATTTTTCTCGTTTTCGTCGTGAGCCATGTCCTGATTATTTTCTATGGAATATTCACGCACGGGTCGGGACTGCCCGCTCTGGTCAGCGATACCTTCGCGGAAACCCGTTCGGGGATTCACGACATAGGCTTTTGGGCCATGGCACTCATCTTATTCCGCGCCTTTGCGCTCGGAGGCGGTACCTTCACGGGTATCGAGGCGGTCAGCAATGGAATCCAGATTCTGCGTGAACCTCGAGTCGCCACGGCGAAGAAAACAATGTTTTACATGGCGGCTTCCCTTTCTTTCACGGCAGGAGGATTACTAATTATTTATCTCCTTAACCGTGTGCACGCCGTTCCAGGACAAACGCTAAACGCCGTGATTGTCGGAGGACTCACGGCCAAATGGCCGATGGGACATCTTATTTACTTGATTATTTTGCTCTCTGAAGGCGCCTTGTTGGTCGTGGCCGCGCAGACCGGCTTTGTAGATGGACCGCGTGTGATGTCGAATATGGCACTAGATCGGTGGCTGCCGCGGCGTTTCACGAATTTAAGCCAGCGACTTGTGATGAAGGACGGTATTCTTCTCATGGGAATCGCGGCCATGGCGATGATCTTTTACACGCACGCCTCTGTGCGTATTCTGATTGTCATGTATAGCATTAACGTCTTTTTGACTTTTACGCTTTCGCAAATGGGCATGGTAATTCATTGGTTCGAAACGCGCGGCCGCGGCTGGATTCACGGCATTCTCATGAATGCGACCGGAATGCTGCTGACCCTTGGCATTTTAGTAATGACCTCTGTCATTAAATTCAGGGAGGGGGGATGGGTCACGCTTGCGGTGACGGGATTTTTTATCGCGGTGTGCATGCTCATTCGCCGGCACGACCATCACACGACAAAAGCTCTTAAGGAACTAAATCAAATTTTGACGAATCTGCCGCTGCGTGATCACGTAGGTGAGGCCCTCGTGAAACGAGGCACTGAACCTACGGCCGTACTTATGGTGAGCGGCTATAACGGAATCGGTATCCATTCGATTCTGGCCATCCAGCGGTTCTTCCCTGGGCACTTTAAAAACATTGTTTTTCTGTCCGTAGGAATAATTGACTCGGGCCGATTCAAGGGTCGCGCGGAGATTGACGCGCTGATGAAGTCGGTCGACCAGGACTTGCACAAATACGTTGAGCTGGCTAATCGGTTGGGAATCTACGCCGAGTTTCGCGCCGGTCTAGGAACGGACGTCATCGAAGAGCTGTTGTTCCTGTGTCACAAAATTACGCCTGACTGGCAAAAACGCGTCTATTTCATGGGACAACTAGCCTTCGAAGGCGAGACCTTTTGGAACCGCCTGCTGCACAATCAGACCTCTTTCGAACTCCAAAGAAAATTGTTATTTCACGGCTTCGAAGCGGTCATTCTGCCCATCCGAATGCGATTCTCCAGCCAAAATTTGTCCTGACCAGGGACAGAGCTAGTGTCGGCGCCGAAATTCTGAAGATTCAACTCTATATTTAGAGTATTTTCGTATAACGATTAGGCTCGTTCGGATGTCCGACGTCGGACATTGAGAGAACGTCGTTCAGGTTTCGAACGTCGTTCAGATTCTGAACGCCGTTCAGGTTCTGAACGTCGTTTTCTCTCATAGGCGCATTTTGGCGCCGTTTTATTCGGGCCCGAATAATCGAGGGGTGCAGGAAGGCCCTTGAATGGATTCTTAGACGCCTTATCGAATTCCCGTGGGTCAGATCGCTGCGGCAGTCCAACTTAGCGAATCTAGTGCCAGCTTCTTCGTCATTCACCATCTAAAAGCCCGTGACAAGGTAAAAAAACACTGCGAATAATCAATGCGTTTCGGTTCCCTATTTCGCTTCCTTCTCCATCGAATTTGGATTGCGAAAACTGACCCTTATTCGCCTAAAGCTGGAGACGAAGTTTTATTCGGGCCCGAATAATCGACAAGATCTCGAATCGAGGCAGGAACCTCGTAAGCACCGCGTTCATTGTCCCTCGATTCCGTGCAGACGATTCGAATTATCTCCCATATAGTGGTTTTTAACTTCGAAAAGGCAGGGGGGAGGGGTTGAGCGGACGTCGGACATCGAGAGAACGTCGTTCAGGTTCCGAACGTCGTTCAGATTCTGAACGTCGTTCAGGTTCTGAACGCCGTTTCTCCCATACTTTTATGCGGGCAGGTCGGAAAGGATCTGGCACCGGGGGCCGAATTGGACGATACGGGTGGCAATCCGCTGGATGACAGCCGGTTCGTGAGTCACCATCAGGAGGGTCAAGCCATCTTTCGAGAACTCGTGGAGCACAGTCACAATTTCGTCCTTCATCTCTGGATCAAGCGCGGAAGTAGGCTCGTCCAGAAGAAGGGCCGTGGGGTGCATAGCCAGAGCACGGGCGATGCCTACGCGTTGTTGTTGCCCACCTGAGAGCGCAGGTGGCAAAACCCCGGCTTTATCTGTGAGGCCCACGCGCAGGAGCAGGTCCTCCGCGACTTTTCGCGCCTCTTCGGGTTTGTGGCCCAGCACTTTAACGGGAACCAAGGTCAAATTGTCGATTACCGTGAGGTGGGGAAACAGATTAAAAAACTGAAAAACAAAACCCAGCTGTTGGCGGATGGCGACCATCAAAGCGTGATCCTTTTGCTCGTCCATTCCCGGTTTCAGGGTCAAACCGCCTACCTGGATTTCTCCCTCCTGGAAGGGTTCCAAGTAAGTCAGACAACGCAAAAATGTACTTTTTCCTACACCGGAGGGGCCCTGCAAAATGACGCGTTCCCCCGCTGCCACTTGGAGGTTAATATCCGAAACAATGGTGGTTGAACCAAAGCGTTTGGTCAGATGACGAACATCAATCAAAGGAGTCATGAGAGAGATTTACGGAGGGCAGAAGACGGCCTCAAAGCAAAGAGAGAAAGAGTAGTCAGATCAAACATCAAAAAGGGCGCCAAGACGACGCAGCCGGCAACCCCCTTTTGTCGATTTAATCTGACTACTCTTTCTCTCTTTGCTCTGAAGCCGTTCATCGCGCTTCTTCCATCGTTCGTTCGAGATGCCTAGCCCAAAGCGACAAAGGGTAGCTCATGAGAAAATACAGAAGAGCTGTGATAAGGCCGAGTTCGAGGAACCGATACGTGGTTGTGGCCGCCAAGTTATAAGCTCGGGTCAATTCAGTCACGGTGATGACCGAGACAAGCGAGGTATCTTTAAAAAGAGCGATGAAATCGTTTGTGCTGGGCGGCAAAATCGTCCTCACCGCTTGTGGAATGATCACATAGCGAAGGCCTTGAGCTCGCGTCATACCAAGAGACCTAGCGGCTTCGTCTTGGCCTCTGGCCACGGAGAGGATACCCGCCCGATATATTTCCGCTTCGTAGGCCGCGTAATTGAATCCCATGCCCAAGATCGCCGCGCTCAAGGCATTCAATTGGATGCCGATGTTCGGCAAACCGTAATAGAGGAGATACAACTGAACAAGTAAGGGCGTTCCCCGGATCACTTCAATGTAGACGCCGCATATAACCCGGCTCAAGCGGCCTCCAAAAAGCTTGCCCAGGCAAAGTCCGAAACCCACGAGTACAGCCAGCGACATGCTTGCAAAAGATAGGAAGACTGTCATGCCCGCAGATGTGATCATGAGAGGAATAAAGCGACGAATAGAGCGACCCTCCTCGGGTTCGCGGCCATCGCCTGGGTCGACCAATTGCGTTTGTTGCTGGTTCCAAATATGCCACTTTTCGTATATCGATCGGAGTTCCCCTGTCTTAGTGATTTGGGCGAGCGCCTGATCCATTTTTTCCTTGAGCAGGATACTCGATGGGGACAATGCACCGGCGTAATAGCCTTTGCCTATCGGGTCGGGAATGTTCTCGAGTTTCAGATTCGGGCCCGCATAAAAGGCGGCTATAGGAACGTCAAAAAGGGCAGCATCCGTCCGCCCCAGTTCGAGATCTTTATAGGCCTCAACCGGGGAAGGATAGGGGACAACAGTGATGCGGCGCTCCGCGCCCAAGAGGGATTGGGCCAAGGACGCGGACAAGGTGCCGATACGGAAACCGTGCATGTCCGAAAGCGCGTGAAATCGACCGTCGCCTTTGCGAACGGTGATTTGTTCCGAAAACAAGTAGTAAGGGTTTGTAAAAAGTACCACCTTTTTTCGATCGGGCGTGATTTCCAAGCCGTTGAAAGCCACGTCGTAATCTCCTCTTTCAAGCGCGGGGATGAGTTCCTCCCAAGGAACTTGGACCAAAAGCGGTTTTACTTTGAGCTGGTGGGCCAGGGCTTCCATGACGTCGATTTCGAAACCGATGATTTTAGAAGGGTTGTCAGAGGCGGGATAGACGTAGGGCGCTCCACCTGACGCATCGGCTCCCCAGCGTAATTCTCCAGTGCGCTGGACACGTTCCCAGGAATCCTTTTTTTGCGCCCTTGCGGCTGGAACAACAAGGAGGAAAACAAACAGCAACTGAACTGCCCAATGATTGTTCATCGAAGCGTTATTAAATGGCATTTTAAGTTGAGCGTCAATAAAAACCCGTAGCCGAGGCTATCGCGGCCGGCGAACATT
>JBBSDO010000014.1:0-24538 GCA_038241515.1 Elusimicrobiota bacterium | reverse complement strand
GCCGCAGTCGGCGCATTTTTGGGCTGGGGAGGGCTTTTCGGTTCACTATGTTTTGGTTCCTTTCTGGGTGCCGGACTCGGCCTCATTCTCTTAGTCGCCGGCAGAAAAGCCCGCGGCGATACTCTCCCTTTTGGTCCCTTTCTCAGTCTTGGGGCTCTTTCTACCCTCATACTACCCATGGGATGGCTTCGGCTTATTTTCCCTTGACAACTCCTAACAGTCCTGTTAGATTAGGTTCGGCTATAAAAAAGCTCACAAAACAGCATGTCTTTACAAGCGTTAAACGGCTTTAATTTTTTCAAGCGTAAACACGATGTCATCGGCGTTGACATCGGCACGTTCGCTATTAAGTTGGTTTGCCTCAAACAAAATGCCGGCCAGTGGTCCCTGGTACGATGGGGAATGGTTCCGTACGGCGAAGAAATTCCATTAGATACGCCGCTTGTGGACCGGCGTACGCAGGCCGTTGCCGCCCTCCAGACTTACTTAAAGACCGCTGAATTTCCTAGCAAGAAAGCGGCTACGTCTGTATGCGGAAACTCCGTAATTGTCCGGTATGTGAAAATGGCCAAAATGCCCTCCTCGGAATTGGCGAAATCTATTCGTTTTGAAGCTGAACCTTATATTCCTTTCAATATTGAAGATGTAAATTTGGGCTTTTCCGTTTTAGGGGAATCCGTCGAAGATGGTCAGGCGCAAATGGAAACCGTGCTCGTTGCCGCAAAAAAAGACTCTGTCGATCTTCGAGTGGACATGCTTCGTGAAGCCGGACTTCAGCCGGTCATCTTAGATGTAGACGCATTCGCACTAGAAAACGCCTATGAAACCGTATTTCCTCCCCCGCAAACAGACACCGTTCTATTTATGAACGTGGGGGCTAGCTTTACAAACATGTCGATTCTAGAACAGGGAGTAAGTCGCGTCGTTCGTGACGTCTTCATTGCAGGGAACTCATTTACCAAGGCGATCCAGCGGCAGTTCCAATGCGACATTAAGACGGCGGAACAAAAAAAGATCGCTTACGGTTTGGCCGAAAATTTGGAGGATCCGGAAGCTCAACAGATCAATGAAATTCTTATTCCCGTGGCTCGCGATTTACTCACAGAAGTGCAACGCTCAATCGATTTCTATTTGTCGCAAGGAACTGGTCGTACGGTACATAAAATTTACCTCTGCGGCGGAAGCGCGAACCTCAAAATGCTCGATCAGTTTTTAAGTAATGAGCTGAAGCTGCCGGTCGAAATCTTTAATCCATTAGCCGTTCTGCAGAACGCTCCAACCGATCTTTCTGATGAGCAGAAAAGTTTGTTGCCTCAGATGGCGGTCGCTGTTGGTTTGGCCACGCGTCGCGAAGGAGACGGGGCGGTATGATTCGCATCAATCTGCTTCCGGCTGAAATTGGCGAAGCACAATCGTCGCAGACCAGTCCCTTACTTCCTCTGGCAGCGGCGGTGATAGTTCCTATTCTCGTTCTGATCCCGCTCCACCTCAGCAAGGTTGCCCAGCGCAAAAAGCTTGAAGCGGAAAAGGTTTCATTGAAAAATGAGCTTGATCGCTATCAGCCCATTATTGCCCAAGTGGAGGCCTTAGAAAAAGCGAAGGTTCAGCTGACTCAACGCAAAAGCGTCATTCAGCAATTGGAGAGTGAACGTTTACGATATCCTCAATTTATGGACGATTTTGTTAAACTTCTCCCCGGCAATCTTTGGCTCACGAGTCTCACCACCGTTCTACAACCGAGTGGAAATATCATGAATGTGGGAATGGATGTTGTGGCGCTAGACAATTACGCGATTGCTGATTTAATCGCCAATTTAGAGACATCCCAAATCTTCACCGACGTCGATCTTGGCACGATTACCGCGAGTCAGTCGGTCACCGGCCAATCGATTAATTTCCATATCAATGCACTCTATCGAAAAATGAACCCCCTACCCGATGCCAACAAAAAATCGTAATTTAGTGATTTTGGTCGCAGCGCTTGGACTTATTGGCGCCATTTTTTATAGCTATACGACACTGGTAGCCTCGCCGCTGAATAAAACCATCGATCAAGAAAAGCGCGACGTGGCGGACTTATCTCAACGCTTAGATGTCGCCAAAGCCCGGGCAGGACAGTTGAGCAAGATTCAAGCAGAAATGGCCGGTTTACAGGTGGACGTGGCGCAACTCGCGAAACAGCTGCCCAAAGATCCCGAGGTTCCTTCACTCTTGCGGATTCTCACTCATCGCTCAGAAGCATTTGGGGTTTCGGTGGGCACTTTTGCGCCTCAAAAAGCGATTTCAAGAGGGCTTTACGACGAAATGCCTTACAACGTGACCATGATAACGTCGTTTCCTTCTTTGGGACGATTTTTGACCGCCATGGGGAAGGGCGATCGGCTTTTTGCCGCCCGTAATTTAGCGTTGACATCGGCTGTTTCGAAAACAGATCCGGGCAAGACGGTCAATGCAACCTTTACCTTGGTGGCCTTCAAATATCATGAATAGGTTATCCTCTCTCTCCGTTTGGGCTTCCTTTTCAGTATTTTTGTTTGCCGACGGTTGGGCTGTTACAGCGCCGGCTGCCGCTGTGCTGCCTACTCCATTGGCATCCGCCGCGAGCGCAGGTTCATCGCAGGGAGTGATGCCCCCCGCGCCAAAACCCTCCTATTCCTCATATACCTATTATGGAGAAAAATACCGCGATCCCTTTATTCCTCTCTTAGGTGACTCGAGACCCGATACGTCGAACGACCGGCCTCCTGCAATCGCTTCTTTGACCCTCAAAGGAATCGTCCAGGACGCGAACGGTCGGATGGCTCTTTTATCGAGTGGGGTTGCAAGCTACATATTGCGCGGAGGAAGAATGTACGACGGTCGTAATCGTATGGTCAAGAAGATTTCAGGCGTTATCAAAGCCGACAGCGTCGTTATAATTGGATCGGATCGCACGATTCGGGAGATTCGCACCAAGGCCTCCTTGTAGGAAGGCCTTTTGGAGATAGGAACGTAATCGGAGGCTCGTATGGAAATAATTAAGGGACCCAAACTTCTTGGTGCGTCAGTGGCTTTCTGTTTGCTAGTCCAGCCCCTGCAGCCGGCTGTAGCGCTCGTCGCACCCGGCGGAGCCGAGACTGCGGCGATGGCGACCGAAGAGTCCTCAGGCGAGTCTTTGTCGGCTCGATCCACTCCGACACTCATTATGGGTGGAGTCAGCGTTCCCAAGACCCCGATTTCGATGGATTTCCAGGATGCCGATATTCGCGACGTCCTTCATCTTTTAGCCGTCAAGTCTGGTCTCAACGTAATTTATGGGGTCGACGTAACCGGTCCCATTTCCGTCCATCTCGATCGAGTACCCTTTGACCAGGCGTTTCAGACGGTTTTAACCCTCAAAGGCCTTGTAGCACTGCCGATGGGATCTCGGATCATTCGCGTCATTAGTTCCGTCGGTCTGACCACCGAACAATCTCAAGCGGCTACGTTTACTCGCGTATTCAGACTAAACTACGCCGACGCTGAGGCCGTCAAGAAGCCCGTGGATGCTATCAGAGCGGCGGCTACCCGCAAAGGAGTCTCGACCGTAGACAGCAAAACGAACTCCATTATTATTACGGACACCCAGGAGGGTCTCAAAGAAGTTGAGGATTTGATCCCCGTGCTAGACAAAAAGCCCGCTCAAGTCGATATTGAGGCCAAAATTGTGGAAGTTTCTTTAGATAATCGGACTTCATTCGGAGTGAGTTGGGCTTTTGCTAGGTCCGCCTCTGGGGGAAATTCTTACGGAGCCACCACCGCCGCCACTGGAGGCTCAGCGGCCGGAACGAATGCCGCTGTGGGCGGTACTGTACTTTCCCCGAATCCACCTGCGACCGGTGGAACCGGCGTGAGCCTGTTTACGGATGACGCCGCGAACGCGCTTACAAGAGCAGGCTTTTCATTCCTCCATGGGGAAAGCGCCTACCTTCTAGCGGCCCAATTGACGGCGCTATCCGCCAGCAATCGGCTGAAAGTTCTTTCAACTCCTCATATCGTGACCACCAACAATGAAGAGGCTAAAATCAACGTCGCTGATAAAATCCCTTATCAAACGGCGACCCTCTCCAATGGAACGTCACAGACTTCGGTTTCATTCGTGGAAGCCGGCGTGAAACTTACAGTGAAGCCCACGGTGAACGCGGATCGCCGAATTACCCTCAAAGTCCGTCCCGAAGTAAGCAACGCGGGTGCGGCCACTTTTGCAGGCGCACCTCCCGTGATTAACACCCGAAATGCCGAAACTACCGTCGTTCTTCGCGATGGAGAAACGATCGCTATCGGGGGATTAATTACCGAAAACACCCAAAAGTTGACGACCGGAATTCCGCTGCTGATGAATATCCCTATTCTAGGGTATTTATTCAAAACAACCACCGATTCCAAGCGCCGTGTAGAACTCATTGTTTTTCTGACCCCAAAAATTGCGGCGGAATAAACCGTCTCTATTTCTTCCTGAATCATTGTCGTGAATTAATGCGTAGATCCTTTCAGACGCGGATCAAGCGCATCATCCTCCTCGCGTTGGCCTTCGTTCTGTGGTTTGCTGCTCTCGCCCATGGGGCGCATGACGTGTGGGCTTCCTCTGTCGTATTTTTATGTCTTTCATTGATCGCGATGGCTGTGACAACAACCTGCCTTGCTAAATCAGGCACCATTAAGCTTCCACTTATATTCCCGGTTAGCGTTTTTCTAACAGTGCTATGGTTTTCCAGCCTATTTTCTTACGATGTCAATTCGTCACGTCTTGAACTATGGGGTTGGTTTTTCGTCTCAATCGAATTTTATCTCTTAATCAATATGTTCGAGACCGACGCCGATAAAACATTCTTTTTCACTTCCGCCGGTATCGTGACCATCCCTCTGTCTCTATTCGCTTTATGGCAGCAAGCGAAGGGGACGGCTGACCCCTGGGGACACTGGGAGATTCATTCCACCCTTGTGAATTCAAATGTCCTGGCGGGTTTCGGACTGGTGTGGGTGGTATTTTTTGGACTTCAGGGGATTCCCAGGGCAAAGCGGCTCGTTCTCATCCTTAGTGGTGTTCTTATTCTCCTACTTGCACGATCGTGGTGGGCCTATCTCTCATTGCTTTTCGCAATTACACTTTCGGAAAGGGACCGCCTAAAGCAGTTGGCCTACTCCTTTCCTCGAAAGACACTCTTGGCAGTCGCTGTCACAACGGCCGTGGTGGTCCTTGCCGTCACGTACAAACTCCGCGTTCATACGGGACCCTACGATGGGGTTGGGAGACTCTCGTACTGGCGAGCGGCTCTAAGCATGGGGGCGGCTCACCCGCTTTTGGGGGTAGGTCCCGGAGCCTTCGGCAGCGCCTATCCGTTTTTCAGGAGGGGGGGGCTTCAAAATACTTTATTTGCCCACAGTTTCCTTTTTCAGCTCTTCGCCGAAACTGGGTTTTTAGGAACCTTGTCGCTGGCTTTTTTTGTCCTTGGTTTTTTCCAGCATACACGCCAACGTGCGATGCAAGGAGACTTTCGATCGCCATTTGGCCCGATGCTGGCAGCTCTAATTTGTTTTAGTCTTTTAAATATTAACATGAACTACCTTGTTCATAAATTGCTGTTGATGGCTATCCTGGCCGCTCTAATGGATAGCCCTTCGAATCATACCTTTAGGGTTAATGCGCTGCGAATTGTTGCCCTCGACGTCTCCCTCGTCCTTCTCGTTCCTTTATGGATCAGTCTTTTTCTTGCCAGTCGCTGGTTTACTCAAGGGCTCTGGTACGAAGAAAGAGGAGATATAAGTCGTTCTCTATCGGCATTTCAAAACGCTGTCAGAATCGATTCGTCCCAGGCCGACAGCTATCGCCATCTGGCTCAGCTCTACTGGAATCGCCATTTACACTCAGACGGTGTTGATGATCGCGCTCAGGCTATTACTAGCATGGAAACCGCTTTTCGCTTAAAAAGGGATCCCTCTACCCTTAAGCTGCTTTCACAATGGCGTCAGACCCAATGAGCATCGCGCTCCTTTCTTAGAATCTACCAATGCCTTTTGCAGAAGACACTTTGACGATCGCCAAGAAGCATGGTTTAACTTTGCTTTTATGGCTGGGCATTGTATTGAAAGGAGCGAAAACGCCTCTGACCTTTTGTATCTGGGGGTCATGCGTTTTACTCTTTTGCGGCCTGGCCCTATGGGAAACGGCAGAAACCCTAACAATAGCGATTTACAAAAGGGAACTGGCGGCTTTTTTCTGTCTCTGTACCTCTTTGTTTTTTTCACAAGATTGGTCGGTGAGTTGTTTTTCCACACTGCAAATGCTCGTCTTTCTTTTGTTATGGGTATCACTTAAATCCAATCCCTCGTTAATCAAAAATCAAAAGACACTCTTCCCATCATTCGTACTTTCCGGTCTCCTTGCCACCGGATTAACGATTTGGCAGATGTGCACTCATGACTGGGCAAAGGTCTACGGATTTCTTCCAATCAATCCTGTATTTAACGCAACATGGCTGGCGTCAATAGGGATCGCTCTTTTGTCGAGCTCCGTCAATTTGAGGCAGAAAAGGCTTTCGGATCTCTCGACGAAGTCCTTTTTCGTTCGGATATTCTCTTACTGTCAGAGCCCTTTTGGGACACTTCTTTTAGGAATCGCCATTCTTGCGGGCGCCGGCTTGTCGCCCGCAAGGAGCGTAGCACCCGCGCTTGTTCTAAGCCTCTTATATGTCCTACGTCCGTTTATGAATGCTAGAAGAATCATTTTTTCTCTTTTGGCGCTGACGATCGTACTGACCATAATTCCACAACAGCTTGTCTCGCGAAAACTGCGTCTAAACGAAGGCAACTATCGAACTCAGATTTGGCGCATAGCGACGAGCGCCATCTCAAGGCATCCCATCACAGGCTGGGGCCTGTCCAACTTTGAAATGGCGTACCAGCAGTATGCATTTCCAGTCTATACGGATCCCGTTCGGTTCAATCGAACAACGCAGTTCGCGCACAACGAATACCTTCAGACCGCCGCTGATCTGGGCCTTTTTGCTTTTATCCTTCTATTGGTGGCGGTTGCTTCAACATTGTTCGCTTCGACGCACCTTACTCCCGTCGTCCAGAGGCCGGCCAAGGCATCCTTTATTGTCCTGTGTGTAGTTGCTACAACGAACATTACTTGGCACCTTCCTATTCTCGTCTATGCCACCTTAATTTCGGCAGCCCTATTGCTGGCTCCCCAGTGGCCTCTCAACACGACCACACCGGCGAGATTTTCGTTCCGGATCTATGCCATTTCTTTGCTAGCCTGTGTCGCGCTGGGGCTTCTAGCGACTGCCGTGCGAGACCAGTGGGCGTCGAATCAGCAATGGGAGCGCATTCTCCATATAAATCCCTACGACGCCTCTGCATGGGAGGAATGGGCCGCGCAACGAACAGAACCTGGACCGGCGCTGCAAGGGTATGCGCGAGCCGCGGCACTTGTCCCGGGACAGTTTGCTTTCCACGAATCGCTGGCACGTGCATTCGAAGCTTCTCGGCGCTTAGAGCTTTTGCCTCCGGCCATTCGAGAGTATGAACAGGCCATGGCCTGCTCCCCCAGTCGCGCCGTCGATGCCCTCGCCATTGGACGTAGCCTTTTTAAACTCGGCCAGTACGCCTCGGCATTGGATGAGTTCCGTAGAGCGCGTCTGATCGAACCGAATTACTGGGAGTGCGATCTTTGGGAGGCTCGATGTCATTTCCAACTGGGACAAACATGCCAAGCCTTGAAAGCCCTGCAATTCCTCAGACGTCGTAGACTTGCTTTTACTAAACTGCGCTCCGAAGTGAGTGGGGATCTTCCTTCCGGAATGGGTCAGACGAATTATGGCCAAGAAATTCTAGCCTTTGACGAGAAAGTCGTAGAAGAGGAAGAGACAAACATGAAACGGAATATTTCCCAGAAAGAGCGTAGCCTTTGCGGGCTTCCTGCCGCCAGCCCGCTACTCGGTGGAAATCGATGACCTACGCTGGGAGTCGTCATCCTAACATACGGTGCGCCTCGCCGAGTCGATGAGGAGGCTAAGCGGGCGATTTGGATTACCGGCCACTTTGATGTGTTACGCCCTTTTTTTTCATTGGCGTGTTCTAAATGTCATTCCCGACCCGTTCTTTTTCCCTGACTCCGGCGCTTATTTGAAACCGGTGTTCCAATCGCTCTACGGTCTCCCCATAAATTCTCAGACAACTCGATTGCTCGGTTATCCCCACTTTTTGACGTTTCTTTTGAATTTTCATTGTGGATTTTGGTCAGTGCTGCTCGTTCAACATCTCTTTGTTCTTATCTACTCCACAGTTTCCGGCTGGGTCTACTATCAGCACTTCGACCGCTCCTTGCCGCGTGCGTTAGTCGTGACCGCCATGATCGCGGCGCTCCCCAAACATCTTGTGTATGCGCATGCCATTCTTACTGAAACGCTCTATACGACACTGCAAATCATCGTGCTGACCTTACTATTGCATCAAGATCGTTCTCGTAAAGAAACGTTCGTGTTTGCGTTGATCGGAGGATTTACGATCTTCTTTGCATTTCTGACCCGCCAAATTGGCCTAGTCCTCCTCGCGACAGCCTTGTTCTCAGCCATAGTCTCAAGAAAGAAATCCCTCGGACCGTTCAAATCCCTTGCAATGCTGAGTGTCTCGATCTTCTTGGTTTTCACGAGCCTTAGAGTAGGGGCTATCGGCGGATCAGAGTTACCTTCGTTCGCGGCAAACTCCTTTTTTGCAACGACTTTCCAGTTCGTGGAAAAACAAAATATTGATGACAGGCAAATCCGGGATATCCTTCAACCAATCCTTTCAAAGGAGCCGTCGCTTCTTGCTGACTCGGACTGGGCGCTCTACAATCCCGAAGGACCTATCAAAAGACTCCAGATCCTGAGTCGATCGCCGCCCAACCTTGCTTTTACGCTTGTGGGAATCGCTCTACGCGCAATCGCGACGCACCCATGTCGCTACGTCACCCACCAAGCGCGACAATTTTGGCGCTTTATCTGGACCTCCTCGCGTCGACCGCCGTACCTCTTCTCCAAGGAACTTACCTTAGCCCGCGGATTGGAAATCTACGGAAACATCACTGCGGATTTACCGATTGCTCGACAGCTGGTGAGTTTCAAGCCTGAAAATGGGAGTTCTTATTTTGCGAAGATGGAATCCATAGCTTTGTATCCCTTCTCTTTGGGAAAAGAAAACCTTCTTTTTTGGCCTTGGGTGATTCTCGTTGGCTTCATTCCAACCGTGGCCCTCGCTGGATCAGTCGCTTTAGTGGCCACTGAGAAACTGAGGAAATCCACATTGATTGTCCTTTTCTTAATATTTGCGCATATTGGCTTCACGAACCTATTCTCCTTTCCAGACAGCCGCTACGCGATACCGCTCGAGCCGCTATACGTCATACTGGCTAGCGCATTTTTCGCCTGTATTGGTCGTCGGATTAGCGAAAATCGGCATTCCGAAGGCGATCCGCGATCTGAAATCAAAGATTAAAAATAGGTAGAATGACCCACTTATGCGGAAACAACTCGTTTTTGGGCTGGCTGTGGCTGCGGTTTGCCTTTATTTCGCTTTCCGTGGGATATCCTTTCAAGAACTGGGGCTCGCTTTACGTGCCGCCCATTTCCGTTGGATTGGCCTTGCCTTAATCGTCTACACAGTCGGGTATCTCTTGCGGGCTTGGCGTTGGGAAATTCTCATCCGCCCAATTCGTGCTGTGCCCGCGAAGCAATTGTTCGGTCCGCTCGTTTTGGGCTTCTTCGCGAACAACATTCTTCCATTTCGAATGGGAGAACTTGTGAGAGCCCATATTACCGGCCAAAAATTCAATATTTCGAGGACGGCGAGCCTAGGAACTATCCTTCTAGAACGACTATGCGACGCTCTCAGTTTTCTTTCTACCTTTGTTGTAGCCGCTTTGTGTTTTCCTTTTCCTAAAGAAGCAAAAATGGGCGCCGCGGTAATGGCTTTGGGTTGTTTGGCGATTACTGTCGGTATTTGGTGGACCATTGGTTACCAGCACCGGCTCCGCAACTTTCTGGAGTGGACCTCCTTGCCGACTCGTTGGAAGAAACGGCTTGTCCACCTCGTTGAGAATTTTGTCAACGGCGTATCCGGCCTTCACGACATATCGTATGTCGTTGAATCGATGTCCCTCTCGCTCGTCATTTGGACGCTGGAAGGAACGGTCATCTATTTAATTGCCCACGCTTTTGCAACCCATTTAAGCTATCCACAGTCGTTTTTTCTGTTGTTTTTTATGGGGCTTTCCGTGACTCTGCCTCAAGCCCCGGGCTACGTGGGAACGGTTGAATTGTTTGGGATTGGGGCCCTTGCCCTCCTGGGAATCCGACGCGAACTGGCATTGCCCATCATTCTCACAATCCACGGAACGCAGTTTGCCTATATCGTGGTTCTGGGTTGTTGGGCCCTATGGTTCGAAGGGCTAACGTTTAAGAATATCTCTTCCGTAACTTCCGAACGGTCTGTTTGATCGACCGCCATCCCCTTCCTATGATGACCGACGGCTCCGGGCCGCGCCAGAAAAAACAGAAGGAATGGCACGAACAGTGGTCTATGCTCCAGGACAATGAATCGTCATTGTTTACAGACTGGATCTATCCTCTATCGCTGGAAGAGCTGCGTGGTAAATCCGTTCTTGAGGCAGGCTGCGGCGGAGGACAACATACGGCGATGATGGCTCGTTTCGCCGAATCGATCACAGCCGTCGATCTCAACACCGTGGAATTGGCGCGAGAGCGAAATAAGGATTCCCGAAATATCAGATTTGTCGAGGCCGACATCGCACAAATGAATTTGGGCCGCTCGTTCGATGTGGTGATCAGTATCGGGGTCGTACATCACACGGACGATCCAGACGCCACAGTGAGGAATCTTCTCAAACATGTATCTCCCGGGGGGCGTCTCGTACTTTGGGTATATTCGCGTGAAGGAAATAGCCTGGTCGAATATGTTGTTGAACCGATTCGAAAACTGGTTCTGCGCCACCTTTCAAGACCGACCCTCTATCTTCTTTCCAAGGCCATCACAGCCGCCATGGTGGCACCCGTGTATTCCGTTTATTTTCTTCCTCTTTCGTTTTTGCCGTATTATGAGTATTTTGGAAATTTTCGTCGCCTCTCGTTCGATCGCAATGTATTGAACGTCTTTGATAAATTGAATGCGCCTCAAGTGCAATTGATTTCCAAGGAGCGCGCCCAACGTTGGCTTCGTTTCGCGCCTTTTGAAGAAACCCACCTAAGCCCTTATCGAGCCGTCAGTTGGCGTGTCAGCGCACGCTTGGCCGACCCCTCCAATCCGCTCCTCAAACGAGTGGGGCGGGATTAGAATTCACATATGCAACGCCTTGGCTCGTGGCACTTACGTTGGCTCGGAACGGGACTGGGGGAAAGGACGCGCTCTTTAGGAAAAGGACTTAACTGGATACTACCGTCTTCTATTTTTTCTCGAGTCCTATGCGGGCTGGCCACCATCGCTGCCGCCCGTTGGATGGGTCCGGAGAAATTTGGAGAGGGTAACCTGGTCTTGGCTGTTACTTTTTATATCCAAATTCCTCTTTTCTGCGGGATCACGACAGCGATTTCTCACTACGTCCCTCAGTCTTCGTCTGCCGAGAAACAAGAATGGACAGTCGAAGGTCTTCAAACATTGCTTGTGTGCGGCGCCCTGACCCTCCTTTTTGGTCACGCGGGAGGAAGGCAATTTTCTACATGGTGCGGTGTTACTCGACAAGAGTTTGATCTCGCTTTGATTTGGTGCGCCGGCTACGCTTTGTACACCATGGGCTCGACCGCTTTTATCGCGCTGGAACGATTCAAAGCGAGAGCGCTCATGGAGATAACCTTTTCTATCATCTTTCCAATCTCAATTGCATTCTCACGATACTTTCACCTCATCAACGGAAGGACCTACGTGATGTCGCTCACCGTCGCCTACGGCTTGGCTGGACTGGGGGGATTAGCGTTATTTATAAGGGATTTTTTTCACACTCGAGTGAAACCCGCCCACCTCAAGAAATTGTTTGCATACGGGCTTCTCGCCGCTTTAGGAAGCTTGGCGAGCGCGCTAATGCAATCGCCCGCCCGTCTCATTTTGCATCGCTATCTTGGACTTGAGAAAGTAGGCATTCTATCCGCTTATCAAAGTGGATCGGTTCAAACGGCTCTTTTTTTTCTGGCGGCTTTTGTTCAGGTGTTTTTTCCGATTTCTTCCCGAACGCCCAACAAGGTCTTACTTTTCAAAAAACTTCAACGCGTCGCTAGCTTGAGCCTGCCGTTTGCCACACTTTTCTTAGCGATTACGCTGACGTTGTATATGACCTTCTTAGGCACAGCTTACACATCGAGTATGCTTTTGATCCTTCTCTTTTCCTTGGCGGCGGCTTTTACCTTGTATCAGGGAGTGTTTATGTGGTTTTTAGCGTCGACGGGCACGTCGGGACAGGCCATTAACATCGTCCTCGGACTTTTGACAGGTGCGATTAACGTTATAGGATGTAAAACGTTGATTCCACGCTATTCCATCAGCGGAGCGGCAATTGCCATGATTGGTGCCTCGGCAGCGGGGATCGCGCTTTGCTATTTGCCCGGGATTCGCAAATACGTCGAACGTGTTCCGACGACCTCACCAACGCACTGACCTCCAATTCATTACTGTACGCAAACAAAGGAGTAAGGGATGAAAAGAGTCGCAATCGATATTAGCGGGGCACTCAGCGCCAAAGGCGGGATATTCGTCTATACGCAACAACTCATCAATCGCCTACCCGACATCCCGGCCGAGTTCCAGTACCTGTTGTATGCCTGTTTTTGGAGCGGCTTTCCTGATCGCATTAAACATCTAGAGATACCCCCGCGCGCAAAATACGAGTGGCTTCTCAGGCGTTTGCCGCAATCTCTCGTATTCCCGCTCGAAGTTAAATTCGGCCTTCCCATTCAAGAGGCCTACCTGAAAAGGAACCGTATCGATCTGTTTCACGGGACAGCGCAGGTCTTACCCGTGGTTCGCAATCTGAAAACGGTTCTGACGGTCCACCACTTCGACAATCCGCGCCATATTCTTTACAGCAATTGGTGGCGTCGCTTTTACTTCAAAGACGTGATGGAGCGCGCGACCTTTCAAGCCGACCACTTGATTGCGGATTCCTATTTCACAAAACGCTATTTGACGGAGGAACTAGGGATAAAACCAGATAAGGTCACCGTAATCTATCACGGAGCGCCCGACGTTGACGAAAGCACTATTAATCGACCGGAGATCCTTCGGAGTCTAAAAACCCGCTATCACATCGAGAAACCTTACATCGTCTGCGTATCGCACATTAACCGCCGAAAAAATATCACCGGTCTATTGAAGGCATTCAGGCTATTTTTAGACACCGTCAAGGAAAAAGTGCAGTTGGTGCTGGTGGGGAAGCCTGAAACAGAATATTTCAAAGAGGTCCTAGAAGCGGTCCACCAAGAACGGCTGGAGACGAACGTTATTTTTACCGGGGCCGTCGAGCCTCGCGAAGTACATCAGTTTTATTGGAACGCGGAGATGTTTGTCCTCCCTTCGTTTTTGGAGGGATTTGGCATTCCATTGGTCGAAGCGATGTAGTGCGGCTGCGCTGTCGTTGCTTCGAATTCCACTTGTATCCCAGAGATTGTGGGAGACGCGGGAATTCTAGTTTCTCCACGGGCAACGGAAGAACTCGCAGAAGCGATGCGTCAGGTGTTCTCAGATCCCCAACTCCGAGCAGCGCTGATCGTTAAAGGGAAACTGCGGGCGACACAGTTCAGTTGGGATATTGCAGCGAAGAAAACGGTCAAAGTCTACGAGGAAGTTTTGGCCCAATGACGTTGAAAGAGCTGTCTTCGTCTTCATGAAACCGTTTGCCGCGTTTAAGGAGATGCTGCGCCAGCGCCGATTTTATCGGTCCTTACGAGGATCTGCCTTTTCTCGAATGGCCTATTTCGCTCAGTATTACTTCGTCTGGATATTTTTGCGGTGGGGGGATCGGCATAGTCGCGCGCTCCAATGGCTTCGGCGCATCGGACTTTCTGATCGGCGGGCCACCGTTCAGCTTCCCGACAAAACTAAATTGACGCTTGATAACTACACCATCCATCAGGTGCTGTATTCCATATACAGTCAACGCGTGTACGAACCAGACCCTCGATTTTTGCCGAAAAAGGGGGATGTCGTGCTCGATATCGGGGCGCAACAGGGGATTTATTGTTGTCGAGCGGCTCGGCTCGTGGGACCCGAAGGTCGGGTCTTCGCTTTTGAACCCCATCCCATCAACTATGGATATTTGCAAAGAAACGTTCAACAAAATCATTTGGAGAACGTGACAGCCTACGCGTTTGGCTTGTTTGACAAATCAGGTACCTTTCCAATCCACGTGCATCCTTTTTCTGTAAACCATTCACTCATTAACACGGGCAGCGAAACTACGGTCGAGATCACCTGCATGACACTGGATGAATGCGCAAAACGATTTAGTCTTCCTCCCGCGGACCTTGTCAAAATTGACGTTGAAGGAGCGGAGCTCAAGGTACTTGAGGGAGGCGTGGCCTACCTAAGACAGTCAAAACCTCGAATTACTATGGAATATGAAATTTATGATGACTTACCGAAGATGAAGGACTTACTCGAAGGGCTTTCGTACGATGCCGAGGTGCGTCCTGGATATATTTACGCCGTCCCCCGTCGAACGAGATGATTTCCAATCCAAGCGCCGCCGCAAAGCAAGTTATCGCTTTCTGAAGAGATAGGCTTCGATCGAAACGTTGGGGCCGACGATGACCGGGCGATCCAGGAGCGGCTTGAGCACCTCGTCCTTCAACGTTCGCCACACCGCCGCCCATCCTTTGATCCGCATGGCATATGGGCCGCGAGGACAGGTAAGTTGGAGCGCGGGGTGGACCCATTGGTAGGGATGGAAAGGTTCAAAAAACTGAAGCAGAGCGGCCTTCAATTTGTCATAGCGCTGAGGCCCAATTCCGTTTTCATTGCCCTCAATCTGTTCCACGTCGAAAGTGAGCACAAAGAGTCCCCCGGGACGCAAGACTCGATGAAGGTCCTTGATAACGGCGCTGGGATCCGGTAGGTGCTCCAGAACGCTTATAGAATACACAACATCGAATGTTTCGTTGCCAAGGGGAATGCTTCTACCATCTGACAAAGTGGCTTTGACATCATAAGACCCTTGCGCTAATCGCGATTGCGCCGTCCCGACATCGGCGACGCACACCGGGTCACTATCGACGCAGACCACGGAATATCCTCGACGCGCCAGGGCGAAAGGGAAAAAAGTAGCGCCGCTTCCGTAATCGAGCAGCTTAGAACCCTTTGGAACGAGGCTACAGATATTGTCAAAAACGTAAGGATATTCCCAACAGCGGCTCCAATTTCGAAGGGGGTCTTTGGGCCAACGATAGTCCGGACTGTGCGGCGCGACCGATAAGAATTTCTTTTGGTCTTCTGCCAATTCCGAAAAAATGGAGCGCCATGTCTCGGTGGAAAGATCGTCTAAAGAGGCGGGCCCGCATCGATCGAAAAGTCTAGACGTATCCGGATTCATACTGTTTGAGATTGTGTCATATTCTGCTCTAAAAGCTATTTTTCAACTTTACTATTCTAGGGCCTGAATATATACTCGTTCAGGCTGAAACGGATTAATAAATTTTTGCGCTGTTTGACTCCTTCCGTTTACTCGTGAGCGCTCCATGAACGTTTTTCGCAGCCCCGTTACTTCCGACGCCCGTCGCCCGCCTTTGTGGCTCACCGTCTCTATCGTGGCTGTTTACACCAGCCTATTCTTCTTCTTTTTGAAAAACCCGAAGAACTCTATCCAAGCAGATTCCGGCCTTTATCTTAAACTCGCCTATAACCTGACCCATCACCACACTTTTTCCTCGTCCGATACTCCGCCATTCGTCCCGGAACTTTACCGTCTACCCGCTTACCCGTTTTTCCTTGCGGCTCTAACCGCTACATCGCCTTCAGCTATTGCGCCGGTGGTCGCAATCCAATGTTTACTGGGGGTCATCCTGGTTTTCTTTATTTGGCCTGTTTTCTACCGCTATGGTGGACGCCGAGGGGCCGTATGGGGGGCGATATTCCTTTGTTTTGACTGGGTGGCTTTCTGGCATCAGGACTTGATATTAACTGAAGCTTTATTCACTGCGATGCTGACTGGCGCGGTATGTGTTTCGATACGATATTTGGAATCCTCCGACCGACGCCATGCCTTCGTTGCCGCTTTCGGGTATGGAATCGCCGCCTTAATAAAGCCTATTGGGGTTTTATTAGCCGTCATCTTTCTTGTTTCTACTTTTCGGCGATGGAAAAGCACGCTGCTTCTCGTGATTTTGACCCTATTCCTTCCGGCGAGCTGGGTGGTTCGAAACTGGATTCTCACAGGTCATCCGGTATATACGATTCAAGGCGGGCAGCTGCTATTCGAATGCCAAGCCGTTTGTGCCTTGGCGATGGATACTGGGCTGACCCGGCCTCAAGCTCTAGGGATTTTATTGGAAGAAATGCGGAAGGAGGGTGCTCTCTCAAGTCGCGATCCGGTAATACAAAGCCTGGCCTATCAAAAGAAAGCCATCCAGATAATGAAACTACATCCCTTGGCGACGCTCCGTTACAACATGCTTGGAGTGGTCCGTCTTTTGGCGGGAACGGGCTTGGAACTGATCCTGGATCAATTGGAGATTAAACGTGCGGGCGATGCGCTTCCCACGTCCGAGCTTGTGATTAGTGGCGGCGGAACGTTAGGCTCTCTCAAGACCTATCCCGCGCTCTGGCTAGTTCAAGCAACTTACACATTATTTCTAGCGGGAGGATATTGCTTGTTCGGATTCGGTATCTGGAAGCTCGCGCGTAGGGGGAAGGTCCGTTTGTGCTTCTTTCTAATCGTTTCCGCCGGGGTGATTGTGGCAGTCTCGGCACATCAGGGGTTCTATCGATTACGAATCCCTATGCTACCGTTTTTGGCGGCGGGTATCGCCGCCTGCTTCGGTCCCTCCAGAGAAAAGAACCCCGCATGAAAATGGACCGTTAGGGCACCTCCGAGGTTATCCTCATACCGGCCTGGATGTCACGTTCCGAAAGCGGAATTAACTCTATTTCTCACCCAGTTTCGTGGTCCCAATGAGCCATTGACAAGGCGAGTAACGGCCTATAGACTATCGGTATATGTACGTTCCCTTAAGTGAGCCGGAATCGGTCGTCTTAGGTTCGACCCCTGAAAGCATCCACCTGGACGCCTCCTGCGACTTTCATGCCCATTTGCAGCGCATCCGCAACTTCCCGCAAAACCCAAAAATCCTTCTTTTAGAACCGTATTTTCCACCGGATGCGGCCTGGGGAAGTGCAAAGGTTGAACAAGGGTATCTTCCTCCTTTAGGGACGATCTCGATCTACCGCTGGCTCAAGGAAAAGGGCTACAGCGTAGATTTTCGTGACACCCAATTCGGAGACTTGACGAAAGAGAGTCTGGGCCAATTTCTTCGCGACAAGGCTTACGACATGGTAGCCCTTCCGTTGTTCACGCCGACGGCCAATTATGTCTTCGAGACGGCTCGCTTTGTCCGCTCTCTGCTTCCCAATTGCGTCATCGTCTACGGTGGCGTCCACGCGACGTCGCTGTCCGCTGAATCGTTGGGAGAATCGGCAGAGTGCGACTTTGTCATACGACGCGAAGGTGAACTGACGATCGTGGAACTGATTGAAACCCTCAAGAAACACTCCACGGATTTTTCCGGCATTCGGGGTCTTACCTGGCGGAAGGACAAGCTGAGCGCGATTAAGAATCCAGACCGCGCCCTTCTTCCCGAGCTCGACGAATTGCCGGTCGGCATGTTTGGGGATCTGGACTTGTCGCGCTACATTCCGCATCCGACGCAATACATTAAACTGCCCAATTACCCTTTCGTGATGCAGCGGGGTTGCCCCTATAGCTGCTCGTTTTGCGAGGCGCATGTGGCATTGGGGAAAAAATTACGCCTCTTGTCCCCGCGGCGCGTGATCGAAGAGCTCAAGATTTTGAAATATGAAAAAGGCGCACGCGGCCTCTACTTCCAAGACTCGACATTCACGATCAACAGAAAGTACATCACGGAAGTGTTCGAGCTCATGATCAAAGAAGGCTTGAACGATCTCTTGTGGTCTTGCACCACACGCACCGACCGCGTCGACCCCGAATTGCTGGCATTGATGTATCAGGCCGGTTGCCGCAACATTCTCTACGGGATCGAGTCGGGTAACGAACAATCTTTGAAGGTCATTGAAAAAGGAATCACCGTAGAGCGCCAAGCCCAGGGCGTTGCATGGACCCACAAAGCGAAGATCACGATGACCAATTCCTTCATCATCTGCTTGCCGGGCGAGACCGAAGAAATGGTGAATAACACGATCCAGTTTGCCAAGAAGTTGGCCGCGCAGATGAGCCTTTTCTACTTACCCGTGCCCTATCCTGCTTCTGCCTTATATAAAGCCTGCAAAGCCGACGGCGGCATTCGTCAATGGGATAAGTGGTCCGATTTTCTCGCGATTGACTTTGATAACCCCATCTATGTAAATCCCTTGATCGGCAAGGAGCGCATGAAATATTGGTATAAGCGAGCCTTTGTGGACTACTACAGCTCTCCCCAAGTTTGGATGAACAATCTAAAAGCCCTCACCTGGAACGGTGGCTTTAAACGCTGTCTGCGGGGCATGAACGCCCTTCGGGCTCTAGTCGGTCACAATCCCGGACGCGGACTCATTGCCCGCAATATCAAACAACCGGCCCTAGCTCTCACCGGCCAGCACCCGACACTTTAAAACAAAATAGTGCGAAGTCGGTGGACGAAAATGACTCTTCAAATGAGGGAATGGGATAGTACTTTAGTCAGTCGTTTCGTGGGACGTCGCTCAAAAGACGCGGTTTAAGTAGGATCAAAGCAACAATCAGAAGTCCCGCCAGAAGCGTGAGTCCATTCCAAGTGATCAAAAAGCCCAACCAGATGGACAGAGGCTGCCAATGCAAGCAATGGAACAGGACTGCGACTAAACCGGTCCCGATAACATTGACGAGACCCAATAACAAATACAGTTTCAACGGATTAAATTGAGCAATCGCCGTCACGATGATCTGCAGCGAGCGCAGGCTGTCACGGAACAAACGGACTTTCGACTTGCCGACGCGCCGGTTATACGAGATTGGCATATAGCCGACAAAGAACAGTTGAAGCATAAAGAGCAAGGTTATGGTCGTCGTGAATGAAAAGCCGGTGGAGATCGCCGAACGTTGCGCCAAGACAGGTCGCCGATCAAAAATGCGGAACCCGCTATTAATATCTGGAATCTTGCGTCCGCAAGTAAATTCCGCTAGCGTCCGAAAAAAGAATCGCAATGTATTTTTGCCAAGAGACGAATGGTAGTACTGGCCCTGTCGCGCGGCGACCGCCATGTCGAAGCCTCGGTCGTAAAAGGCCAAGAGATCCGGCAGCACTTCAATGGGATAGGTGCCGTCGGCGTCCGTGATGGCGATGGTGTTAAATTGGGCCGCTTCAATGCCGGTGAGCAGCGAACTCCCATAGCCGCTATTTATCGGATGCCGGATCACCCGGACTTCGTGCTGGCCGGCCACCTCCGCCGTTCGATCCGTACTTCCATCGTCAACGACGAGGATTTCCGTCGGCCGTCGTATTCCCGCGAGCGCTTTCTTCAGCGTAACGAGCGTTTCGCCGATCGCATTCTGCTCGTTGAACGCGGGAATAACGACCGTGAGACCGTTAGCCTGCTGCCCTTGAGACGAACCCATCGAACCTCCCTCAGTCATGCACCGCACTCAATTTAACAAATAGTTTCATGGTTTTTTGGTCTGCGTGCTTCGAATCGCGAGTAGTCATGACGGCGATCGAAATACCAGATCAGGAGGTCGCAACTCCTCCCGTTCAATATCGGGATTTTTTTTGACGAGACTTAAAATGCTATCGCTCTTAAACGTCAAATGGATCCCCACCCCTTCCAACGCCCGAAGGCCGGCCCAAGCCAGAATCCATGGTACCGGAATGGTATGAACCGGCGGTTTGGGTGCTCCGGTCAATTCGTGAACGATTTGTCTGAGTGTCCAGGGTTTTTGTCCAGCAGCGATGAACAAGCGCCGCTGGGGGGGCCAAGACGACGTGGCGAGTCGATAAACCCATTCGCAAAGATCGGCTTCATGCGTTAAATAGAGTGGCGCGGGGTGGTGGAGAACCGGCACCCAGGCTCCTGACTTAGCTTGACTCAATATCCGGCCAAGCATTCCGCCGGGAGAGTCTCCGAATACGAGGCCGGAGCGGACGACGCAGCCGCCGGCTGTTAAAACGTCCTTTTCGATGAGGAGCTTAGCCTTTCCATACAGGGACAAACACCCCTCAAAAGCGCTGAGCGTCGAAATTAGGATGATTCGCTCGACGCCGCCGGCTTGCGCAGCCCGGATCAAAGCACGCGACCCTTCCACGTTGATTCGGTCGATTTCTTCCCAGGTCGCGGCGGAAAACGCGTACGCGGAGTGAATGAGGGTTTTAATTCCTCGTTTGGAAAAAAGAGAGGGATCCAGCGTTTGGCCCAACGTGAAAGATACCCAGGTATCGGACGCACGCCCGGGGGCCAATTCACGGCTCAATCGATAAACCTGCACTCCGCTGGCTTCGAACCGCTCGGCTAAACGCGAACCGACGTACCCTGAGGCGCCAGTGACGGCCACGCTAGACATCCAGGCTCCCGATGCGGTGCGCGTTGGCCATGATGCTAAAGGTGATCGTCGTCGCTGGGATACTTGGCAAGACGGTCCCGTCGACCACATGAAGGCGTCGAAAGCCATAAGGCCGGCCGGATGTGTCCGATTGCCCGGGTCCGGCATTCAACGCCATCGGGAAGGTCCCGCCGTTATGAAAGCCGTATCCGGGCGCGGAAAGATCCATCGCCGGTGTGATCGGAAGAGCTCGGAAGACGGACCTTAAGTGGAACAGCTTATGTCCCAGTCGGCGTAGCATGGCAGCCGCTAAAGGGCGTGGCTCGCTCGCCACTTCAAGAACCGGTTCGGTGTCGCCTTGTGCACGCCGCAAGGTTAAGCGGATCTGTGAGGAATGTTTCGAATGCAAATATCCCTGGATAATCAAGAGTCGCGATAAAAGCACGTCACGTAACCCGCTCATCCGATCCAGAAGGCCCCAAGAAAGGCCGCTTAAAGTCCTCGGGTACAAGTCGCTGTAACCGTACACCTGCAGATGGATGAACTCCGGAGAAATGTCGCGATCTTGAATTTCGATAAATGCCTGAGCGAGCGTATGAAGCGGTTCGCCGGCGACGTTGGGTGTTCCACGGTAACGCAACCAGGGCAAAAGAAAATGTTGGCTGCTCACCATGGGGACAGGGCTATCGTAGAGGTCCATGGAGGCCATGAGAAGCCGGCTCGTTGACAAAACCCCGGCCGCCAAATAGACCCGATCGGCCGTGATCGTAAGCGATTCATTTCGCCTCAAGTCGCGCACCGAGAGCGTCACCCCTGCATCGGACTCCGTAACCCGCTTAACGACGAACTGATCTTGGTAGTGGAACCCCGGCCGCGATAGGAGCCGCTGCAAGGTTTGCGCGGCGCTGTAGATGTAGCCGAAGGGACAGCCGTACATACATTGGCCGCAATAAATGCAGCCGGACTTTTTTGCCCCGTCGCGGCCCTGGACGGCCAGGCGCGACGAACCGAACCGAATACCGTTCGCCGATAAGGTTTGGCGTCCGTCCGAGAGATCGCTGAGAAGCGCCCGTAACTGACGGCTGGGGTCGAGGCCAAGCGGCCGGTCGGTGTAGAGGGGAAATGGTTCCTCGAGATCGTCATGCGCAGCCGAAAAAGGCATGAGCTGCAGGACGGCCCGGTAGTGCGGTTCAAGGTCCTTCAAACGCACAGGCCAATCGGCGATATCGTCGTCATGAAAAGGAAGGACGGCTCCGCCCCAAGCGGTGGTGAGTCCGCCGCGAGCAAAGGAAGGCCGGGTCGCTACGCCGACCATACGCAACGGGAGATCCTTTTCGGTACCGCGATAGGTAAAATCGGATCCAAATACGCGCTTGATCGCGAGTCCGGCGGTACTGGTTTGAGTACCCGCCTTCATGAAGCGCAAGTCGTTTTCACTCCAGGTTCCTCGAGGTTTGCCGGCCAGCGCTTCGACCTGGCGCTCGATTTCGGGCTCCAGGACGAGCCCGACGTCCAATATCGTCACCTCGCGGCCGCGATCCAGCAAAGCGGAAGCGCAAGCGACGCCGGCCGCACCCGAACCCACAACATAAATCATGCGCTTGCCCAATCCCGTTTAACCATAAGGTCGATAGCGGTTCGGAAGCCGAAGGACAGCTTCTTCTGTATGGGAAAATGACAGTCGGTCGGAACGAAGCATTGAAAAGGGTAGAACGATGGGGTAGTTAGGGTCAGGCCTGGCACGATGGCCCAGTCGCGGAGAAACGTTTCGATAATTTATTGAATATCATTCGGACTGCACCTATTGCCCAGCTTGGAGGGGCGACAGATCCTATCTTTTTTTTGGAACAATACAAATCGACGCATTATGGAGAGCTTTCGCGACTTTTCCGTTTTCAATGTGAGGCAGTTCTGCCATACTATCAGGCGAACCGCTGACAAGAGGCCAACGAACTCTTGTACGGAAAGGCAGGATATACAAAGTCATGTGCGGAATTTGCGGCATCGTTAATACCCATCAAGAACCGGTCTCTGTGCCACTCCTTCAAAGAATGGCCCGGACGATGCGCCATCGCGGTCCCGATGATGAAGGCTATCAGGCGATTGATGGCGCAGGGCTTGGATTCCAGAGATTATCGATCATCGACCTGAGCAGCGGGCATCAACCCATGTCCAACGAAGACGACTCGCTATGGATCGTGTTCAACGGCGAGATATACAACTACCAGGCTCTGCGCAACGATCTCGAAGCCACGGGACGGCACCGTTTTAAAACCCAGTGCGACACGGAAGTCATCCTCCACCTATATGAGGATTTGGGCGAGGCCTGCGTGCGAAAGCTCCGGGGCATGTTCGCCTTTGCCATCTGGGATACGAAAAAACGGACCCTCTTCGCCGCCAGGGACCGTTTCGGGAAGAAACCCTTCAATTATTTTTTGACGCCGCGCGGCGATCTCGTCTTTGCCTCCGAATTAAGGGCTTTGCTGCAACATCCCGAATGTCCACGCTCAATCGATACCCATGCAATCCATCTGTATTTGAGCGTCCAATACATCCCGTCCCCGAAAACGATTTATCAGGGAATTTCGAAGCTGCCGGCGGCCCACACTATGGTCTGGTCGCAAAAAGAGGGAGTGCGCACGCAGCGCTACTGGGATTTAAAGTATGAGCCGAAGCCATCGATTTCGTACGGGGAAGCCAAGGAAAGACTTCGCGCGCGCCTATTGGAATCGGTACAGCTAAGAATGATTTCTGACGTGCCGCTCGGCGCTTACCTATCGGGAGGCATCGATTCGAGTATCATCGTGGCGATTATGGCTCAACACTCGTCGCGGCCGATCAAGACGTTCTCGATTGGGTTTAACGAGGCTGCCTATTCAGAGCTCCCCTACGCCCGCGCGGTCGCTGAGCGTTATCAAACGGAACACCACGAATTCGTCGTCAAGCCGCAACTCACCGATGTTCTGCCCAAATTGGCCTGGCATTATTCGGAACCCTTCGCGGATTCAAGCGCCCTTCCCTCGTATTATTTAGCCCAGCAGACCCGGCAGCATGTCACGGTGGCTTTAACCGGAGATGGGGGAGACGAACTGTTTGCAGGATACCTCCGTTACCGAGCCATGTGGGTCATGCAATTCTGGAACGGGATTCCAGCGGCAGTTCGCCGGTCTCTTCGACGGCTGGGCGAGCGTCTGCCGTCGTCTCAGAGATCGATCGACTGGCCTTGGCGGGTACGACGCTTGTTGGAAGTGGGCTCCCTTCCGCCACTCCGACAGTACCTTCGGACGCTGGACTATTTTCATGCGGAAGAACTCAAGGAACTGTGGACGTCTGATCACTATGCCGCGTTCGAGGCCCAAAAAACTAGCAGCAATGCTATTTTCGAAGAAACGTTGAACCGGTACGCACCCACCGCCCTACTGGACCGGCTCATGTATCTGGACCTCAATCACTATCTTCCCGACTGTCTGATGGTCAAAACAGATGTGGCATCGATGGCCAATTCTTTGGAAGCGCGATCTCCTTTTCTAGATCATATTCTGGCTGAAGAAGTCGCGCGTTGGCCGGTGGGATGGAAGTATCAGCCCCTGAATTTCAGCAAGAAAATTCTTAAGGAAACCTACGCAAAAGAATTACCCGTCTCCATACAAAAACGCGGCAAACAGGGCTTTGGCGTGCCGATCAGTGACTGGTTTCGCGGTCCTCTAAGAACTTATTTGCGCGAGACGCTCTTATCAAAACAAGCTTTGGGTCGAGGTTACTTTCGGCCGGAAATCGTCGCTCGCTACGTCGAAG
>JBBSDO010000013.1:0-25150 GCA_038241515.1 Elusimicrobiota bacterium | reverse complement strand
ACAAAGGGAACCGTTCGCCTCCCGTTCGCGATATCGAACAAGCGACGGTCAACGTTTTCGCGGATATGAACGTTCAGCCCGGAACACTACAGCCGGATCTGGTTCCAGCCAGCGCTTCAACGGATTTAACGCCGCCGTCTTGCACGGTGACATCGCCCAATCCTCCCGTAGCGGTTGCAGGCCAACCTGTTTCCGTAAGCGGCACCGCGCAGGATTTTGGAGGGGGCCGGGTGGGTGGCGTGATAGTTTCCTTGAACGGGGGTAAAACTTGGTTCCGCGCAGAAGGACGCGACAACTGGACATTTTCATTTACTCCCCGCGATGGTGGCCAAATTTCTTGTCGAGCGGTTGACGACAGCGGAAACTTGGCCGGCCGGCCGAACGTAGGTCCGCCTCCGCTGGCACCCAAGAATTTACAGGCTACACCGGGAGACCGGAAAGTGCTTTTGAAGTGGGATTTCATCCAAGGGAATTCCTACAACGTTTACTACGCGACCTTTCCGGTCGTGGTAGGAAAAGGGATAGTCGTCTCGACTAATACGAATGCCGCTACCATTTCACCCCTTATTAACGGTAGCAGTTACTATTTCATCGTTACCGTACTCGCTAACGGGAAGGAAAGTCCGGCTTCTAATCGAGTGGGGCCGATTGTCCCGTCTTCTTTCACAGTTATTGTTCCTCCTGTCCCTCCGCCTCCGCCGCCACCCCCTAGTATCGGCCCCGGTGGACCGCCCGCCGCGTCCATCAATCCCGCTCCAGCACTTGCTTTTTTAGATCCCGAGCTTGTCCGGCCTGGAATCCCTGATTTCAGCCTTGTCGTGCTAGGGAACAATTTTATTCAAGGATCTCAAGTGTATTGGAACGGTACACCACGGCGGACGACTTTTTTGAGCGCAAATCGTTTACGAGCGCTGATCCCAGCAAGTGACGTGAGAGACGAAAAGACGGCCTATATATCGGTCTTTACTCCCGCCCCAGGAGGGGGCAGTGCAGGCCCTCTTCAATTCATCGTTTCGGACGCAGCAAGCCCTGGGGGGGATCCGCGCGTGTTTCCAAATCCTTGGAAGGCGATCGTTGGGCAAATTCCCCTGGTCACCTTCGACAACCTACAGTCTGAGGCCGAAGTGAAGATCTTCACGCTCTCTGGACACTGGGTCAGGACGGTGAAGGCCACCAACGGTGTTGCAACCTGGGATCTTAAAAATGACCAAGGAGAAAATGTGGCCTCCGGCTATTATCTATTCCTTTCGAATGACTTCGATGGAAAGCGTGTCCGCGGAAAGGTAGCCGTCATTCGATGAGGCGGCTTCTCTCGATTCGAACATCCGTATTGCATACTTTCACGGTCGCCAGTTTTGTCTATTTGGGGTTGGGGGCCTTTGTTTCTTTAGCGCGTTCCCAACCGGCCGGTTCAGGCGAGTGGGTGGTATTCCTCAGTAAAAGTTCGAGGAACGGCCAGAATGGTTTAGCCAACGTCGGACGCACGAGGCCGCGGGTGGGGGATGAAGTTCGAACGAATGCTTCTTCCGAAGCGGATATCTTATTAAGAGATGCGGCCCTTTTACGTATTCGGGAGCATTCGTCCGTGGTATTCGATAAGCTGGCCTCGGCACCAGAACGATTCGATGCGATAACACGTGTTCAATTTGGTCATGTGCTCGTAAAAACGGATCCATCGAAATTCAAAGGGTCAAAGCTCCTGTTAAAGACTCCCCAAGGTTCCTTTATGATGGAACCCGGGTCCAGTCTCTTTATTCAAGTGGATCCTTCGGCTGCAACGAAAATATCCGTCATCGAGGGACAGGTGACGGTAGGAACTTCAACGATTCGATCAGGACAGCAAGCTGAACTCAAAGTGACCTCTGTGGATCCGCTAATCAGCGAAATTCCCGAGACGGAGAAAAATCAATGGATGCGATGGTCGAATTCCATTGATCTTGTGCACTCTGCTCAAGCGGCTTTAGAGGTGCCTGAGGTAGCGGCGCGCCCGCTTATGAATACCTCCAACAACGCTCCGGGAAATGACGATATCAATGACTCACCGGGGAGTCGCTCCGCGCCCGATCCCGAGTCAGAAGGCGAGTCGGATGAGAAACACCACCCGGGCGAACAAGGCGAGTCCTACCCAAAAAACGAAGTGAACTTGTCACACTAAAACTCTTGATGCAAAAGATACTTGCATTTTTAATTGTGGCCTTGAGCGCGGGCCTTGCTCACGCCGACTTGCCCGACCCGGAAGTCGACTCCTCTCCTAACCGTGTCTTGACCCTGAACTCCGTGGCGAGTCTCCCGGGACCACTATTTCCAAAGCACTGGGAGGTTTACGCAGCGCCTGGGGTGATTTTCGATCGTAATATCAATCATTTATTGATTAATTCGACCATCAACAGCAATAAAAAGATCGCTGATACTGCTCTACATACCGAAGCGGGGGCTTCGTACGCGCCGGATTGGAGCCGCCGCTTTAAGCCGTTTTTTGAATATAGCTACGAGCGATTCGACTATCAAAACAATCCGGGATTCAGTTTCTATGACCATCAGCTCTACGGTGCTTTCGATTATTGGATGACTCGACGGTGGGCGCTCGATCTGGGAACAGAAGCAAATTGGTATGCTGACGAAACCGGCCTCGTCACCGACGATCAAAGCTATCATTCCGGTCTCCGCTGGAGGCATCGGCGCTCTAGGATGCGCTTCGGTTACGTTTTTCGCAAAGACAACTATATTTTTACCTTGGGTAAAAACAGCCACGCCAACTCCGGATATCTCGAGTTATCGCACACCTTTCGGCACCGCCAGACGATCTTTGCCTCCTATTACTACCGAAAGAATTCCGCAGAAGAGCCCATATATTCCTACCAATCTCATTCGACAGAGGTAGGTTGGACGCAATACTGGACGAACAAAATTAGAACGGTTTGTCTCGGCAGCTATACAGATAAACCTTACGATCATTACGACGACCGATTTGGCGCAAAACGTCATGAAAAAACCTTCGGAGTCACTTTAAAGCCGAGTTACGCTTTCTACCCTACGGTTCGACTTATCGGAATCTACTCCTATTTGGTTAACCGATCCAACGTCGACACCAAGAGCTATATCGATCAAATTTACACGTTAAAACTCGAAGCACGTTTTTGATGTAACGTCTAGGGCTCCTGATACGTCTCACTAGGACGATGAGAAAACTCCTTTTCTTAGGTCTTTTAGTCCTCTTGGCAGCCACGGCGCGGGCGAGCATGGATCCGGCTTCGTGGATCAATTCTGACCCCCTCTTAAAAGCAATTCAGAAAGAGGGCCCGAGAACGGTCGCGCGCGAATTATATTCGTCAAAGGACGGCTGGTCGTATGTGCTGACCAATATTCGAACGGGCGATTTGCAATGGTTTGCCGTGGCCGACCGTCTGCGACCTGGTTTATCGGGCGTCGCTTTACGCGATTGGTCAGAGGCGATGAGCCGAGCTATGGAGACGATACCGCGTCATGTCTTAGCTTCCGCCGACAAAAAAAGCTTACCGATCATTTGTTCGCCGGAAGGAGACGAAACTCCGGCAGGAAGCCCCGAAGTGACGGCGAGGCATGTGAATCACCTCCTGAGAGTCGTACGAGGGGTGCACGATGCCCGACTAGAAAAGAAAAGAATAACCTGCCTACAAAATCTCACCGAAGCTCGCGCTGAACTAGAGACGCTCATACGTCAGGATCTCTGAATCGAGTTTCTTGCTCGGCTGCTTCAAAAACGCTATAACTTTAAATAGCAAATCCAACCTAAGGAGCCCCTCCTATGAATGAAGGTGAATTGGCAATTGTGGCGTCCATTCTAATGGCAAGCATGATGCATGGGAAAGAACACGATTTTCCAACCCATGCGCGAAGGGCGGTTCAGGCCGCAAAAATCTTGATCACAGAACTTCACAACCAGCAAGGCGGCTAGTTTACAAGTGAACGGGGGACCCGGAAGTAAAGAGTTCTTCTTTTAAAGCTTTCGCGCATCGTATGCCCAATGCAGCAGAGCCTGTCGCTGCTTGGGACGGCAGTCCCATCGTTGGGGTGGACAATTCAGTTTGATTTGGGCAATATGGCGGCGCATCGCTCTCCAGCGCCTGATCTGGCGCTCATCATCCTCGGTTCGTCTCCCCATGTAGTAGCGACAATACCACTGAAACCATCCGCGCGGATCCTGCGGACGGATCCAGCCGTTCTCGCGCCAAACCGAAAGGGGCTGTGACGCGTTCACCCCGAAACAATTGAGCGTAGGATCCGGGTGAACTGAGCACAGTTTGGCTTTCGTAAACCAATCGGCGGGAAATTCTTTTTGACAGTCCGTCATGTACTTGCCTCCGAAAACTCCCAAACGAAGCATTTCTTTCGGGGTTAACTCAGGGAGGAACTCCGGCGCAAAATGGCGCCCCACCTGTTCCGTGCAGTCGTAGGCATAATTTTTCTGCATGCGATCGTTTACGACAACTCGGCGTTTCGTCCGGGGCATCGCTATAATATACCTGTCCACTTCATTCAACCCCACTGAAAACGTCACGGGCGAAAAAAAACTCTAACGAAATCCAAATCACCCGCATATTCGAAGCCCAGTTTTTCAAGGCCGACATTTGGCCCGGCGTAGGTGCCCTCGGGCCTCTACCTGAGGCCTGGGGTGACATGGATGAATTGTGCGGTCGGTTTGCTGATCGCTCAAATATCCTCCCGTCTGGGACAAGTTTCGCAAATGGCTTCTATCGCCTGATGCAGGAATACCCACTCCGCCGTCATCTTTTCGTTGGCTTGAGAATGTATTCGATAGGGGAATGGCCGAGGGGTGGTATTTCCTTTTTCTGATGCATTAAAGAAGGCCGCAGCACCGGGACGAAATGCCCTTTTTCGATCATCTTACAGTGCGCGTCATCCCACGATAGACCGTCGCCGGGACCCTGCGTCTCCCAGGTGACCAGCGCGGCCTCATCGCACCACCGGAAAAGCAAAGGCATTGCAACTTTATGCGCGCCTGAGTTTCGATAAGACTGCATCGCCTGCTTGTTCGCCCATTGCGTCATAGTCCAAAACGCCAAGCTTGTTTCCACAAACAACTTGCCGCCAAGAAATCCGGGCGACCCGGTGACCTGCCGAATGCTCGTGAAGACGTGCCAAAGAAACGACGGCAAATATCGAAGAGACCGGAGATGCAACCGAGTAATAGAGATGATCATTTCCGATCCCTGCATGCTGACCCACGTTCGTTCTCTCTATCGTCATTGAGGCGACGCTCAGCCGACCCGAATAGATGACGCCGCACGCTCAACGGTATACGGCTCCCCTAATTGGACAAGATTCCAACTGGCTTCGCTCGTCGTGCTTGAAGGTTTTCCACGTCATGGAGTGACGAACTGGGGCGTCAGCACATTGCCCACGGGTTGAGGATAGGGCAGATCGAAATGCAGGAGGGACAAGAAAATGGAGAATCGTTTCATCGATTCGATAGAGAAGCCATCATAGTCTCTTCAACAAAGCTATATCACCGCTGATCAAAGCCAACTTCTTCCGGCGGGTCCAGCCTTTGAGTTGGCGTTCACGTTTGGCGGCTGAGTATTTGTCAGGGTGCGCCTCATTCCAAAGTAATCGGATTGCTCCGACAGTTTCCGTGTAATGACCACCTCGCCGCGTCAAGTGTTCATCTACGCGACGTTGAATGTCATTTGTCATGCCGGTGTATAGAGACCCATCGGCACATTCCAAGATATAGACATACCAGCAGTCCATACCACTTAGATAAAATTAGCGGGAAATTATTCACGGACGCCGTTGGCCGATGAACTCCTTCGACTCCCCTTCGTCCTGAGCAACGTCGAAGGGCTCAGGGTCGCTCAGGAGACTTCGTCTCGCCTGTCAGCTGGCTCGGACTGAGCGAGTCTTCGACGGTGAGCTCAGCCGAACCGCCGACAGGCGAGTCGAAGTCCTCCCGGACTAGGATTCGAACCTAGAATACCGCCTCCAAAGGGCGATGTGTTACCATTACACCATCCGGGAATGGTTCGACTCGCTGCACTCGCTCGCCAGCCTGACAGCGATGCATAAAGTCGAATCATTTCCGGCAGTCAGCCCTGCGAATGAAGTAGGGATGCAGTCGGTTGGCCTGTGGGCAGAATTTTAGCTTTTATCGCATTCGGGCTCAAACGACTCTTTGTCTGGCTTGCCTCCTTTCGGGCGGTTGCGAAGCAGGGTTCCGACGTAATACAATAACCCTTTGAAGAAGGCCCCTTTGTCGGGGCTTTTTTATGTCTATCCTAGAGTGTTGGCAATGCGGCCTATGAAACTGAGTCTTTTTACGAGTCTCGCGGTTCTTCCATGTATGAGCGTTCCAGGTCTTCTTTTTGCATCGGTGGATCAACCCTATTCAGTCCAGGTTTCCTCTATCGGGGGTGTTGCGGTCTCGTCGGCGACCGCGGAGGTCGTTGAGCCCTTTTTATCGCCGGTGGGGAAAGGCAAGGTGAAGGTCGTCTCACCCTTTGGTAAGCGACCGGTACCCACTGATCCCACGAAAACTAAAATGGAAATGCACGAGGGCGTCGACTTCGCGACCGCTCCGGGTACACCTGTTCGAGTCGCCCGGTCAGGGCAAGTGCTTTTTGCCGGATTTTCGAAAGCATATGCCAGTCGAGCGGACAAAACGGACCAGAGTCACTTGGTCATCGTTCGCCATGCCGACCGAATGAGCACGCGCTACGTGCATTTAAATTCACTCAAAGTCAGGTCCATGCAAGAGGTACTGGCGGGAGATATTGTAGGCACGGCCGGCGAATCAGACGAATGGACCGAACCCGTTTTGCATTTTGAGATCCGCGCCGCCAACGGGAAAGCCCTAAACCCAAAATTGTTTTTAGCGGAGGTGAAACGGTGAAACCTCTCTTTATTTTGGTACTCGCCGCAGGCCAGGGCACCCGGATGAAATCGGTGCTGCCGAAGGTATTACACCCGGTCACGGGGACTCCCCTCCTCGAACATGTCCTTCGTGCTTCCCAACGGTTGCTGCCCAGGGAAATCGGAGTCGTGCTCGGGCATGGTCGGGAACAGGTGAAAGAGGCTCTCCTCGGAAGAGGGTGGAAAAAACTCACCTACGTAGTTCAAGAGCAACCCAAAGGAAGCGGACACGCTGTACTGCAGGCCCGCCACTGGCTCAGAGGCAAAAAAGGATCCCTCCTCGTGGTTTATGGAGATACGCCCCTTCTCAACCCCGTCACATTACGGCGCCTCGTCGATCACCACTCCCTCTCGGGCGATGCGGCGACATTCCTTGCTATGGACCTCATTGATCCATCCGGCTATGGCCGAATGCTCACCAATGCTGACGGATCGCTTGAGCGAATCGTCGAAGACAAGGACGCCACCCTAGAGCAGCGGGCGATAACGCTCGTCAATTCCGGTGTGGCGTGCTGGGATATTGGATTCTTACTTGAGGTACTCCCAAGGCTTAAGCCGAACAATGCGAAGCATGAATTCTATTTAACGGACGCCGTTGCGCTTCTTAGGGAACTCCGCCAGCGGGTGGGGGTCATGCAGGTCGCAGACGTCAATGAGACGCACGGTGTCAACAACCGGATGGACCTCGCCCGAGCGGAGGCGATCATGCGCAAACGCGTGCTCGAGCACTGGATGATCGAAGGCGTCACCATCATCGATCCTGAGACGACCTATATTGACTCCGAAGCGAGACTGTCGGCGGATTGCCGGATTTGGCCTGGAACCATCATTCAGGGGGCATCACAAATCGAATCCGGCTGCGAGATCGGTCCCTATACGATTCTTGAAAACGCGGTCGTCAAAGCGGGAGCGCGTGTCGGCCCTTTTTCACGCCTGCGTCCCGGGACCGTCATTGAAGAAAACGCACGGATCGGAAACTTTGTCGAAGTGAAGAAATCGACCGTCGGCAAAGGCTCAAAGGTAAATCATTTGACCTATATCGGCGATGCAACCATTGGCAAGGATGTGAACGTAGGAGCGGGCACGATTACCTGCAACTACGATGGATTCTCGAAATCACAAACCGTACTGGCTGACGGGGTCTTCGTCGGGTCGAACACAAATCTCGTAGCGCCCGTACGAGTAGGCGAAGGCGCCATCATCGCGGCCGGTTCCACCATTACAGAGGACGTGCCACCGAACGCTTTAGCGGTTGCGCGTTCCCGTCAAGTGGCCAAAGATAAATGGGCTAAACACTTTAGAGAAAGAAATAAAGGCAAAAAGCATGGCTGAGCTAAAAGTCTTTACCGGCAATTCCAATCCAGCGCTCGCTGAAGAGATATGCAAGTGTTTGAAAATTCCTCTTGGAAAAGCGGAAGTCGGCCGCTTCTCCGACGGCGAGCTGCAGGTAAAAATATTGGAGAATGTGCGAGGGGCCGATACCTTTGTGGTTCAGCCTACAAGCCCACCAGTCAACGATCACGTCATGGAACTTTTGATCATGGTGGATGCTTTGGCCCGAGCCTCAGCCCGCCGCATCACATTGGTAATCCCCTACTATGGATATGGCAGGCAAGATCGCAAAGCGGAACCCCGCGTGCCCATCACGGCAAAGCTCGTCGCCAATTTGATTACTGCGGCGGGAGCAGATCGAGTCTTGTCCATGGATCTCCACGCGGGCCAGATCCAAGGTTTTTTCGACATTCCTGTCGATCATCTCTATGCGATGCCCGTATTCTTGGAGTACATCCGGAAGAAGAATCTGCAGGAAGTGGTAGTCGTTTCGCCCGACGCGGGTGGCGTAGAGCGCGCGCGGGCTTTTGCCAAGCGTTTGGATGCGGATCTGGCCATCGTGGATAAACGGCGACCTCGCGCTAACGTCGCGGATGTCATGAACGTCATCGGAGAAGTCGAAGGCAAGACCGCTATCCTTTTGGATGACATTGTGGACACGGCGGGGACGCTCTGCAAAGATGCAGAAGCGCTGAAGAAATTCGGAGCCAAAAGGGTGTTTGCCGCGTGCTCTCACGGCGTTTTGTCAGGCCCGGCGATCGAACGGCTGAACGCGTCGCCCATCGAAGAACTCATGATTTCCAACTCCATCCCGTTGAATGGGAAAGCGACAACGAAAGTCAAAGTGCTTTCGGTCGCCCCCCTTTTGGCGGAAGCCATCAAACGGATTCATGATGATGAATCCGTCAGCCAATTATTTGTGTAAAGGGAGAAGCGGCGGATGAGTTCATCGCCGCTAGCCCCGTCGAAAAGGAATAAGCGAACGGGACAAGCGGCGGATGAGTTCATCGCCGCTAGTCCTGTCGAAAAGGAACGAGTAAACGGGAGATTCTGATGAAAAACATCGTATTGAAGGCGGAAAAGCGAAAACTGACAACGAAGGGGGGCGTGAAAGAAATGCGCCGACAAGGCCGCATCCCAGGCGTCGCCTATGGCGATGATGGCGCGCCGGTCATCCTTACAGTCGAGGAAAAAAGTCTGCAAGGGGTTCTTCGCTCAGAAGGCGGGCGCAATGCCTTGATCACCCTCGAAATTAACGAGGCCTCGCATCCCGTTCTTCTCAAGGAGATTCAGCGTCATCCGATTACGCGAGCCATCTGGCATGTGGATTTTCACCGCGTGTCTCTCAAGAAGAAGATTGAGACGGCCGTTCCGATCCATGTCAAAGGCGAGGCGCCTGGAGTGAAAGTGGGCGGCGGCGTCCTGGAACACGTCGTGCGCGAAATCCGCGTGAAGTGTCTCCCGACAGAAATTCCTGCGGCCATCGACGTGGACGTCAGCAATCTTCAGATCAATCAAGGCGTGAAGGCTAAAGAGTTGAATTTGCCAGCAGGTGTGGAATCGTTAATCGACGCCGAGAGTGTCATATTGAACATCGTGGCGCCGACGATTCTTGAGGAGCCCACCCCCGCGGCGGCTGGAGTGGCGACGGGCACTGAGCCTGAAGTGATTAAGAAAGGCAAGATCGAAGAAGGCGAAGAGGCGGCAGCAGGCGCTAAGCCTGCAGCAGGAGCAGCGGCAGCGGGAGCCAAACCGGCCGCAGCCAAGGCCGAGACTAAGAAGCCCGAAGGAAAATAGCCTGCCAATCAAATGGGTGGTAGGCTTGGGCAATCCCGGAAGCCACTATGAGCGCACCCGGCATAATTTGGGCTACCGCGTGCTCGACGCTCTTCAAGAAAAACCGCCGGCGCGGCTCTTAGCGTTTAGGCCTTCGGTTTTTATGAACAGCACCGGCCTGGAAGTTTCTACTCTAGCTCGAAAGAAGGGTCTAATTCCCGGGGACATTCTTGTGGTTTGCGATGATTTCTCTATCCCTCTAGGCGTCTTGCGCATCCGCCTGAAGGGGTCTTCGGGGGGTCACAACGGCCTCGATTCTATTCTCCAGTCGATGGGAACTTCCGAGGTTCCCCGTTTGAGAATGGGGATAGGCCCCGTGCCGGACGGCCAGGATCCAGCAGATTTTGTCCTTAAAAAATTCAGTGCGCTAGAGAAACCGTCCGTGGACGAGATGATCGCGCGCGCCGCAGAAGCTGTCCGAGTGATCGACAGCGAAGGAATAGAGACAGCCATGAACCGATTCAACGCAAAGGTCGCCTAACCCTCCATGAAAATCCGCGATGTCATGCGTCGGGCTGTCGTGTCTCTCCCTCAAAACGGGACGCTTCAAGATGTCATCCAGAAGTTTATTCAGAACCACATTGATACACTGCCCGTCATCGACGCCGCGCAGCGCGTCGTGGGATTAATCACGGTCGAGGATTTAATCGACGTGTTTTTGCCGCGGTACTATGAACTTCTACGCGATTTTAGTGCGCTAGAGGACAAGGGTCAATTGGCCTCCCTTTTTGACCTATCGTTTGCGGGTCTTGACCGATCTCAAGAAAAACTCATTTTGGCGGCAGACGTTATGAATTCGCACGTGCGGTGGGTGGGTCAAGACCAATCCCTTTTAGAAGCCGCCTCCGTGCTCCAATCTCAGAACTGCCAGCGCTTGCCGGTGGTGGATCGCGATCAAAAGCTCGTCGGACTCATATCCGACTTTGAAATTGTGCTCGCTCTCTTGCAGGGTAGCGAGCTTCCCCGCCAGCAAACGCCGTCTCAGCGTTCTTAATCTCCACTTGTTGTTATAATAGCCCTCGCCCAAGCCGTATCTCCCTAAAAAACATTCTATGGAACGTACCGAATTTGTTCACCTGCATTCCCATTCTGAGTATTCCCTTCTGGACGGCGCTGCTCGGCTGACGGACGAAAAGGGGAAACCCGGCGAGCTGCTAAAAATGGTGGCCTCGATGAAAATGCCGGCGCTCGCGCTCACCGATCACGGGAATCTTTACGGCGCGATCGAGTTTTACCAAGCCGCTAAAGCGGTGGGTGTGAAACCGATTATCGGCTGCGAAATGTACTTGGCGCCCAAGTCGCGTCTCGACCGTTCGTCGCAACGCGGTCAGGAAGACGCCTTCTATCATTTCACTGTCCTGGCCCGAGACAATGAGGGCTATCAAAATCTAATTCAGCTCGTTTCGATTGGCTTTCTCGAAGGCTACTACTATAAACCGCGCGTTGATAAAGAGGTTTTAGCCAAGTACGGAAAAGGTCTTATCGTACTCTCGGGTTGCCTCAAAGGCGAGTTGGCGCAGGCGCTGCTGGCGGATCGTGAAAAAGAAGCGCTTCAGATTGTTGAAACGTATCAGGGACTTTTTGGCAAGGAGAACTATTATTTGGAGCTCATGGACCATGGGCTAGCCGATCAGAGACGTCAGAATGACAAATTACTCGAGCTCTCAAAGAAAACTGGGGTTCCCCTTGTCGTCACGAACGACTGCCACTATTTGAAGAAAACCGATGCGCCCGCTCATGATGCCCTCCTCTGCATTGGAACCGGTTCCACCATCGTTGAACCCAACCGACTCAAGTTTAACGCAGAGGAGTTTTATTACAAATCAGCCGGAGAGATGTATGAGGTGTTTAAAACCTGCCCCGATGCCGTTCGCCGTTCTGTGGAAATTGCCGAACGCTGCAACGTCGAAATTCGCCTGGATCAGATGCTTTTGCCTCATTATGAAGTGCCGGAAGGCGATACGGCGGACGCTCTTTTAGAACGCCTCTGTCTGGAAGGTCTCAAGCAACGTTACGGCGCCGCTGAAGCCAAGTACCACGAGCGCCTGCAGTATGAACTCTCCGTCATTCGCAAGATGGGATTTTCAACCTACTTCCTAATCGTTTGGGATTTTGTCCACTACGCGAAAAAGAATCGGATACCCGTAGGACCTGGACGCGGCTCTGGCGCTGGTTCGCTCGTCTCTTACGCGCTCGCCATCACCGATATCTGTCCGGTCAAATACGGGCTGCTCTTCGAACGTTTTCTTAATCCCGATCGGCGGAGCATGCCGGACCTCGACATTGACTTTTCGGACGAAGGCCGTGAGCGTGTTATTGAGTATGTGCGCAACAAATACGGCGAGAAAAGTGTCGCCCAAATTATTACTTTCGGATCGATGCTGGCAAGGCTCGTCGTGCGTGACGTGGGGAGAGTCATGGGTTTTCCGATTGCCGAAGTCGACCGGATTGCGAAACTCATACCGCGGGAGCTGGGAACAACCATCGAAATGGCGCGCAAGAACGTTCCCGAGCTGCAGCAGGAGTGCAAAAAGAATCCCGAAATTGACCGCCTGCTTCAAACGGCGCAGCGTTTGGAAGGCCTTAAACGCCACACGGGTGTGCACGCGGCAGGAATCGTTATTGCCAAGGGCGATCTCACCCAATACGTACCGCTCGCCAAGGGCTCCAAGGATGTCGTGACGACGCAGTTTGACGGCGATGGACTCTTAAAACTAGGCATGCTGAAGATGGACTTCCTAGGGTTGCGAACCCTCACGGTCATCCAACATACCTGCAGGCTCATCCGCGACCGGCATAAACCGGACTTTGACTTGACGACGATTCCGCTTGATGACCAGGTGACCTTCAAGCTGCTCCAAGATGCCAAAGCGATCGGCGTGTTCCAATTGGAATCCACCGGCATGCGCGAACTGCTGCGGAAGCTGCACCCCACTATTTTCGAAGACATCATCGCGCTTATCGCGCTCTATCGCCCTGGCCCGATGGGCGCCGGCATGCTCGACGACTTTGTGAAGCGCAAACACAATCCGTTGATGATCAAATACGATCACCCGATCTTAGAGCCCATCCTGAAAGAGACTTACGGTGTGATACTTTATCAGGAGCAAGTCATGCGTATTGCCACCGACATGGGAGGCTTCACTCCCGGTCAAGCCGATGGCCTTCGTAAGGCTATGGGGAAGAAGATTGTTGAGGAAATGGAAAAACAGCGCGAAGCCTTCGTGAAGGGTGCTGTGGCTAAGAATATTCCCGAGAAGATCGCGCAGCACGTTTACGAGCAGATCGCTTTCTTCGGCGGGTACGGGTTCAATAAGTCCCACAGCACCGCCTATGGGCTCATTTCGTATCAAACCGCCTTTTTGAAGGCTAACTATCCCATCGAATACATGACCGCCATTGTGACGAGCGAAATAGGCCACAGCGCTATCGGCAAGGAAGAAGATTCAAAGCTCGTTATCTTTTTGTCGGAAGCGGAGTCGATGGGATTGAAGGTCTTGCCGCCAGACGTGCAAAAATCGTTTAGTGAGTTTACGATTGAGGAAAATCAGACCTCACCCACCCCCGCCCCACCCCCGGCGAGCTTGGAAAAGGGTGGCCGAAGGCCAGAGGATAGCGCCATTCGTTTCGGCCTCTTAGCCGTTAAAAATGTCGGATCCGGGGCCGTCGAGTCGATCGTGAAGGCCCGCAAAAGTGGGGGGCCCTTCGTTTCTTTCGAAGATTTGTGTCAACGGATCGACCTGCGTCAAACCAATCGCAAAGTGCTCGAATCCCTCGTCAAGGCCGGTGCGCTGGACACCTTGATGAAAGAAAAGACAAACAAAAGTCGTCCTCAACTCATGGCGTCGCTTGATCAGGTGATGGCGCGCTCTGCCAAATTTCGCGAGGACGCTGAAGGGGGACAAAGTTCTCTCTTTGAAATGGACGAAGTGGGCCGGGCGGCCCACAGACCCCTGGCGCCTGGGGAGATCAAGGCGGCGGGCAGTTGGTCCGATCACGAGCTCCTCGGCTACGAGAAAGAAGTACTCGGTTTTTATCTTTCGGGTCACCCTCTCGCCCGCTTTCAAAGTGAACTCCATATGTTTTCCACTCACAAACTCGATAAGCTCCCCGGCGCCGATACCGCCGTGCGAATCGCTGGGATGATCAGTAGTGTGCGACGGCTTGTCACAAAAGCCAAAAAAGAGCCTTACGCCCGTGCTCGGTTCGAGGATTTACACGGCGAGGTGGACCTCGTTATTTTTCCCAGAGCTTACGCGGGGGGCGTATCCCAACTTCTAAAGTCGTCGGAGATGGTGGTGGTCACCGGACGGATTAATCGACGCATCGACGAAGGTCCCATCGAAATCATCGTCGAAGAAATGGTGCCATTGGCGCAGGCCCGCGAAAGCTACGTGAGCGAGCTTCTCGTGCGCATGTCCACGCCGGATGTGGAAGAGAAAACGCTGCAAGACCTCCGCGAGACTCTGGCCAAATTCCCGGGACGCTGCCGCGTCTGCTTTGAGGTCCCAACCGCTCCGGAAGGATCCGTCATTGTAGAAACCGATTTGACGGTGATGCCCAGTCAGGATCTATTCTTAGAAATTGAGAAACATTTGGGGCACGAAAGCTGGCTCATTACTCGGGTCGGCCGCTAAACCGTTTTTGGTCTAACTACTTCGGGGTGCCGCTATAGGGGTCTGATGATCCCTTGCATGCTCGAGTAGATCGTCTAAACCCTTCCTGTAATTTTGGTTTTCCTCATTCACCGCGTTTCAAATGCCGCGTTTTCGGATCGTATCGATCTGGCCGAGCCAGCGAAAGTAGGCAGGGAACTGTTTGAGGAGGGCCCGCAGGACGGATTTATTCACCTTTCCCTGAGGATGGTATACGCCATAGGTTTCTAGCCGCCAGTGGAGATAGGCGCGCCAATTTCGCCATGCTTGGATTGACCACCAGCGGCGGGGGAGGAAGCGGAGGAGGCGGAACATCAGGGCCGAGGGCCGAGGGCCGAGGGCCAAGAGCTGTTATCACACTGGGGCCTCGAGCCTCGGGCCTCGGCCCTCTTCACTGTATTGGGCATCCGACAAGTCCCCCCGGCTCGGCCTGGGGAACGACGTCTACGTGGCCGATCATGGCGTTCATGGCGTCCTGTGCGAAACGCACATGGGGTTTCTTATCCGCAGTACCGACCGCATCATGGAGGGGTCCGCGGTATCGCAGGATACCGCCTTCATCAATCAAGAGCAATTCAGGAGTGACCTTAGCGCCGAGGAATTTTGGAAGCCGCCCGGACTCGTCTCGCACCACCGCAGCGCTTATCCCATGAGTTGCGAGCACGAGTCGAAGATCCGTAGGAGAGGTCCCACGATCGGATTGCAGCGCTATGAAGACGACATGCCAGTCTTTATAGGCTTCATAGAAGCGTCGCAAGTCTGACCAAAGGGACGCATCTGTCGCGCATTGGGGCGATAGGATCTCCAAAACCATAATCTCGAGCGGGGCCTTGTAGGAAAGCAGCGTTCGACTGGTTCCACTGCTGTCTTGGACGATCAGGTGTTCAGGGACTTTTTCTCCGATCAATAGAGGGTGGTGGCTGGTCACGGTGCTCGAAGAAATATCCGCTTCTTTTGGCAAAAGTCCCTCAGCACGAACGGACACGCACAGGCCTACGCCGATGAGGATCATCCGGGCAAAAATGGGGGCTTTCATGGTGCTCCAGTTTCTTTGCACATTCCGTCCGATCCGCAGTTGGGGGTTGAGGAAGTAGAAGGATTCGCGCGCTGTACCGTGCCTCCCAGTTTATTGAGCAGTTCACGGGCTGTCTCTTGATCAGAATGATGCTCCGGAATCGCGTCGGGCGGGGCGGGCAAGTCTAAAATCTTGCCGAGTTCACTAATCGCCCCTTCTTTGTCTCCATTGTCAAGAAGCGCCCTCGCTAGAGTCAAGTGGTTGATCGCGTAAGTGTTTCCGAGCTGCGCTGCGAGGTGCGCCTCTTCGAGTGCCTTGGCCTTGTCGCCCTTAGTGATCCAGTGGGGGGCCCGTCGAAAGATCTCTGCGAGAAGCATGTGGGGTAGGGCATTCTTGGCATCCATCGCGACCGAACGTCGGAGCAGCTCCATGGCCTCTCGTACAACTTTGACGCTATGAATTCCTTTGTGCATCTGCGCCCATTGGCCGAGGGCGGCGCCGTACTGGGCGTAGGCATCGGAACTTTGTGGATTTTTCGCGATGGCCGTTTCGCCATAACGCCGAGCTACGTCGGCCCAGTGTTTTCGATCGTTAGCGTTCGCGTGGCGGAACGCGCGCCCGCTCGCCTTCGTTAGCAAAATCAAGATTTCCGTTTGAGACGGATTCTCTTTGAAGGCCTTATCCCAAAGCTCGATCGCCATTTCGGTCTGACCCGGCTGTTCCCGGTGAGACCACGCGGTTTGAGCTTCGTCGGTTAACGACGAAGCGTGGGACAAGGAGGCTGAAACCATCACGGCAAAGGCGATCGACACCACTTCGCCCATACTCCGATGCTGAATCGTTTCCCCCCAGGGTCTCATCTCAAGATCTCCGCCAAGTCCATCCGAAGTTTTTGGGCGTTGATAAATAGGTAAGACCGAATTCCGATGGCTCGAGCCGCGTCGACGTGGGCCTGCACGTCATCGATGAACACCGCGCGCTGAGGCGGGATGCCCGCCTGCCGCAACACCAGGCGGAAAATCTCCGCGTCGGGCTTCCGGTATCCCACGGCATAGGAGGCCACGGGATGGTCAAACCAATGAATAAAGGCGTGCCGCCCAACGACGAATTCCCAATGCAGGATGTTCACATTCGACAAGATGGCGATCCGGTATCGACGACGCAGTTGTCGGACGATCGCGACCGTGTCATGTTTCTCGGTAAAAATACTGTTCCAAAGGGGAGCGAATTCTTCGAAAGTGAGTCCCTTTAGCTTCAGATCTTTCTCAAGGCGGCGAAAAAAATCAGCGGCCGAGACTTTGCCTCGCTCGAAGGCGTCCCACAAGGGCGTTCGAATAAAGTAATTGTGGATTTGTTTTTCACTAAGTGGCGTGTGCTTCTTCAAGCGGCGGATGACATAATTGAAATCAAAGTCAATAAGCACGCGCCCTAAGTCAAAAATGATGAGATCAGTTCGATTCACGCTGAGGACAGGTTACGATTTTTTGACTAGAGAAATCGACTTTTTGATGGAGACGCTGACGAGGCCCATGATCGACTTGATTACGTCGGTCGGCCACTGCCCTCTTTTCATCGCATACTTAAGCATGTTGGCGTTGACGGTGGACACGTCTTCCAGCTTGGCCGCATTCTTCAAGGTATTACGCAGAAGCTCCCAAGCAAAAGGATCCTCAGATTTCCGAGGCACTCTAAAATCGTCTTCCTTTTTGATCACGAGGCGATGACCCGGTCCGTCGAGCGTTATAACCCCTTCCTTTTCAGCGTAGCGGTAAACCGCTTCTTCTACTTTTATCTGTTCGTCCTGGATGGCTGAGATCTGCTGCTGAAGGGCCGCTTTTTGCGCTTCCAGCGCTGAATATTTCTGCACGAGCTGCACCCCTGAATCTTGGAGATACTCGTTCGGGCTCACGGCCTCGAGCGAGACGGGATGCTTATAGGCAGGACAGACCGGCCGATACTCACACCATTCGCAGAGGCGGCTCACGCGGACCTCCCATCGCCCTAACTTCGTCTCCGCCTCAATCTTTTGAATCAGCTCGATGACCTCCCGCTCGAGCATCGCCAAATCCGTGCTGGAGCGAGTCGATACCAGTTCGCGATCCGCGGCCAAATAGTGCCAGACGAGCTTTATATTCTTGGCGTCGGGCCATCGTTGCATGATTCCCAGTTGGTAGAGGGCGAGCTGCCGGTCTTGATCAACGTCCTCTTGGGAAGGCAAGTAGTTTCCGGTCTTGTAATCGTGGATTTCGTAGGTTTCCGACTGAGGATCCCACGATAGACGGTCGATATAGCCTTGAATAGCGTAGGACTTCTCGCCCTCTCGGACTTTAAGTTCAATCCGTTCTTCGAGACCGATGGTCTTTCCTTGATTGAATGGATGGTAGCGTTTGTAATAGTCGGCGAGGCATTGCCGCCCCAATTCAAAGTAATGTCCCGGTGTGACCTCAGGGCGAACCACATGGACCTTGCTGTGCCAATTCTTCTCCCACTCCGACTCATAAAAGCGCATCAAATCCTCGAGCGAATTGAGCTTTGTTAGTTTGAGGTCGCGATAGAGCTTTTCGAGCGTTTCATGAACACGCTTTCCAACGAAGGCTTCCACCCCTTCGCTTTCCATACGCAGGTTGTCCACGTAGCGGAATTTATATTTCCGAGGGCACTGTTCAAAGGTCTCGATGCGGGAGTTGGAGTACATGCGATCAGTTTGCAGCAATCGGCAGGCAGGCCTCAGCGTATTCTGACGGCTTCGATCTGATTACTGCGAACGGGTCAAAAATCAATCTTCGTCGCCAACTTAAAATCTAACTCCGTGAGTCCTCCTGCGGAGTGAGTCGAAAGGGTCAATTTCACTTTGTTGTACTGAATCAAGATATCGGGATGGTGATCCATCGACTCCGCCTGCTGGGCCACGTGGTTGACAAAAGCCATGGCGGCAATAAAATCCGAGAACTTGTAGTCGCGGCGTATTTCCTGACCCCGAATTGTCCAGTCCTTGAGCGCTTTCAATTTCCCAGCAATCTCTTTGTCACTTAAGCGTTTTGCCATAAATCCTCCTTAGAAATTTCATTATAGCCTTTCACTCGAAAGAACGTCGACGATAGCGGTAGGTTCCAATAGAAATTTAATAGAATAGGTGGATGAAAGAGTATACGCTCATTGGTCTGGCGGCCGCCTCCATCCTTTTTGCAGGCTGTTCCACGGTTCCCTATACGAATCGTAAGCAGCTGGACTTCATTTCCGCAGACCAAGAAAACCAAATGGGTTTGCAAGCCTACACCGAAGTAAAAACAAAGAACAAGATTTCAACCGATCCTCAGATAAACGCCATGGTTCAAAAAGTCGGGAAGCGCATTGCCGCGGCAGCCGATAAACCCGACTGGGACTGGCAGTTCACGGTGATTGACGATGCTAAGACCGTCAATGCCTTCTGTTTACCCGGGGGGCGCATCGCCGTCTACACAGGAATTCTTCCACTCACAAAAGACGAAGCAGGTTTGGCGGTGGTTTTAGGTCACGAGACTTCGCATGCGCTCGCCCACCACGGTGCCGAACGCATCAGCAATCAAGAGCTCATTAGTTTGCCATTGGCGGTGATCCTGGATGGAAAGAGTCCCGCCGCCCAACAGGCGATCGGCGCGGCCTATGGCATCACGGTTGAATTGCCGCATAGCCGCAGACAAGAGTCGGAAGCCGATCGCATCGGACTGATTCTCATGGCGAAGGCGGGCTATGATCCCCAAACGGCAGTTCCTTTTTGGGAGCGCATGATGCAGGAAAGCCAAGGGAAGGCTCCTCCTGCATTCTTATCCGATCACCCCTCCGACCAGCAGCGCATCGAGCAGATTAAGTCCGAGATGCCCGAGGCACTTAAGTACTACAAGCCGCAATAATCCCGCTCAAAATCGTCATAGCCACTTCTTTCTAAGCTCATCGGTAATTTCATTGGCTTCAGCCGGCTTCTTTCGCGTGCTGGGGGGCTCCGAAGTCCGAGTGGTATTCCAGAATTCTTTTGTGCCCATCCATTTGGCGCCGGTACCGCGAATTTGGCCGCGGATACCCTGATCATCAGTGACGACCACGATCTCGCGAGGATTTTGGACTTCGCGGACTTTCAGCGCAATCCAGTCGTCGGCCGTTTCTCCAGCCGTATAAACGATCTCTATCTCGCCGAGCCGCTCGCGGTTGCCTGAACCCTCGCGACTATCAAAGACCAACGTGAGGCGGTTATTCCCTTGAGGCCGTCGCTTACGAATCAGATCGACTAAGGTTTCCCGCTTTTGCTGCCAGGTGCCGGTGGGGAGTTCGGGCAATGCGTAGAGGAGGTTAAACCCATCGATCACGTAGTGGCGCGACATGCACTAAAGGCTGGCCTGCTGATTGGTTGTCAGCCAATATTGGGCTATGACGCCGAGGGTGGCAGAGTACTCATCAAAGTCGACCGGCTTCACGACATAGCTGTTGACCCCAAGTTGATAGGCGTCCCGGACATCGCGTTCCTGCTTCGAAGAGGTAAAAATGACGATTGGCCACGAATGGGTTCGCTGATTGGCTCTGATTTCTCGAAGAACCTCCATTCCGCTCACTTTGGGCAGCTTAAGATCAAGCAAAATCATCTTGGGGGGCACGGCCGCGATGCGATCTAGGTAGGGTCCGCGCGCGAAAACGAAATCGAGAGCCTCTGCCCCATCCTTTACCCACTGCAGATGGTCTCCAAAATGGTGTTTCTGCAAAGCCCTCACGGTAAGCTCCATGTCGCTCGCATTGTCCTCCACGAGAAGCAGCTCGATAAGAGTCCCCGTCATGAGGGCGCCACCGAGGGCAAGGTGAAGTAAAAAGTGGCCCCGCCGCGAGGGGAACTTTCTCCCCAGACTTTCCCGCCATGCCGATGAACGATGCGTTGAACGATAGCGAGCCCCACTCCGGTCCCCTCGAACTCGCTCTTGCTGTGCAAGCGCTGAAAGACGCCAAAAAGTTTGTCCGCGTATTGCATATCAAAACCCACCCCGTTATCGCGAACATAATAGATCGGATGGGGGCCGCCCAGAGAACACCCAATTTCAACCCGGGGGCTTTTCTGGAGGCGGCTGAATTTGTAAGCATTCGATAGGAGGTTCCGAAATACTTGACGCAGAAGTGTCTCATCACCCAGTGCGGGGGACAAGGGCTTGAGGTCAACCAGGACCTGCTGATTCACGGTGAGTTCGCTCGTTTCTTCAATGACTGATTGGACAAGTCGGGTCAGATCGATCGTTTGTTTCGCAAGAGGATGTCGACCCACCCGCGCAAAATTGAGCAGATCATCAATCAACTGAGACATATGCTTGGCATTCTGTCGGATCGTCTCCAGCAGGCGCTTAGCTTCCGCCTCTAGTTTCGGGGCATGATCTTCCATCAGGATTCCGGCGAATCCTTCGATCGCCCGCAAGGGTGCCCGCAAATCGTGCGACACGGAATAGCTAAACGACTCCAATTCTTTATTGGCCGCCGTCAATTCTTCGGTTCGGCGCTCGACCTTCTGTTCGAGCTCGCTATTCAATTTGGTAATTTGCGCCTCCATTTCTTTACGTTCGGTGATGTCGAAAAAGGAGGCCACGACCGCGTAGGGCTCTTTTTCGTTTATCCGAAACAGCGGTTGGGTGTTGCCCATCAGCCAAATCGCCCGACCATCCGATCGCCGGAGGCCGGTCACCGCGTTGATGGTGGTTTCGCCTGTGCGAAGCGCGCGCGCCATGAAGAACTCTTCCAAGGAGGTCGAACCTTCCTCCTGCACCGTCCCCCACTCGCGTTCCGTCGCGTTAAGGACCTGTCCTTTAGAGAATCCTAAGATTCGTTCCGCACTGGGATTGGCGGCGAGGATTCGACCATGGCGATCAATCAGGATGACTCCTTCGTTAAGGGCCGAAAGGACCGTGCGGTAGCGCTCTTCGCTTTCGCGCAAGGCCTCCTCGACCCGACGCCGTTCTTCGACTTCGCGGCGCAGTTCTTCATTCAAGGCTGTGAGTTCGGCCGTGCGTTTCTGCACGCGCGCGTCCAACTGTTCGTAGCTTGTTTGAAGGGCCTCTGCTGTATTTTTTTGATCCGTGATGTCTTCCGAGATTCCAAGAAGAAATAAAGGGTGCCCGTGTTCATCCATGATGGGAATTTTTTTCGTATGCAAGTAGCGCAGACCTTTGTTTTTTGTGTGAATAGGCTCTTCAGGAATATCGACCAGCTTTTTCTCGTTGAGCACGTCGCGATCCTTTTTCGTAAAAAAATCAGCTTCCTGCCTGGGAAAGAAATCGAAATCATTTTTACCGATCATGTCTTTGGCGGGAATTCCCAGCAATTCTTCGCCGGCACGGTTGAATCGAACGAAACGAAGGTGCTGGGCATCTTTAACAAAGATCATGTTGGGAATATTTTCGAGTATGGAATTAAGAAATATTTGAGTATCGCGAGGCTCAGAATCGATCGAAGCAGCAGCCGGGATCTTCTTGTTCGCCATAGGCCGATCTCCAAAGGGAAAGGTTGGAAAGAGAGGCTATTATAGCGGGTTTCGCTCTCCATTTGAGGGAGCACCGGTAGCTTTGTCGTCGTTAAAAAAAAGAGGATTAAAAGTGGGCGCTGATGATGAACTTGATCGAAGCTGCTTCGATGGGTTTTTGAGAAAGGTATACGACGTAATCGCCTAGAGAGCTGCGCGACCAATCGGAGAGGGCGAGCGTTTTGGAACTGAACAAGGGGACATCGATTCGTGAAGTGAAAAAAGCCACGGGGGTGGTGTAGCTAAGGCCAATCAGGCACTCGCGGTGTGAAATCGGGGCATGCGATCGATAGGCCATATGGTCGATGCGCAGTTCACGTCCGCTGATTTTCATCTTGAAACCGTCGCCCACGATGAAGCTTCGAGGAATCTCAGCCAGGAAAGGCACGCGGTCAATCAGGTCCTCTGGAGAACGATATTTCGTTTCCCCGGCTTTGACTTGCGCCGAATAATTCATCGTTTGGGCCGACAAGGTCGAACCTAAGAGAAAGCTGGTAATGCCGCCTAGCAGAAGAACGCGCGCTCGGTTGATCATCCTGAGCTAAGGATACCGGTCGCATGTTACAGGAGCATTTCGTTTATGTGAATTCTAAGTTAACTCTTACAGGCAAGGAGTATAGGTCGATAGGCCTAAAACTGGGCCGGATAAGAAGGTTAAGCGACGATTCCTTAGAGTAGCTTTTTCTGAAGGATTTGGTTGACGAGCTGGGGGGGCGCCTTGCCTTGGCTTTTTTTCATCACGAGTCCTACCAGTGATCCAATGGCGCGTTCTTTTCCACCCTTAAATTCGGAGACCGCCTTGGGCATCTCGCTCATGGCCTCATCGCACCAACGGCTGATGGCGCCTTCGTCCGCCACTGCGGTCAACCCTTTGGCTTTGACAATTTCTTCGGCTGAACTGCCCTTTTCAAACATATCGGTGAATACGTCCTTGGCGCTCTTCCCGTTAATGGTGCCTTTTTGGATCAACACGACCAGTTTTGCCAATTCCTCTGCCGAAACGGGAGATTCTGTGATGGGTTTTCGCGCCGCGTTAAGACGCCCTAAGAGCTCGGTCGTAATCCAATTGCAAACGGGTTTCGCACTCTCTTTGTCGGCGAACGCTACGGCCTTTTCAAAATAGTCTCCCAAGAATTTGTCCCCGATCAGAACCGTCGCGTCATATTCGGAGAGCTTGAATTCTTCGATGAATCTCTTTCTTTTGGCCTGCGGCAACTCCGGTAGCTTTGACTGGACTTCGGCCAGGAACGCGGGAGGGAGGTCTACCGGGATCAGATCGGGCTCGGGAAAGTAGCGGTAGTCATGCGCTTGCTCCTTTGAGCGCATACTCCGCGTAACGCCTTGCTGTTCGTCCCATAAGCGGGTCTCTTGAATGACGCGCCCCTCTGTGTTAAGGACTTCCGCCTGGCGTTTGATTTCATAATGGAGCGCTTCCTTCACCGCTTTGAACGAATTTAAATTTTTGACTTCCGCTTTTGTCCCCAAAACCGTATGTCCGACAGGGCGCAAGGAAATGTTCGCGTCGCAGCGCAACGATCCCTTTTCCATATCACAGTCAGAAATCTCGAGATACTGAAATATGGATTTGAGCTGCGTCAGGTAGGCATAAGCGTCCTCGGGGTTTGCAATATCGGGCTCGCTCACACACTCGGCGAGTGGTATCCCGGCGCGATTCAGGTCGACTAAGGAGTAATCGAGCTCGCGCGCTCCCACGGCATGCAGCAGTTTTCCAGCGTCCTCTTCCAAGTGAATGCGGTGAACCCGAATGGCTCGGGAGCCGCCCTTCCCATCGGGGATTTCAACCTTTCCTCCGAGAGATAATGGCAAGTCGAACTGAGAGATTTGATAGGCCTTGGGTAAATCCGGATAAAAGTATTGTTTGCGGGAGAAGATGGAATGCGCAGCAATCTTTCCACCCACTCCAAACCCCGCTCGCACCAGCAGCTCGATAGCCTTCTTATTTAAGAAGGGTAGAACGCCCGGGTGACCGCAGCATATCGGACAGATTTGGGTATTGGGTTCGGCTCCGAACATCGTAGAACACCGGCAAAACAGTTTGGACTCTGTTTTGAGCTGGACGTGCACTTCGAGTCCGATGACAGGTTCTAGATTCATGCGCCGATCCTTTCCATCAAGCCGCTCCCTGCAGTTTCGCCAAAATCTTGCGATCCGACTTATAGCGGGCCAGTTTCACCGCTTCTTCAAAAGGCACCCACTTCGTTTCCAAAATTTCTTCTGGATCAAAAGTGCCCGTTTTCTTTATCGGCTTCATCAGATACCAACTCACGGTCTTCTTCGTTAAAATATCATCGCGTTTAAACCAGTACTGAGCACGTTCAAAAGGCTTAACGATTTCGCATTGATAGCCGGTTTCCTCTTCGACCTCCCGTAAGGCCGCCTCTTCGAGTTTTTCGCCCTTTTCAATATGTCCTTTGGGGAAAGTCCAGATCTGGGTCCCTTCGATATTCTGCACTTTCACCATCAAAAGATTTCCGTTCTCTTGAACGATTCCTCCGGAGGAAAACTCAAAGCGTGTTTTGGACTTGGGATCCATGCTTATACCTTAACAGGGGTGCGCAACTCGGGGGCTTGCTTGTTCCACGAGGTGCGGCCCTCGTATTGGTGCGCGATGGCGAGCAGCGTTTCCTCGTCAAAAGGCCGGCCTAGAAGCTGCAAGCCGATCGGCAGCTTGTTTTGGGTGAACCCGCAGGGAATGCTCAAGCCTGGGAGGCCCGCTAAGTTGCAGGAAATCGTAAAGATGTCGGACAGATACATCTGGAGGGGATCTTGCGACTTTTCGCCGCGCTTGAAAGCGGCGGTGGGACTCGTGGGTGTGGCGATGACATCCACTTCCGCGAAGGCGCGGTCGAAATCCTGCTT
>JBBSDO010000012.1:0-25413 GCA_038241515.1 Elusimicrobiota bacterium | reverse complement strand
GGCTCTGCTCTATGTCGGATTCTATCGATCAAGGATTTCCACCAAGAAAAAAATACGGAAGAGGGTTTAATGGCGGAACCAGAGACAGGTGGAAGAGAATCGGACTGCGCCGAAGCTAACCTCTGGACCTGGCCGTTCGAAGTGTCAGATTTGAGGAGGTAGAGGCGTGCCGTTTGCAACGCCTGCATGAGAGCGGCGCTTGCAAAAACGTTGTCGCGGGCTGCGCGGTAATAATTTGGGGCAACGGCAGTCCCTTCAGCGTGACAAAGGTTTCCAAATAGGCAAACGATTAATAGAAGCGATACGCTTCGCGTAGAAGAACGTTGCATAACTCTCCAATTGTAATCGCCGGCAGCCTGGATGGAAATGCGTATAAAGGCTAATTCAAACGGCCTGAAAGGCCCATCCTTTTGAAAGGTCTCGCATTCCCGATCGGGATTATTTCAATTGAATACGAAGAGGAATTCGGGTAATATTACCGTACGGGACAATTATGCGTAAAGTGAATAAGAAAAATGCGCCCTCGGACGCCTTTTTAGCGACACCGGACGACCTGGGGGGATTCCTTCGCGCCGTACGTCAGGAGACGGGACTTACACAGAGCGAAGCGGCGGGGCTATGCAATGTCGGTGTCCGTTTCGTCAATGAGCTCGAAAACGGCAAGTCGACTGCCGCACTGGGCAAAGTGATGCAGGTCCTCCGCGGCTACGGCATACGAGTGCACGCGGTCCGGCGTTCCGGATTGAACTCCTAATGGCCCGGCCGCGAACGTTCCCCACTCTGGATGTCTTTTCGGAGCAGGTTCTCGTTGGACGCCTCTGGCTTGATGGGAGCCGCCGGTTCGTTTTCCAATATGACGCTGCCTGGCTGGCAAGGCCCGAGGCTATAGCGCTTTCGCATTCCATTCCGTTGCGGCCAGCGGCTTTTACTCCCGATGAAGCCCGGCCTTTCTTTGCCAACTTGCTTCCAGAATCGGAAGTTCGGCGGCTCATAACCGCTAGGCTGCACATCTCCGAGAAAAACGATTACGCGCTTCTGGAAGCGATCGGCGGGGAATGCGCCGGAGCTTTTTCACTGTGGCCGGCAGGCCACAAACCCTCGACGCATAGGCGCCTGCGGCCCGTCACGGATGCCGAATTTAAGCAATGGCTCGGAGATCTAGCGCGTCGTCCACTCATGCAGGCGGTGGATGGCCTTCGTCTCTCGCTTGCCGGCGCCCAAAACAAACTGCCGGTCGTATTCAAAGATGGGAAAATTTTCTTACCGGAAGGAGTCTCCGCCAGTACGCACATTCTAAAACCGGCTATAGAGCACCTGGAGGATTCCACGGCGAATGAGTCATTTTGCATGCGTTTAGCCGCAGCCGTAGGGCTGCCCGTTCCGAGCGTCGAACTTCACGACAACCCCGCCGCCTATTTGCTGGTTGAGCGCTACGATCGGATAGTCGGCGCCTCCGGGTTAGTGAAACGCCTTCACCAAGAGGATTTTTGTCAGGCGCTAGGCGTCTTGCCGGAGAATAAGTACGAGTCTGAGGGTGGGCCTGGCTTAGCCGATTGTTTCCGGGTTCTGTCCGAGGAAAGCACGCGAGTCTTGGAAGATCGGCGGAATCTCCTCCGGTGGGTCCTCTTTAACGTTCTGATCGGGAATGCCGATGCGCATGCGAAAAATCTCGCTCTTCTACGGGCGCCGGAAGGTGTTCGGCTTGCGCCTTTCTACGATTTGCTGTCCACCGCCGTCTACCCGTCGCTCGCCACGAAAATGGCCATGAAAATCGGCGGCGAGAACCGTCCAGCGTGGATCCAAGCGCGCCACTGGGATCGCTTGGCCGAGGCCATCGAAGTCAAAGCCAGCCTCGTCCGGGAGTATTCGAGGGAGATGGCTGCCGCGCTTCCAGCCGCGGGGCAGCACCTTGTTGAAAGCTTTCCCAATCGTCCTCTTTTGTCCAAGATAATGAATGTCATCAGTGAAAACGCCCATAAAATGACGACCCGTTTGGGGGGTTAGGCCTTTCCTTTCAAGGGTTAATAAGAGCGGGGGGCGAATTTGTTGCCGAGTTCGATGTTGATCGTGAAGGCGTCGCTTGTGACGGGACCCACCTCGTCTTCGGCGCTGGCGGTCACTGTAAAGGTAGCCACTCCGGCCGGTACTTCGTCTTCCGGCTCTACAGCGTTGACAAAAGTATCGAAGCGGCCTTTGAGGTCAACGGGGAGAGGGCCCGCGTGGTTTAGGCCGGTACCCGAATCGATATGGTATTGAACTTGCCCTAACCGGCATCCCGCCGGGACTTGAGCATTCCCTTTTAGATGCATGCGGAGCGCCGCAACTTGGGAATAGCTGTTCCGGGTGGGCTCAACAAGAAGGCTAATCGTGGGGGCCGCTGTGCAGCTGACCTTGATAATGATTTGGGCAGGTTCCGACCACTCGCTCACATGGTTGATATGTTTACCTTTGAATCGAGCTCCACCCACCACTCGCACTTTGTAGGAGTAGGTGCCCCACGCCAAATCGAAATCGCCGAAAGTCGTTTCCGAGACCATGCTCGTGCGCCCATCGTTTCTGCGGACTTCGTATCCAAAGTCGTTAAATGAGGGAAGCGCCTCCGGCGGCTGCCAATTCCAGGTCAAGGTGACCCCTTTGTTCAGAGTAACGGCCTGCAGGTTAAAAGGGACGGGTAGATCGTTGACCATGGGGCCCTTTACAGCTTTTGGGGGGAGTGGCGTCTTGGCGAGAGCCAAGTGGAAACTCAGAATGGTGAAAAGGTAGCTAAAAACTACGAGCACTCTTAACACCCTTCTCCCCGAGGGAGAAGGTGGCGAAGCCTGATGAGGCGCCTCACCTGCCCTCCGGGCATCCTCTCCCACAGGGAGAGGAAAAACAGAATTAGTCCCCCTTCGTTTATTTCCGATTATCATGGCGCTAGGGTCGAGACGTCGGGGTACTGTTCCCGCAGCGTGGGATCCAGCCCCACCGCTCGCTCAAAGGCATTCGACGCCTTATCGGGTTTGGAGAGTTTCATATAGAGGCGCGCCAGATTCAAGAAGACTTGGGGGTCTGAGGGATCTTTCTGCTGTGCGTCCGAGTACAGCGACTCCGCCGCAGCCATGTCCCCTTTGAGAAAAGCCAAGTTCCCGAGGTTATTAAAAGCGGCCGCGGCCGTCTTGGGGTCTGTTCGGGCTTTCGAGAAATAGTCCCGCGCCTCTTCGTAGCGCCGGAAGTCTACCGCTAAGAAACCCATGCGCAGCCAAGGTTCACCGGAAGCGGGCGAGGCCGCCTGGGCTTTTTTAGCTTCGGCAAGGCTTGTTTGCCAACGCGTTTCGACGACCTCCTTCCAGTCGGCTAAGAATTTCTGTTCCACCGCTTCACGACTCGGTGGTTTAGACCCTGCGGCAACCTCGGGCAGCGTCGCCGGCTCGAAGTTGCGCCAAGCCAAATGAATGTCGACGGGCGTCAGCTTTCTTTGCTGGGTCCAGCGGCGATATTCTTCGGCGCCCTGCCGCCAAGCTTCAAGAAAGGAGGAACCCACCATCGTCGCTTCAAGCGGGATCCAGTAACTGCCGGCGTAGAGAACCACCCAATTTTCTGGAAATCCCAGCGCGCTGGCACTCGTTTCGCCGGTATCGAACATTAAAAAGAGATGGCCGGGAGCGTCGAGCGCGCAGGTGGCAACCGTCATGCTTTCTAAAGCGGAAGCGAGCAAGACCACCACATCCGCGCAATCGCCGCTGCGTCTTGCTAAGGTTTCGCGCGCAAACTGCAGGGTATCCACTGTGCTCGAATCGAGCGACACCCGGTCGTAAGGATTATTGGGTCGCGGCGCGTAGCTGATGCCGTAAGTTCCCAATCCTTCGAAAAGAGACCAAGCCGTGATCAAAGCGCTCGGCAAGGGAGCCCCGCGATGCGCCTCTCCAAAGGGCACGGCAAGACCGCGCGCAAAATCGATCACCGGTGGATCGTTAGGGGTGACCCAAGCCGCGAGGCGCTCCTTATTATCCCAGCGGATGGTGTTTCGCGAGTAGAGCTTAAAGGGCAAGTGACGGACGACGGAGTTTTCTTTATCGCCGGTGTAGAAAATGAGTTTGAGCTGGGCTTGGATGGGTGTCGTTTCCGTGACTTCCAGGATGCGGTTGTTAAAGGTCGCGACCAGCGAAACATCTTTTTCTTCCATGGAATGCAGCTCCGGAATCGACACCTCCGTGGGGTAGTCCATGTAGCCCTGAATGGCGAAAGTCAGCTTGATCTTGCGAACAGGCGAGAGGCCGTTATTTTTTACGAGGACATGACCCAAGGAGCGTCGCCCGTAATATTTGTAATGGGCGGAGAAGAGGTCGTCGATCTGTGCCGAGATAATCTCGAGTCGCGGACCGCTGGTCGAGGTCATGGCCGCTATGGAGGCAGGAGCCGAAGGAACGCTTGTCGCCCCTTGAACGGATTGAGCAGCAACGGTGTAGGTGTAGGTGCTGTCGGCCAGGAGCGTGTCATCGGTTGTCGTCGTCTCCACCGTCTCTTTGAGGCGCAGGGGTTCAGTGCCGGGGGAGGTGCGATAAATGATGTACTTTGCCGGAAAACGCGTCTTCACCGCATCCCACTTGAGCGAGATATAGCCTTCTCCCGCTGAGGCGGAAAGATTGGTGGGAGGCGGTGGTAAGAGCACCACGTGGAAAATTTGCACGCGACCTTCTTCGGCGACATAGAGATCACCCGTGTCGCTTAAAGCAAAAGAGCGCGGATGGAAAAGGAATCCTTCGCCCCGGCCCACGCCACCAAAGCCGCCGAGGTACACGCCTTGCGGGTCGAAAGCGACCACCCGGCTCCGGGCGACGTCGAGCACGTAGAAATTGCCTTCCTGATCCACTACGATTTGGCGGGGCTCGGCCAAAGTCTCGGGGCCCAATACCCCCGTCTCATAAAGAAATCGCCCTGAACCGTTGAAGACGACGACTTTTTTGTTTCCGGGGTCGGCGACATACACGCGATTCTTGTCGCTGGCGATACCCACGGGGTTTTTGAGCTGGCCGCGATCACTCCCTTTTTCCCCTCCGGAGAATTGATAGAGGGCCTGATGATTAAAAGCTTCGAAACGATTGTTCCCGGAGTCGGCCACAAAGAGCACCCCCTGCGGAGAGCAGGCCATTCCCTGGGGTTTGGATAGCTCGCCCTGACCGCTTTTAAACAGGCGGTCGCTCTTTCCAAATTCTAAAAGCAGCTTTCCCTTTTTATCGAGTTTTACAACGCGATCGTTCCCGGCGTCAGAGATAAAAATGGCGCCAGAAGTGGGTGCCGTGATAATTCCCGCGGGGGATCGAATGCCGAGCTCCGCCTTTAGATCTAAACGGGCCACGGTCGAACCGTTCACGTCATAAGTCAGGAGTTCATTGCGGGCAAAAGACAAAGCATTCAGCGTGCCGTTGGGATTCCAAGCGAGCCGATCTACGTCGGTCGCCAGGCCCCCGATTCGATTGACTTGCACGCGGGCTACCGCCACGGGAGTCAGAGGTGTCAAAGGAGTTTGGCGTGAAAGCGAGAATATCGAGAGACGATGATTCTTGGCGTCGGACAGGTAGAGCATGTCACCCGCCACCGCTAGGCCGTCGAGTGAACGAAACTGTCCTTCGCCCGAACCGGAGCGTCCGAAAGATCCCAAGGTGTGTCCCAATGAATCTAACTCACGGAATTGATTGGCGCCCGAATCGGCGACGTAGAGAAGACCGGTTCCGCTGATCGCCATTTGCTGGGGTTTTGAAAAAGGTTTTACCCCTGCTTCCGCACCGGCATAGGTCCTCAGCAACTGGCCGGCGGCGGACCATTGTTCCACGAGCTTGAGTTTGGTGTGACTGCAGTAGAGGTGTCCCGCGGCATCGATGGCAATTCCATCGATCGAAGCACCTGTTTCAATGGAATGAAGAAAAACCCCGTCTTTGGAATAAAGTTGAATGCGAGGAGACTCTTTATCAACGACGGCGACCACGCCATCGCGGCTGATCGCCAGAAATTGCGGGCTGCGAAATTGACCGGCTTCCGTTCCTTTTTCGCCGAAGCCCCCGAGCGATTTTCCTTGAGGAGAAAAAATCTGGATCCGTTGGTTTCCGCTGTCGGCAACGTACACATTGCCGTCGGGATCGACGGCCAGGTCCCTGGGCTGCTGTAGCTCTCCAGTGCCGACTCCTCGGCGGCCGACGGGCTGAACGAGTTCACCTTCGGAGGAATAAAGAAAAAGGCGGTCGTTCTCGGGGTCGCTGACCCACATACGTCCCCCCGGGTCGACGGCGAGACCGAAGGGTGTGAAATTCTTAACGCCCGTGGGGGCCGCAATCGTTTTTTTGAGTTGCACGCTGTCGAAGGCGAAGGCGGGGGCGGTGATGAAAATAAACGCGGCAAAAACACCTCTCCAGCAGCCCTGGGGAATGACGAAAATACCAGAGGAAAGCAGTTGGATTTTCCGGAGGCGCATTAAGATATTTCCTATGAGCTGCTTTTAACAGCCTTCTTCGCTAATTGCAACGTGTTGAAAAGCAGCATCGCAATGGTCATCGGGCCGACCCCTCCGGGGACGGGAGTGATCGCCGAAGCCTTTGTTTTCACGCGCTCAAAATCGACATCGCCGCAAAGGCCGCCCTCGGGTGCGCGATTCATTCCCACGTCAATGACGACAGCCCCTTCTTTCACCATGGTTTCTTTGACGAATCTCGCGTGGCCGATGGCGGCGACTAGGATATCCGCTTCGCGGCAAACAGCCTCCAGATTCTGAGTGCGGGAATGGCACATCGTTACTGTGGCGTCTAAGGCCTGCAACATCATCGCCACAGGCTTGCCGACTAGCTTTGAGCGGCCCAGAACGACGGCACGCCGCCCCGATATGACGATGTTCGAGCGTTGCAGTATTTGGATGACGCCGTGAGGCGTGCAGGATAACGGCGAGCGGCCGGCCGCCATCTCCGACCAATTCTTGTATTCGAAGAGTTGACCTAAATTAATCGGATGAAGTCCGTCCGCGTCCTTTGCGGGATCCATAACATTGAGGACGGGCGTCGAATCCGCTTGGTGGGGCAGGGGCAGCTGGAGCAGAATCCCATGAACTTTGGGATCTCTATTGCATTCGACAACCTTGTTCTTCAGCTCTTCTATTGAGGTGGATGCCGGCAAAGGATAGTGCAAAGAAATCATCCCGACATCCTGGCAGGCTTTGATCTTGTTGGCCACATAGGTCTGAGATGCGGGGTCATCCCCTGCGAGAATCGTCGCCAGCCCGGGTGTTGTACCGTGAGCGCTTTTATATCGGGCCACTTCGGATTGTATTTCGGCGCGAATCTGAGCCGCTAGAGCTTTTCCGTCGATAATTTTCATCTGGCTCCCTTCTTTAACTAGACGTCGCTCAGCAGTGCGGGACCGCTGGGTGTCCGGAGGCCTCGAAGATGTTCGAGTATTTCACGGGTGGCACGTGATTTATTGAGCGTGTAAAAATGAATGCCGGGTGCGCCGCGCTGAAGCAGCTCTTGGGATTGCTGGGCCGCGTAGCGAATACCGGCGCGCGCCACGGCCTCGCCATCCGCCTGAGCGTCCGTCAGTTCCGCGATGAGAGGGGCGGGAATGGTGGCTCCGCAGAGGCTTGCTATGCGCTGAATCTGTGCCCAATTTGTAATGGGCATGATTCCGGGGAGAATAGGACAACGAATCCCGGCGACACGGCAGCGCGATACAAACTCGAAATAAAAGTCATTCAGGAAGAAAAGCTGCGTGGTTACGAAGGAAGCTCCCGCGTCGACTTTACGTTTTAGCTGTCGGATATCTTCTTCGAGGCTATTGGCTTCTGGATGCTTTTCCGGATATCCTGCGACTCCGATACAAAATCGACCTGATGAAGCGATCTCTGCCGTCAGTTCGTTCGCATGGTGGAAGCCGTCCGGATGCGGTATAAATTGCGCTTCTCCCCGGGGTGGGTCGCCCCGCAAAGCCAAAATGTTTTCGATACCTCGACTTGCTAAGTCCGAGAGTATCGCTCGCACTTCCGCTTTCGAATGGCCCACACAGGTTAAGTGCGCCACGGTTTCAATTCTCAACTCGTTTTTGATTCGCGCCACGAGGTCCAGCGTGCGCGCGCGAGTACTGCCCCCCGCCCCGTACGTCACAGTGACAAAATCCGGCCGGAGCCCTTGCAGGTGACGCACGACCTCCATAAGCTCCGCCGCGGCGCCATCGTCTTTCGGCGGAAAGAATTCGAAAGAAAAAACGGGTTTTCCGGCAGCGAGAATTTGGGCGATTTTCATGAAGAACCGATTTTAACTGTTTTCCGAGGAACCGTCGAGAGAAGCGGGATGCGGCTGGAGCGGCGGGAGGATTTTTAAATGGCGAGCAAGGGACTCAAGATTTTCGCAATCCTCCCGGTTGTAGCGCAGAAGAATTTCGAGGGCGTCCGGATGGCCTTTTTGATGAGCGGCCCATAAGTTCATCGCCTGGAGGCCATCGACGCCTTTGGTGTCGCGATGAATTCCGAGTTGGCGCTCGACTGATTTAAGGCCGCCTTTAAGTTTGTTTTTGTGGCAGTCGTGCATCAAATCCCGGTGATCATGGTGGTTTCGCAGGTCGACCCCCAGATGCTGCGCGATCACGGGAAGATCGAAACGCCCGCCGTTGTAGGTGAAGATGAGTTCGACCCCGTAGAGAACGTCCATGAGACGTTGACGGGAAATGTCAGGGGCCACGAGCTGGACGGTTCCCGAGTCGTCGCGATAGATGCCGATGACGGTGATGCGTCTTTGCCAGGAGGTCTCGATATCTAAGAATGCGAAAGCCATCTTATTGAACCAACGTAGCCTTTCTGGGCAGATGGGAAGCGACCAGCTGCAGCTTTTCCTTTGAAATGGCGAAGTGGACTCGACGTGTCGCTGCAAGGACCGGCTCGCCATCGGCCTGGGGCCACAGGTCACTTTGCGCTTCGATGCTGAGTTGAGAGACGCGCAACATGATCGTGTGCTTTGAGCGAACCGGTCTGCCTAGCTTACCCATCATGAGAAGCGGAATCAATCGCCATTTTGCCATCGCTGGTAAAAGAAAACAATCCAGCATCCCATCGTTGGCGACGGTCGTTTTGGAAAAATAAAAGCCTTTCGAAAAGTAAGGGCCGTTGCACGCCATCGCCATGTAAAACGACCCGCTAATGGACCCTTTATCCCACTGGGCCTTCAGCGTCACCGGCGCGAAGGATTGCAGGGTTCGCAGCGGTTTGGGTCGGCGGCCCGCCCCGGGAACGGTAGCAAGTTTGCGGCGTCCGAATCCCGCATTGTTGACGAAGAGCTCTCCTTGCATCTCCCCCAAATCGATCTCGCGCGGTTTCTCGCTGCAGGCGATTCGAAAGGATTCTTCCACGCGTTTCACCCGCAGGCCCATGGCGCGCGCAAAATCATTGCAGGTCCCCGCAGGCACGAGGGCCACTTCGGTGGATTTTAACCGGCGCCGTTCATGCAGGCGGTTGACAGTCCGGTGGAGGGTCCCGTCGCCTCCAATGATGACGAGACGGCTGCAGCCGTCCTCCAGCGCCTGATCAATGAGGCGCTCGGTGGATTGGGGCCGGTCGCGCTCGGTTTGTCCAAAACGCGCGTTCCAGCCAAACCGGCGTGCCATGAGACCGGCCATTTCACGATAGTCCCACTGGAATTTTTGGCGAGAAGGGTTCAGGAGAAAAAAGAGCTTCACTGACGATCAGTTTATCAAACGAGGTGGGGCTTAGCGAGGAAGGATCGCGGAACGGCTAGACGGCTAACGGAATTTAGCAATTAACATTTAGCAGTTAGCATTTAACAGTCCTGAAGAAATGCGAAGTGCTAAAAACTAAATGTTAATTGTTAAATTCGGTTGGTTGTTTGCCCTATTCAAATTCAACGAGAGGATGCATTAGCCACTTCTGGGCGGCGTTTTTTAGACGATGAAGGGGCCGAATAGTAACGGGGGCAGCCATGAAGTCGAAAGGTGGCTTGCCAGGGCAACGACTTCTTAGCCGTCGTTCTTTCGATTGTGTATTCCAGTTCTGGTAAAGCGCCCGCCGGCGCTCTGTATGCAAGCGATGGATACGATCGACAAAATCCACCTGAGCGGGCGACTCTCCTCCCCGCACACAACGCAGTTCTTCTCGAGAGGTCCTTAATAAACGAACAATCCTTCGCCGCTGCGCTTTGTGCAACTTAAACTTACCTCGAGCGTTCAATTCGCCCATCACCTTGCCGATGATTCGCAGTTTCTCCGCGCTCGCCGAGGGCAAAGGGAAAGGGGCCTTATTAAGAGAAGGTATGGGATCAATTGGGCTATCGACACGCCGGAGCCCGCGAAACATGTGGGTCCGGCCGCGGTGTACGGAGCTAAGAAATCCCATCTCGTCGTCTGAACCCATGAAGAGAGTCCTTAAGAAGCGTGGAGTTTGTTCCCTTCTTTCGCCTCTGCTGCGGGGGTAGGTGCGTCTGAACGTAAAGAAGAAGAGGGAATTTCGATGGCGGACTCATTAAGGTAAAGCCATAACTTAGCAAAGAAGGACGAATCCTTTGTTGACGAGGAATAAGTGCCCGGATCGACGATTTGCTTTTTTATCTCACTGGCTCCGACGGGTCGCTCTGCGGGCTCCGAATCAATTGGCTTGGTCACCACCGACAAGGGAATCTCCGGCACTCCCCGAACCGAAGACGCTTGGGGAGGAAAGGAAGTCAACTGAGACAGCTGTCGCCGTAGATCCTTCAGCTTGCTGTCTTTTTGGTTCCATTGCTGCTCCCACGACGTCAGAACCTGCGCACTTTCGGCCGGTTTAACAAGGGTCTCACGAGATTGCTCCATTCGAAGAAGCCTCTCTTCGATGGTTTTCAAAGAGATTCGTATGGGTTCTAAAGAAGGGAGGTGAGGGTTCTGCGCCGCGCTTAGCCGTAGGCCGGAGGCGATCTGCTGCTGCAACCGTTCTTCCGAATAGCGAGGTGTGCCTTCTAGCGAAGTCATACGCTCTTCGAGGTTCTTCAGCGATTGGTTAAAAAGCGCCATCGCCTCGTCCGTTTGCTTCGACCATTGCTTTTTTGTTTCGTCCAGTTTTTGGAGATAGTCGGCTTGTGATTGTTCGCGCCAGGCATTCAGCCCATCCTGTATGGAGTGCAGATGGGCTTGAAGTTTTGTGACTTCACTCGAATGAGGGCAATCGACGGCTTGCACCTCAGAAAGTTTCGGGGCATCGCCCTGAGACGAAATAGGTGTTCCTGACGAAGCGTGGATTATTCTCATAATCGATGCCCTCTCTTTTGCCTACGCCGCTTTGGCAATGGACTTTTTAGCCGGCCTCAGCCACGTTAGCAACGTTTGCATTTCCTGCATCTGTTGACGGATGGCGGTCAGAGCCTTCGTCGCTTCAGGTCCGGACGAAACGGCGCTGGATCCCGATGACGAAAAATCAATGGAGGTGATTTTGGGCGCTTGTTCAAAGGCCGCCTTCTGACGGTTCCATTCCGATTCTTTCTCCAACCACCGGTCTTCTTTCTCTTTTCGTTCGGCTTGTAACTGAACAATTTCCGCTTTCACGGCAGAAAAGGCTTCGCGCAAACGTTTCACCGTGACTTCCGCCTCTTCATCCTTATTCTTGCGCTCGACTCTTTCAACATTTAAGATCCGCTCAAGTTCCTGCGAACGAGCGAATAATTCCTTCATCTGACCTCGCGCATTTTCTAACTCGGCTCCAACCTGAGATTCATGACCTTGTAAGTCTTTCTCTTTCGACACGAGTTGGGCGCGTAGGCTATTCAGTTCTGCCCCAACCTGTGACTCGCGAACTCGTGATTCTTTCTCTTTCGCCACGAGTTCGGCGCGCAAGTGGTCCAGTTCCGCGCCCCCCTGAGACTCGCGAATCTTTGATTCCTTTTCCTTCGACACGAGCTCGCCCCGCAGGCGGTCCCGCTCGGCTACGGTCTCCAGAAGCGCAGACTCGCGTTCGGCGATTTTTGTTTCCAACTCTTCTCGCGCTTTGGCCTCTTTAATTTGAACCTCAGCGATGCGATGAAAGAATTCCTTTGATTGGCGTTCCCATTGAGAACGTTCTTTGGTCGTTTCTTCGTTCCAGCGCTTATGCTCTTTCTCAAAAGTCGCCTGGAGATTGGCAAGCTCACTTGCCATGGCTTGACGGGCTTCTTCCAAAGCCTTATTGCCGTTCAGCACCTCCGTTATGTGGGCTTGCTGGGCGACGGATTCCTGTTCCGCACGCTGAAATTCCATATCCAGCTTCGTCTTGAGGTGCTTTTGCGCTTCTAACGCTTGGGACAACTGCTGCTTTAGTTGCTGGACGGCGACTAAGTGCTGCTGTTCCAAATGTTTGTGCTCTGCAACCAATTTGTTTTCCAATTCTTGAATCTGCGATTCCCGGACGACAGAGCGCTCTTGCTGCTGCTCCAGTCTCTCTTCGATTTCGTGGAGTGCGAGCAGGTGCTGCTGTTCCGAATGCGCTTGCTGGGCGTCGAATCTTTGCTGGAGATCCTCGAGAACTTTGGCATGGTCCTGGGCATCCTGTTTCCGCGCCTGCTGAATATGGGCGATAGCTTGAAGTCGATCTTCTTCCCATTTTGTCCGGCTTATGGCCATCTCGGCCTTGAGCATCTCGGGCAACCGGGCTTGCACGTCCTCGCGGGCGGTCCTGCGTATCTTTTCAGCTTCCGCCTGCCACTGGCTTCGTTCCACTTCCAAGGTATGTTGGGTCTCCGCAATTTCAATTTCCTTCCGCGATACTTCTTCTTCTCTGTGCAAAAGCATGCCTCGAAGCGAGTCGCGTTCAGCGCGCGTTTGCGACGCTATTCCCTCCCAATACTGGGTACGTTCTTGATCGCGGTGCGCGTACTCCCGTTTTAGCTCTTCTTCACGGGCAGCTAGTTGAGTTTCAAATCGCTTGAGAATTTCGCGGTTCTCGCGCTCGAGGCGCTGAACTTGATCTTGCCAGGCGCTCGATTCGGTTTCTCGCCGTGTTTCTAGTGCGCGTTCTTTAGAACGCCCCTCTTCTTCCAAACGCTGGATCGATTCCTCGAATCGTTGGCGTTCGAGTTCGCTTCTTGATTGCACGTCGGCGAGTTTCCCTTTCCACTCGTTTTCGACGCGGCGTTGAATCTCAGTCTCATCTTGCTCGATGCGCTGAAGCTGCTGGAGCCAGCGTTTACGCTCTTCTTCATAGCGCGCATCCTGCTGGAAGGCTTGCGACTGCCAGCGAGCACGTTCCTCGGTGTGCTGGGCTTCGAGCTGCTGCAGCTGAGTTTGGATCAATGCAACCTGGGCCTTTGCCATTCCGCTTTCGCGGAGTTGATTTTCGAGCTGGGTTTGCAAAGCGCGTAGCCGGCCTTGAGTTTCCTCGTCCGACGTTCGGCGCTGGTCGACCGAGGTCTGCTTAAGCGTATCGATCTGTTCGCTGCGTTCCTCTAACTTTTCCTGCAGTTCATCAATACTCAGCTGCAGTTGGCGCTTGGTTTGGGCGAGCTCGTCTTCTTTTTGACGCAAGGCGATCGTCCAGTCGGTCTTTTCCTGCTGAAAGCGGCGTTCGACTTCTTGCAGCCGGCGATTGAGGCTGGCCTCCACCTCCTGCTCTACGGATTCGCGCTCTTTCATCTGGTTTTTGAGAGCCGCCATCCACGTTTCGCGCTCTTCTAAGATTCGACGTTCGAGATCTTTGAGTTGGTTTTCCGCGCGACCCCGAGAGTCCTGCAGCTCCTGCTCGTATTTTTCGCGCCGTAAGCGCTCCTGCATCTCACGGAGCTGCTGTTCCACCCGTACGGACGAAGTCTCGTCGTCCTTGGCTTTCAAAGTTTGAACGACGACTTTCTCATGTTCCTCTTTTAATTCCGCTTGAATCTCGCGCAGCTGATTTTCGATTGCTTTGCGGGCCTCTTCTTGTTCACGAAAGCGCTTCTCCATATCGGGCATTCGCGAATCGAGGGCCGGCACCCGCGGTGCGGATGAAGGCGGAGACATCGGCGGCTGAGCGTTTTGAGCGCCGGTTGGCGTTAAAAATCCCGTAGGAAGGTTCTGGCCTGGGAGCGACGGGGCGCCCGTCCGAGCGGGCATTGAAGGAGATTTTACCGTTGAAATCGGATTAGCCGGACCCCCCAGCGATGGGGGCGGGGGTGGCGGCGGTACGGGCGCTCGTCCCGGAGGGGGTGGCGGCACCGGTCTAGAATTGGACGGCCCGGTTTGCGATGGAACGCGAAAGTCGTCGGACATAGAAGTCTCCCTTTGATCTAACTTGCGGCTCGATTCATTTGGATCGTTTCTTGAAGGTGCGCTATCCAGCTTCCCAGCTGCTCGTTGTTGGGGTCGTATTCCATGGCGCGCTGTGCCGAAGAGATCGCGCGGACGTCATCTCCCTGCGCATGAAAGACGAGGGCCAAATACTGATGCCCGGGACCCCACCGCGGGTCTTTTCGCACACACGCTTCGAACGCCTTTGTTGCGGCCACCCAGTTCTTCTCTTGATAAAATCGAATTCCTTCTTCAAAAGCTGTCCAGCCATTTGTGCTCTTCGGTCCCGGTTTCAGGGCGGCTTCGCGGGCGGCCGCTCGCACCGTTTCCAGCCGCGATCGGAGGTCTTCCGCCGCAGCTTTGGCTTTTTGGCGCACGTTTTCAAGTTCCTGATCGCGCGCAGTCATGGCGGCTTGCAAGTCCACCAGCTGGACGTCCCGACCTTCAATCAGCGAACTAAAACGCTTATTCAGCGCTTCGCGCTGACCGAGAAGCTGGCGGACGCTTTCTTCCAGTTCGAGACGTTGCTGTCCCAAGGATTCAGTGGTCTCTCGCTGCTCAGCCGAGGTTTTCCTTTTAAATACCGTTTCCTGATTCTGAAGTGCTGTGAGGCTTTCTCGTCGTTCTTGAATCATGTGCTCAAGATTCTTGCGTTCCGTTTCGAAATGGGTCCGAAACTGTTGGGTTTCAGCGTTCACCTGCTGTTGGAGAACATCTAATTCTTTTTGACGACGTTTAATTTCGTCTTGGAGCCGCTTATCGCGCCATCCCAAACGTGCGCGGACCCTCTTGATGTCCTCCTCCTTGGCTTTGAGACGGGCTTCTAAGCTTTGTCGCTCCTGTTCGTCTTGGGAACGCAATCGTTCCATTTGTCCTAGCAAAGGTTCGAGATCCTTTTCGATTTGGGCTTTCAGCCGTTCGCGCTGACTAACGGCTTGCGTTTCTTTAAAGGCCAATTCCATCTTCAATTTAACCGTGTTTTCTTGAAGGCCGCGCAGTTCCACTTCGGATTGTCTCTGCAACTGAACTAACTCGTTTTCCAGCCGCTGTTTCTCCTCCTGCAGCGCCAGTTTGTTCGTTTGCCACTCGTTCAGAGCACGCTGCCATTCGTCCTCCGCTTGCGATTCTTTTTGAGAGATTGCTTCTGTGGCTTGCACTATTTCCTCTTCCTTCTCCGCGATACGACGATTCAAGTCGTCTTGAGCCTGCCTGATCTCGGATTCTCGGTGCCGAAGTTGATTGGAGAGCGTCTGGCGTTCCTTCTCATTGCTCTCCTCGAGCGCCTTGAGTTCCTTCTCCAAACGTAATTCCCCTTCGGCGACTTCCTGCCGGATGGCGGAGACTTCGTCGGTCTTCTCTTTTCTGATTATTTCCCAGTGGTTTTGAGCTTGAACCCACTCCGTTTTGAGATTCTCAATCAGAGCCCTAAGCGCTTCGTTTGTGCCCCGCCAGGAATTCACTTTTTGTTCATATTCGACTGCGAGGATCTTTAATCGATTTTTTGATTGGGCGTTGATTTGGTGCAACTCTTTCTCTTTGGCGGAGACGGCGCTTTCATGGCTCTTTCGATCTTGTTCAAGTTGATTCTGGAGGGCTGCGAGTGAAGCGCGGCAGCGGGCTTTCTCGGAAGCAAAGGCGGCTGCTCTCTGGGCGACTTGTTCGTCTCTCTTTGCGTTAAGCCGTTTGAGTTCTGTTTCGAGGGTCTGCAACTCTTTTTGACGACCTGCAAGCTGGCGATCGGAGACTTCTTTGTGATCCTTGAGTTTCCAGGTGAATTCGTCTTTTGTCTTCTCAAGCTGAAAACGCTCCTCTGCAAATTGTTTGGCCAAACGATCAAGCTCGCCCTGGCGCTCACTTTCTTTGGAAGAAAGTTCGGCTTGGAGCGAGGCGAGTTCGGCTTCTTTTGTCGACAGCTGCCCAGAGTAAGTTTCCTTTACTTTGGCAAGCGTTTGCTGGAGAGCGGCTTCCTTGCGTTTTGCTGCGCGTTCCAGCGAATGGGACGCTTTGTCAAATCGGGCAATGAGCCGGCGGTGCCGGCCTTCGGCCTGGGACAGCTGCTGGTTTAGGTGAACGATGGCCTCTTCACGATCCTCGAGCTCTTTGGGGAAGGTGACCTGGGCAGCGCCTAACTCGTCTTGGAGACGTTTAACCTGATCCTGAAGCGTCAGGGCTTTCGCTGAGGACTGTGAAACCAAATCGCGTCGGCGGGTTTCGTGAGTGATCGTCTGCTGACGAATCTGCGCTTCTAACTTCGCTAATTGTTTGTCGGTGTCTGAGGACACCTTTTGGGCTGCTGCCTCGACTCCTTCCTGCTCGGATCGGAGGGCATCGATTTTCGCTTTCCACTCGGCTCGTTTTTGCCGATAGCTTGCCGCTAGTGCCGTCTGCTCCGCTTTTGAATTCTCCAATAGGAGTAAATAGGCGTTTTTACAATCGCGTGCTTGAATCTCGAGCGCCTCGATCTGCGCGGTGTGTGCGGCGAGGTCTTGTGAAAGTGTGGATTGCAGCGCTTCACGCTCAGCGTTCAAAGGCGCAAGCTTTTCGTCCAAACTGCTTTGTTGCTTAACGAGTCGCTCTTGATTCGCGACCTCTTGTCTATGAAGTTCAGCCTCCAACTCCGCAGCTTGGTGCTCCTTCTTATCGATTTCAACCTGCCAGTGAGCTCGGACGCGGTCCATTTCCGCTTGTGCCGCACTTAGCTGTTTTTCGGTGGCGGCGCGTTCAGATTCCAGAATCTGCTCTCGTGAATGAAAATCGCTAGCCATTTGGCGCTGCTTCATCTCGAGGGTCTGCCGCAAGTTGCCCAGCTGGGTGGCTTTGGTCTGCAGGATCGCTTTCGACTGCTCTCGGGCTTCAGCCAATGTTTTTTGCAACGTGGTTAACTTCGCCTTCACGAGGTCTGACTCTCTTTTGGCTGCTTCTCTTTTTTCTACGAGCGTTTGCTCGAAAATTTCGGGCAGATGGGCCAAACGGAGGGACGCGTCGGCGCGCTCTTTTTCTTTGGCTTTAAGGGTCCCCTGAATCCTGGCCGCTTCATTTGTTTTCATTACCAGGAAAGCCTCGAGCGCTGTGCGCCGTTCATTGAGACGCTTCGTCAGTCGCTCACCTTGCTCCCCAGCGCGCTTCTGGAGTTCCTCTTCCTTTTGGCGCGTGTCATTCTGCAACCCTTCCATCGCCGCCGTATGTTCCTTCTCAGCGCGTTCCGTGTTTTCATGAACTTTGACCAAATCCCGCTCAAGCGCGCGATACCGAGAACTGAGCGCTTCGACTTGCCTAGAGAATGATTCTTCTTCAGCGAAGAGCTGTTTTTTAAGTTCGGCCTCTTGCGGTGCGAGGGACGCTTGAACGGCTTTGAGAGCCTGATCCCCCTCGTTGAGTTGCTCTTGCCATTTGGGACGAAGGGTCTCTAGATCCTTCTCTCCCGTCACCTTCTGAGTCTCCAGCAAGAGAATTTGGTTTTGAAGGGACTGACTTTCATTGTCGAAGCGATTTTTAATATCGTCAACGCGCTGGGCCGCGGAAACCTGAAGGGTCGTTTGTTCTTCACGGAGTTGGGTCAGCCGGCCATCGTGTTGAAGCCGCGCGGCAGTGTACTGTTCTTCCAGCAATCGAACCTGTTCGTGGAGTTCATTCTTTTGCGAGGTGAGCCCGGAAAGCCGTTCAGAAAAATTGGATTTTATCTGGCGGAGTTTGGACCGGATCTCTTCCTCGGTTTTCGCGGATTCGGATTGCTTTTGTTCTAGCGTTTGCTTCCAAGTGTCCTGTTCGCTCTGCATCTGCTGCTGAATTGATTGCACTTGTTTTGCTGCGGCCGAAAGCGTTTCATGCAAATGCTTCTGCGCCTTTTCCAATTGGGTCTTAGCCTCTGTTTCTGAAAGAAGCAGATGGACCTTCAGCTGACCGACTTGTTCTTCTCTCGATTGAGTTAATTCCTCCCAAATCTGTTTTTCTTTGAGGAGATGGTCCTTCATGGCCGCGACCTTTTCTGCGGCGTGCTCTTGTCGCCGGGTCATATCCTGAAGGCGGCGCTCTTGCTCGAGTTGCCAAGTGACCTGGCGTTCGTGGAACGTTGTCTGGGCCCGAACCCGGTCTTCCTCTTTAGCCTTGATCGAGTTTTCCCACAATTTTCGTTTTTCAATCCATTGGCGCTCCAACTCTCTGCAGCGTGTCGTCCAGAGTTCTTGGGCGGCTCGGCGTTGGGAGTCTTGTTCCTGAAGTTCGGTCTGGAGTAACGATTCTCGGCGTGCTAATTCTTGTTTGAGAGCAAGCAGTTCGTTGTCTTTTGCCTGAGTGGCTTCGCGCCACCGGAGGCGCTCATTGGCAAGCTTTAGGTCATATTCTTTGAGTTCATCTTCCGCTTGACGAAGAGCTTGTTCACGATTATCGGTTTGTTTTTGAAAAGACTGCTTTTTCTCCAGGTGGGCAGATTCCCCTTCACGTGTCATGTGCTCGAGGGCTTTTTCTCTTTCCGTGATCTGGCGTGTCCAGGATGCGGCATCCTCTTCAAGCTTTCGTTCTAGGAATTTCAACTCCTGGGTCGCGTCCTGTTGAAGTACCTGGAGCGCTTGCTGGTGGGTTTCGCGCTGTGTTTTAGCAGCCAGTTCGGATTTATCGAGAGCCGTTCGGATGGCCTGAATTTCTTTCTCGATACCTTCTAGTCTCGCCCCTCCTTCCTTTTGCTCTTCAGAAATTAACAGATGGATCTCCTGAAGGGTTGGTGAGGATTGAAAAGCAGAGTTATTCTCTTTCGTATTTTCGGCCGAAAGGTCGGTCTTCCTTAATACAGATTTAAAACGGTCTGAGAAAGTCATCGCAATATGCCTTGTTGGCTCACCAAGTTTAGTCCGTTATTTGGCTAGTTCAAGGCTTTATTTACACCCATAGGCTTCGTAGGCGTTTAGCGCTCAAAACGGCAAAACGTACTGGTTTCTAGAGGAGTTATCGTTTAGGTCTATAGATGTATTGTTTGCCCGAGTCGGACTCGGTCACCCGTTATTCGGCTCGTAGTTGTTTGAGGAACTCTGGAATTTCTTTGTCATTGGGATCGATTTCGAGGACATGGCTCCAAAGCTTTCGGGCGCGCGTATGATCATCTAATAGGAAGAAGGCCGAGCCCATGATCTTTAGCGCTGTCATGTCGTTTGGATTGAGATCTAAAATGTCCTGGCATTTCTTTATGGCGACATCGTACTTTCCTTCCAAAATAGCTTGGCGGGCATCAAACACTTTCTGATCGACAGGGGTGAAGAGTTCCGGTCCGCGAGGGGCATCCGTCTTGTCCATTCCGGCTTCGGCCTCGATTTTATTTAAGAGCGACAGAAGTTTTTCGTTTCGAGGATCCTTGTAATAGGCCTGGCGGAGGGCTCCGACGGTGTCTTTCAGGTTTCCATTGACGTAGGCTAAGACGCCTTTGCGAGTCATGGTAGCGCTTTCGTCGTTGCCCGTCGCGCTGGGTACCGCGGCGACAACCTTCTGGAATTTCTCGACGAGCTGCTGAACATTCTTGTCCGTGGGGTCCACGTCTAGAGCGGCCTGGAGGTTCTCTTGAACCACGAGGAAGTTTCCGGCCTGGGCCGCTTTATAGGCCTTCTGGACGATTTGGTGCACGCTTTCTTCACGCCGTTCCAAAACAGATCGGCCGAAACGCCACGTGAGGCCCATATGAGTGGAGGTGCCGAGTTTTTGAAGACCCAGTGCGTAATCAAGGGAAACCGATTTAATCGTATATCCGAATCCGACATCAGTTTCTCGAAGTCCTTCCCCCTGGTCATACTGGATTCCAAAGCGGCCCTTAAACTTCTTGGTGAAACCGAACTCGCCGCCCACGTGCAGGCCGGTATTGGCTTGAAGGTTTTTATCGAGATCCAAAGCCAGTAAAAGTCGCTTCTTAAAATATTGGTCGGAAACGCCAAGCCGGAATACAAGGGGATTGACGTCACTGGTATCTCCCGAAATCTTGGAATAGACATTACGGATGGTGAAACCGAGGCGTCGTCGACCGTCTTTGACGTCGAGCAGTGCACCTAAGTCAGCCACCATCGAGGAATCCGAAGACGTATCCACACTGCGCGTAATCTGGCGAAGCGCCGTGCCGATAGAGACGTGGTCCACAACTTTGCGGCCATAGGAGAAGCTCATGGCCTGCTCTTGCACCGCAAATGTCCCCGTCTTTTGCACGTTGGTAAAGGTTTGGGTATTCGGGTCAACAGTGGCGTCAACGCGTTCGAAACCCGCGCTCCCCAGTTTGGCAAGGCTGATGCCCCAGGCACTCCCGCCCTTTTTGGAGGGCCGCACGAATGAATAGAAGTCGTAAGTCGTATCGGCGAATAGGGTCGTTTTCAAAAGGGTGATTTCTTTGCGGGTAATTTGGGAGAGACCGGCGGGATTCCAATAGGTAGCGCTGGCGTCGTCGGCCACTCCCACAAAGGCCGCTCCCATGGCCATGCTTCGCGCTCCCGCGCCATAGGACATGAACTGACCGACTTGTCCTCCCGTGGAGGTTGCGTAGACCGACTCCACTCCGCTCGCTATGAGCGCCGAGGAGACAATAAAAAAGCGCACAGTCTCCAGGGTCCCAGAGAATGTGCACTTCCGTCGACGATGAGTCGTCTGCAATAGGTTCAAGTGTTTCGGTAACCCCTCGAACCCTAGCTTAAGAGCAAGCTTGTAGGTCAGGTGGCTTTGCGTCGCCAGCTTACGCTCGGTCGCTGACTGCTCAACCGCTCACCCGACGTCTGGTGAGGACTTTGCCTTTATCGTTTGTTACGCCCCGTACAACAACTGCGTGTCTAGTATAAGATCTGCGCGATTATTCGCCATCTTATTGTCCGGGCGTTAAGGAAGGTTGGGCCGCTTTCTCTGATGAACGGGCAGCGAAGAATCGATCCGATTTTTAGGTTGGATTTTTGGGGTCCCTGTTAAGCTTTCTGGAGAATTCCAAATGCCATTTCTATGAAAATGGTTAGTTAGTGTATGACCCCGATCTTGCGGATCACTGTAGAGGAGCCCGCGCCGCCGCTGACCTTGATTTGGGCCAGGTAGCCGCCTTTAGAAACCTTTTGACCCGCTTCATTGGTCCCATCCCAACCGCCCGGTGGAACGGTGTTCGGACCTTGTTTGCCACCGTTTTGTCCACCCGGGAAACTCCAATGCATGACGCGATAGCCCAAGAGATCGTAGACAGTAATTTCCACGTCAGCGTCGCTCGCGAGCAAGTAGGTAATTAAGGTTCGACCCTCTATGCCGCCTTTTCGGGTGTCTACCGGGTTGGGATAGTTCGAGACTTGCGTGATAATCTCCGTCGGTAAGCCGGTGTCGATCGTGTCGGAAAGAGCCGACCATTCGCTGGCGGAGCCGGCTCCATTGATGGTTTGAATCTGATAACGGTAGAAGTGGCCTGTCGGTCGCGCTGCGCCCGTCTCTCCATTGAGGAAGAATAAGGGGACCGTCGGTCCGCTGGGAGATCGGACCACCTGCACGGCACCGAACGCCAGAGAATGAGCCATCGGAGCCGAGCCTCCTATGTTTCCTCCAAAGGTAAACGAAGCGGTGGAGGTCATCAAGATCTCGATCGGGACGGGATTCCCGTCTACGAATTGCCGTACTTTGTAGTTGAAGAGCCCCGAAGGTCCAGGCGCCTTGGCGTTCGGCCATTGGATCGTTAGGACGCCTCCGACCGCGCTCTTCGGGAGGTTAATAAATCCTTCTGGCGCTGATGGCTTTGTGGTATCTACGCGGATTGTGGCGACCGCAATCGGCGAGGGCGGCAAGCCCAAGCCGCCGACCGTCGTTAGCGTGCGCACGAAAACGTAGTAGACACCGCCATCGCTGAGGCCGAGGCCTGTTAAGGTGACCGGCGGAGGCGTTCTGAAAGTCACCCAATTCAATACGGTCGGAGTTCGTGTCGTATCGCTCGATCCGCTGATCGCAAGTTGGTAGGACAAGCTATACGTTGGGCCGGGATTTTCTGGGGTTGTCAACCAATGCACTTGGACTTGGTCTTGTCGGTTGACCCATGCGTCTTGATAATAGGTCCCCTTCACCGGTGATCCCGTCGACAGCGTCAGGTCCGGTCGGACGGAGATCGTCGAGATTTCGACCGTTTGAAGGTTGAAGATCGGAACAATTTTACTCTGCACAGGATAGACGTTGTTGGGGTCCTGTAAAGCTGTCGACGGCTGGAAGGACATGGCCGAGGCGGACGATAGCTCGATACCGGCCAAGTGATCCTGAGTGGACGTGCCCGAACCATCGACCGATCCGATATCGGCGACGATGAAGAGCGTGCCGCCCGAGGTGTTAAAGGTCACGGGCACGCTTAAGGGAATGACCGCGTTCCCGCCGATGAACTGGGTTCTCCAATTCAAGGCGCCCACCCGCGGATCGGTCGTGTCAAAGACCCCTGTTCCTTTCGTATCCAAGTAAATGGACAGTTTCTCGAAGTCCCCGTCGCCGCGCCGGTTGGGCGAGACACCCACGGACGAGGTAATGGTCCCGGTCTGGGTTAGGGTTAAGGTACTGATGACCACGTGATTGATGCTGGGTGTCACTGTAAGGGCTAATAAAGGAACCTGTTTCTGACCCTGCAAAACGGACTGTGGTGCGATCGAAGTCCCCACAATTCTGACCAGCAACGGACTGATGCTCACGGGCCGGCCGTTGTGCGGCAGGTTATCCGGCCGCATCGTATCTACGCCTGCTGGGACGAAGGATCCGCCAAACCATCCGGGATCTTGGATACCGATGGACTCGCTGTTATTCGAGGTCGCGACATCCGAGATATCGTAGGCCAGGAAATAAGTTTGGCCAGTCGGGTTCAACGTTTCCGACTTGAACAACGTGATGGTCGTCGTCTTCGGGGCATTTCCCGTCACATCAGGTGTGACGAAGGTGGCGGTGCCGATGAGAAGATCCTGGTCAGCCTCTAAAAGTCCGTCAAAATTGCTATCGCGGTAGAGTTTGATTTTAGCGATATCATCGTTCGATCCTTGCGTCTGAATCGAGCCCTGACCCACACGAGCGACCTTAAGGGTGCTAAACCGAGTGAATGAGATGGGTGTTTTCAGGACGAATTTCAAGACCGGGACATTCACATCGCCTTGAGTTGCCGCGAGCGGCGTACCGGAGTCGTCCGGCGTGAAGAGGACGGAATCGGGATATTCGGAGAAGGCGGCATTTTTCGTCGTCAACGGAGGCACGTTCGCCAAGACCACGATCTTCGGGCTGAGCACATTAAAGGAAGCCAATCCGCTGATGACCGCACCTGCGGAGACCTGTTCACCGCTATCCTGAGTCCCGTTGTTATTGAGATCGCGGTACACCGGCGCGAACGCGTTGACGTCGTAGGTCACAAAGTAATTGACTCCCGTGAATCGGTCGGCGACGTTCGGCACGATCTGGGGGGTTACAAAGGTCATGGAGGCAGTCCCGTTGCTAAAGTTGTTCGTCCCATTCGTCACGAGCCCCGGTTTAACGAGATTGTCCCCCACTACGGTATCGTTGACGACTCCGTAAACGCGCACGCTTTGAGCATGGGTCGCTGCCGTTGTTCCTAAGAATCCACGCGTCAAACCGGTAAACAAGCCAATTCCGTCATTGGCCGTGAAGCGGATGAGCTCGCTGCCGACGAATAAGACACCAGGACCCGAGGGGAAGGACGACGACACAGCGACCTGGAGACTGCTGGCATTGACTCCTACGGGTTGCGATAAGAGACTTACGGGAGCGGGGTTTCCGTCATCGAACAACCCGTTGTCATTGATATCCTTCCACACGTTAACGTGCGTGATATCGCTATCGTCGGGATTCGCCCCGGTGCGCCGGACCGTCAGTCCTTGCCAAATCACGGTATTGGCACTGGCTTTGACATTCAGTTTCGCGACCGCCACGTTATCCTGATTTTGTTGAACGGTGGTCGGCAGCACGTCCGTGAAGGTCACAGTCATGCTGTCGATCGTCGCCCCCACGATGTGCGCTCCAGTCTGCATCGGGAACGTCACAGGATCCACCGAATGGATGCCGTCGCCGGGGGTCAAGGCCCCAATTGTGAAGGCGTCCTTGGTGATCGCGCTCAATGCGACCACATCGTTCGCGGCGGCCGATTGATTGATGTCGGCAGCAACCCAGAAGGTCCGCGGAGTGGTGCTGATTAAGACATATCCCGGCGATCCGGTGGTGGGGTCGTTGACCGTAATATGGGCGTTTCCAAATTGCATCACGCCCGCACCCATTTGATTGTTGTTGATGCCGGTATCACCCGCGGGAGTGCGCACAAACGAGGACCCGTCGTACACTCGGAGTGTCGTGAGGTCGGCATCGGAGCCAGTGAGGCCGCCGGGGACCACGCGACCGAGGTCCATCGAGAACCAACGAATATTGAAGTTCGTTTCGTCGGAAAGCGTCAATTTCATCATCGCGACGTTACGATTGCCCTGAGTGTAACTGACGCCAACGTAATTGGGTTGAAGTAGATTGTTTACGAGAGTTGTCGTGCTATGGGACGGCGGCGTCAGGGCATTGCAGGACCCTGACGCGCAGCGTGACACATTGTTCAAAACATTCGAGGTAATGCTCTGATAACTGATGACCTCGGAGTCCAGCACGAGCAAGCCGGCTGCCGGTAAACCATTGGCAGTGTCCAACGTGATCGAGTTGTCAGGTGGCTGGACGGGTGCCAAGAGTCGGGGTAGCGGGTAATTTCCAGTCGCGTTCGAGAAATAGTATTCCTTGTCGACCCGTAACACTTGCGGGCTGGGAATGATGGTGCGCAGCCGCGAACTCGCCGGCAAGTTCGTGCCCGACGAAATATTCGGGACCGAAACCCCGACGAAGGTTACGGAAGCGATTTGAACACCCAAGGTCATCTGGGGATTTGCCAGTGGAGCCAGGTCATAGGTCACGAAGTAAGTATTGACGTTGCGACTTACCGTATCGATCTTGAGCGGGCCCGTCGTGAGGCACTTCGCGATCGCCTCGAGCACGGTCTTCTCGCCCTGCGTGAGCGACTCCGAGTCGTAGTCGAACTTCGGCGCGTCCTCGATGTTCTCGAACTTGAGATTGCACGCCTTGATGATGTCCTCGTCGACGTTGACCGCCATCTTTTCGCTCTTGCCCGGCGCGCTCGTCGTGACGGTGGGGGTCGGGCTGACGACGGGCGGCGTGGGCGCAACCGGCGGTTTCGGAGGATCG
>JBBSDO010000011.1:0-26227 GCA_038241515.1 Elusimicrobiota bacterium | reverse complement strand
CGATTTCACCGGTAGCGGACGAACATTGCTGCAGCAATCTTTAGATCGGATGGTGAAGATCCAAAAGCGGGGACCCCATGCGGAATTTCTAAGGCCTCAAAATGTCTTGGTCCTGGCGACGAAACACCTTGTCTTGCCAATGAGCAGGCAACTCGGCCTGCCGTCAAGTCAATTTTTGGTGGATCCGGCGCGTCGAGGTACGTGGCCGGCGATTCTTTGGGCAATGGCGCACATTGGCCTCAGGAGCCCTGAGGCGGTCTTAGCGGTAATCACGAGCGATCATGTCATCAAAGACCTCCAGGCTTTTCGAATGGGTGTTGCACTAGCAATATCGAGCGTGCACGACCAGGCGGCGTTGGCGATGCTGAGCGTTCGCCCATCAAGTTCTCCTGAGAGATGGTGCGGGTTTGGATGTTTTCGTATGGATAGCAAGGGTGGGCGCGGATTTCGGGGAGCCAGTCCGGTGATCGAGTTTGAAGAAAAGCCGACGCTCGAGAGGGTGGAAGGAATGATTCAGGAAGGCGGGTGGTACTGGAATTCCGGAATGTTTTTCTTCCGTTTGGCGGTGGCGGAGCAGGCCCTCCGAGAGCTCCAACCCGCGATGTTCACTACGTATCAAGAAATCAGTTCCGAAATAAGAAAAGGCAATTTGTCTAAAGCCCGCAAGCTCTACGAACGTTTTCCAGCGAAGATCTCCCATCCTTCCGATCCTAGCCGCGAAGTCGACAATACAATCGACTACGCCATTGCAGCTCCTCTGGTTCACGACCCAAAAAGGCAGATTCAGGTCCTGGGTATTAAGGGGGCTTTGCCTTTTTGGACGGATCTCGGGCAGTGGGATGCCCTTCGCGACCTTATTCCGCCCGATATGCGCGGAAATGTGCGAATTGGAGCCGTTGCAATCGCGCGATCCGTGCGAAATTGTATTGTGGCCGCCGGAGATAGCGCGCGCGTAGAAGTCAGTGGATTAAAAGGAAAAATCGTTGCCTACTCGGGTGGCTCGGCACTCATTATGCGAGCTTCAGAAGCAGGATGCGTTAAAGATCTCGTCGCAGAGTTGTTAAAAAGGCCGCTCGAGCGCGTCATTCAGCTTGGAAATGGAGTTAACGAGATTAAGGGCAAGGGCGGGCGCATCCTCACTTATAATGTCGGAGGGACTCGGATTTCCATGACACGCAATCGACTAAGCGTAGTGGGAACTGATTCGACACTAGAGGATTAAGCAATGGGTATATCGACGGAACATTGGCAGAAAATTGCGCGCGGTTGCGCGGAAATTATTTCGGAAGAGGACCTCAAGGACAAATTAGGAAAGGACCGACCTTTGCGGATCAAGTTGGGCGTCGATCCTACCGCCGCTGATCTTCACTTGGGGCACCTGGTCGTTTTACGCAAGCTACGCGCCTTCCAGGACTTAGGGCACCAAGTGGAATTCATCATCGGTGATTTCACGGCGCGCATTGGCGATCCCTCAGGGCAATCGGCAACTCGGCCACCCCTTCAGCCCCAACAAGTGTGGGAACATGCAAAAACCTACCAGGATCAAGTATTTCGCGTATTGGATAAAGAGAAGACGCACGTGCGTTTCAATAGCGCCTGGCTCAATGCCCTGGGAATCCAGGGCCTGCTCGATCTTCAGCGTCGGGCTTCGGTGGCTCAGTTGCTTCAGCGCGCGGATTTTGCCGAGCGGTACGAAGGAGGTCGGCCTATCTCGCTCCTTGAGCTGAGCTATCCGATCCTCCAAGGATACGATTCCGTAGCCGTTCAGTCCGACGTGGAATTGGGCGGCACCGATCAGAAATTTAATCTACTGATGGGCCGGGAAATGCAAGTCGATTATCATCAAGAACCTCAAGTCGTCATGATGATGCCGCTGCTCGAGGGCCTCGACGGAGTTCGGAAAATGTCGAAATCCTATGCCAACTATGTGGCTTTCAATGATACGGCGAAAGACCAATTCGGCAAACTCATGTCGATCCCCGATGCCTTAATGACGAAATACGCGGAACTCCTCACGGAACTGGATCCCGCGAAATTAAAAGAGATCCATCCGCGGGAGGCCAAAGAGCTATTGGCCCGAACAATCACCTCCCAGTTCTATGGCGAAAGCGCGGCAGAAAATGCCGCTGCCGAATTCAGGCGCGTATTTTCGAAAAATGAAATTCCCGAAGATATTCCAGAATTTCGAACATTCCGCGGTACTCACCGGATCGTGGATTTGTTGGTCGCCGCCAACATGGCTCCCAGCAAAAAGGAAGCGCGCCGATTATTGGCGCAAGGGGCCGTTGAGGTGGACGGAAAGCGCGTCACGGAAAGGGATTCGATTGAGTTGCAGGCGCCGGTGCTTATCCAGGTGGGAAAACGCCGATTTGTTCGTGTCGTCCCGACGTGAATCGCTGTCTTATTTCCGCCTCCCTTCTCGTCATGGCTGTCGGAGCCGCTGCGGCAGCCGATCTCAAGATTGTGCTCTCTTCGGCGGCCGTGTTGCCGGGCGAGACCTTGCGTGTCGAAGTCGATAACGTCTCACCCTACGCTCACCTTCGGGCGGAGCTCCTGGGCAAAACCTACCCGTTCTTTGAAGTCGGACCGGCCGCTCAACGGGCCCTTATAGGAATCCCTCTTTCCCAATCTCCGGGAGAATTTTCTCTAAAGGTTCGCAGCGCCAAAGGGACCCCCTCGCCCATCGTTGAGGAATCGGTTGATTTAATCGTATCGAGCCGCACTTTTGAGGTGGAAAATATCGATTTGCCGTCCGGAAAGAATGTTCTCATGAAGGCCGAACATCAAGAGAGTCGGCGCATTCATTCCATCGCCCTTCACCTCTCAAGCGAACAGCTTTGGGAGGGAACTTTCGAAAAACCCGTGCATGGTCCGGTGATTGCAAACTTTGGATTGAGAAGAACGCGAAATCACACGATCGACGCCGGTTTTCACAAAGGAGTCGATCTACGCGCGCAAGCCGGCACATTCGTTCTGGCGTCAAATACGGGAGTGGTGGCTCTGGCCGCCTCTTTAAAGGCTCATGGACGCACGGTCATGATTAACCATGGTCAAGGTATCATGACCATTTTCCTCCACATGCAAACCCTGCTGGTTAAACCCGGGCAAAGGATCGCTAAAGGGGCGGTCATTGGAAAAGTGGGCTCGAGCGGACTTAGCACTGCTCCGCACGTCCATTGGCAGGTCTTTGTTCACGGCGTCCCGGTCGATCCGATCGCCTGGACGGAAACCGAATTCTAGTGAAACCTATCCCGCAGGAGATCAAAGCCAAGGAGGGGAAACTCACCATCTTGTGGAACGACCGCCACGCGAGTCGCTACGATTGCCGCGAACTCCGCTTAGCCTGCCGCTGCGCCGCCTGCATTGATGAGTTTACTCACGAGAATCTTATTCGTGAGGACCAAATTCCTCCCCGCATCACCCCCAAGAAGATTGAGGTGATGGGCAATTACGCATTGCATTTCGATTGGAGTGATTCCCATAATACGGGAATCTATACCTATGATCTTCTAAGGGAAATCTGTTCCTGCGACGATTGTGCTAAGGAAAGGAGCTTCGATGTCTGATTACAATGGCAATGCAAAAGGCAAAAGGCAAAATGCAAAAGGCAAAAGTCTAGCGGTGGCTCTCCATAGAAGCTACCTCAGGAGTTTTGCCCTTTGCCTTTTGCAATTTGCCTTTTGCCTTCCCGTAGGGGCCGTGGTGGATCTCCCGGCCTCACACTCCCAGGCGGCAATTAAAGCATTCAATCAAGGCGTGCAGCGCTTCAACGCCAAACAGTTTAACGAAGCGATTGCCTACTTCGACGACGCGATATCGCATGATGATGAATTCGCGGAGGCCTACTATGCTCGGGGAGCCTGTCGCCACTATTTGAAGGGGACCGATAGCGCTTTGATGGACCTCAACGATGCACTGAGGCGCAAGCCGGGGTTGCTGGATGCACGGGCCCTGCGGGGAGCCGTTTATTACGAGACGGAGCATTGGGACCAGGCCCTGGCGGACTTTAACTATGTCCTGGAGAGGAGACCGGATGATGCTCAGGCCCTTTTAGGTCGCGGGGTCATTTATCTGAAGCGTGAAGATGCCGGGCATGCTGAAAAAGATTTCCGAAAGTATGTCCGCGCCCATCCCCAAGATCCTTTGGTTCCTAAAATACGAGAGCTCTTAGCCTCGTTGAAGGCTCCCGGAAGGGCGCAGGAGGAGGAGCCTTCGGTCCCTGTCGGGACGCGACCGCATTCTCGTCGTCCCGTGGCGAGGCGGCCTTCTGCCGCGGCGCTTGAGCTCGGAAGCAGCCTGATGCTGAATTCGCATGAACTTTCCGATCGCTATGCCACAAAGGTATTCCACGGGGAGCGAGCGGAAGCCGTGGGGGATATCAAAAAGGAAACGGGGGCAGGCACTGGGAGTCCCGGGGATTCAGCCGGCCCGCAGATTGTTGAGCCGCAGTAAAAAGAAAATCATAAGTCCAAAGGCCACTTTTCGACTGATCATAGGGGCGACGGCTCTCTGGTCTTTGTCTTATGCGGTGCCGCCGGTTCGAGCCGCGCCCCCCTATCCACGCGGGTTTTTTGTCGAGGATCTATCCAAGACGCCCTCTACGCCTGCGTTCTACAACCTCGAAACCCATAAGGTGGAATCCTTTTCGTTTCGCCAATCGTTCGAGCAATATATCGAATTTGCCTGGGATCGTGAACGAGGGCGGGTGTTTTTTTCTGCACGGCGAAAGCCGAAAGAGTTGTTTCGCATTTACCTTAAGGACTGGCCAGATGGTGAAGAGAAATCTGTTTATGAAAATCCCATTGGCGCTTTCCGATTTTTGCTCTCCCCGGATGGACGTCAAATCGCGCTCCAAATCCAGGGCCCCCAAGCTTGGCCGACGATCGCGGTCCACACGTGGGAGGAGCCTCGGACTTTGGCTCTGGGTCAAGGTCACTCTCCCGATTGGTCGCCCGACGGCTCTCGACTTCTCTTCTTGGAGATTCCTGGATCGCTCCCCAGCTACCTGGCCGAATACCGTGTCGAAACGAGTTCGGTCACCCGCGCGCTTAGGGAGTCTGTGATGGAGGCCGTTTACACGGCCGATCCCGACCAAATCATCCTGAAGACGGCAGGTCAGTTCAAATCCTGCGACATGTTCCAAGTCTGGAATCGCCGGACGAAAAAATTTAAGGCCTTCTCTCCGGTGGATGGCTTAGCGACGAAGAAGTCCTGTCCCATTCAGCGGGATATCGGCAGTTTCCCGGGCCACCAATTTTTCTTTTTTCACGAATCCCGATCCGTTTCCGAAAATGACCGACCCACGCTGGTGGTGACGGATGTGTGGGGAGGCCGGCTGCAGAGCCTTTCGCCCGACGATTGGCAGCCTCGCGCGAGCGCGGTCGAAGAGACAACCCTCGTGCTCGGGGAGGATCCCCTCTACCTCACCCAGGCCGATGGCGCCGGCGGCGCGATCGAAATTCCAAAAGCCGGTTTCATTCGGCTGCGGCGATAACGATATAATACGCGCGTTATGCTGGGCACCTATCACCTGAATGCCTTGTTTGAGATTCTTAACAAGGTTCACTTTGTTTACCAGCCCATTGAGCTTTGGGAGTTTGTACTTCAGCAGGCCTGTAATACGCTTAAGGCCGAAGCGGGGACCTACTACGAGCTCATCGAGAATGAAAAAGAGCTGCGTATCGCCGCGGCTGTTGGAGTGGACCTCGCGCGCTTAAAGCAGGTCCCCTTTCGTGTGGGCAGCGGGATCAGTGGTTGGGTGGCGCAATACCATCAACCGGCCTTGGTTAACGACGTGCGTACCGATAACCGATTTAATACGGCGATTGACCAGGTGACCGGTTTTACGACGAAATCGATCCTTTGTATTCCGATCTTTTCGATAAAAAGAACATACGGTGTTTTGGAAATACTGAATCGCCATGCCGGTCCTTTCGGCGCACAGGATCAGGAATTTCTGACTCTCTTAGGTCGGCAGGCGGCCGTGGCTTACCAGAACCTTTTACTGATCGCCGAAGTCTCACAGACGAAAGTGTTGATGGAAAGCTTACTGCAAAGTTTATCCGGGGGTCTTATCGCCATGGATTCTCGCGAAATGATCACGGTCTTAAATTCCGCTGCCGCGCGTCTCTTGAACCTTCCTGACTCCGGTTCCGTAGAAAAAAAGGCCCAAGATGTGTTAAGTGGAACTCCCTGGTTCCTGGAGATCCTTCAAAAAACGCTCACGAGCCGGCAAACGGTCTCTCGCCAGGAGGCCGTCGTCCTCATCGAAGCTCAGGAGGTACGAGTCGGCTACACCACGATCCTCGTCGTCGATCAGCAAAAGAACGTGCTCGGCGCAGGCGTTATTTTTCAAAAACTGGAACCCCGAGGGTGAGGGCTGAAAAGGGTACACCTCCTAGTTGGGATAAGTTGACTTCTTTTATCTAAAACGCTAAAACATGCTCGTTGGCTGTCGTCCCTGAGGAGGGGAAATGGCCGCTCAGAATCCGTCGGTACTAGGAAATTCAACTTCGCGAAGGGCCCCGTCAGCCCTGAAGGGTGAAAGCTTCCTTCGCGAAGCTCTCGAAAAAGCCGTTCTCACTCCGGCTCACGCAGAACAAATCCTGCGTTTACCGGATTCCATGCTTCGCCAGCAGGTTTTCACTTCCGTTTGCGAGAAACGATTAACCGTGGTGGCGACGCGAGAACTTGTCACCCGCACCCTGCTTCTGCAACAGGAAGCGCAAGCTCTCGGCGGGCTGTCGCCGATCTACCGGGGAAACTTTAACTATTCGTTCGAAACTCCCCACCCAGACCGGTGGTATAGCGTTTTGCAAGTTCTTTGGCGCCAAGTACGAAAAAAGCTGAAACCGGCATCTGCGGAATGGTCTTACAAGACCACGAGCCAGGAAAACCTGCCCATCAAGATTTCGTTGGCTCACTCAGCGGCCTCCGGCGAAAACCATCCGCAGAACCGATCTTAATAAACCACCTTTTTCCTTGTCGCGATCGCCCAAAGTACTCCACGCGCTCCGGCGCGTGATCCGAGGCAAGCCCACCGAATCAGACCATCGAGTCCTGAAAAAGTCGCTGCAACAGCACGCTTTTGAGCGGAGAGTTTGGAAAATTCCTTTGAAAGAAATGGAGTCCAACTTTTTGGCAAGGGAGTCTCTTTTGAGAACCCTTTGGCCCAAGGTGAAGGAAATTTCAAGGGACCTTTTACCGGAGCCCATCGATCTTGTGGACTTATGGCACGTTTATATCCCATTGGCGCAGTGGCTTGCGGCGAAACGGCGTGCACTGAAGCCAAGCCGACTTTTTATTTTCGGCGTCACCGGCAGTATCGGGCGAGGCAAGTCGGTATTTTGTTCCGTTCTATCGACCGTATTGAATGCGGTGCTGAACTCATCTGAGGGAAGGGCTTTGTCGCTGTCGCTCGACGACTTTTATTTGCCAAAGCGTGACCGTCAAGTCGCTGCGTTTTTGGCGCGAGGGTATAACCCGGATTCCATACCGAACCGCGGTCCTGCGGGGACCCACGACCTCCGCCTTCTTCAGGCAAAAATCAAATCTCTAGAGAAAAGCCATTCTCTGTCGTCGATCGAATTACCGCGATTCGACAAACGGTCAGATGACCGGGCTCCTCGGCCTCGGATTGTTAAGGGCCGGGTCGGTCTGCTGATACTCGAGGGCTGGTTTATCGGAGCTCCGACTCAAAGTGATTTCCTGAAAATTCCTCCCGGATTGCGGCGGTCCGTGGCCGAAGCTTTGAGTCACTATGCACCCATTTTTTCACGTATTGATGTTCTTTGGGCTTTTGAGCGGATATCTTTAAAGAGCATTGTCGTGCAACGCGAAGGTCAAGAACGAACTCTCGAGCTGGAGTCGGGAAAGCGAGGCATGCGCCGGGAGGTCATCGATCGCTTTGTCAAATACCTTTACAAGGATGCCTGGCAACCCGGTCTCACGGCACCTTGGCCGGACCCTCCGGCCGTGACCTTTTGGGCCGATGTGAATAGTCACCGCCGTTTCAACAGCCTCCGTCGAGGGAAATCCTTCGATCCCCACTAGCCAGACATAAAAAAGCCGAGACAAGCGTTCGCCCATCTCGACTCTTTTATGATTAACCGATCGAACGTTTAGACTTTAGTCTTTTGCCAAGTAGGCGATGAGGGCTCCGATTCCGGCGCCTGCGAGTAAACCGAGACCAAGGGCAGTGCCCGGATTGTCCTGCACGAGGGCCATGGTATTGTCCCAGCTGGTCTGTCCGTATTCCCCGGCATTACCTGCCAGTTCGTCTGCTGTTTGGCGGACTTTTGCCTTGAGGTTACCGTAGGCTCGCTCGGCTTTACCGGCGAATTCGCGTGCGGTACCCTCCACCTGCTCGTCATTCATTCCGGTAGCGCGACCACTCACTTCTTCAGTGGTTTGCTTCACCTTGTCTTTTAGCTGACCGTAGCCCTTTTCTGCCTTCCCGGCCATTTCTTTAAACGATCCTGTGACTTCGTGTGTATCCATTCGTGTCCTCCTGTTTTCCGAACCTTATTTAGTGAAAGCTGTTACCTAGCCCCGTTTGGAACTTTCTCCGCGGATGACGTTATAGTGAATGAACGATAGGAGCTTTTATGAGCCGAGACATCATCCTGAACATTGTCCGACGCCACAACCAGATCACGCCGACCGACCTTGTAATCTTGCGAGAAACGATTCGCTTGGCTCTCGGATTTGACCCTGCAGATCGCTCGTTCCTTTATAATTAGGCCTCACAACCGGGCCCTATCCATCGAATTCGACAACCGAAACTTTAGCGAGGTTACCCTTTTTGCCCCTCTTCTCGACTTGGGGGAACCCAAATGGTGTAGTCACGAAAAGCCAGCGGCCATGCTAAGAGAGCGCCCAGATTGACCATGACGAAATAAGCGGGGATTGCTAGGATTTTGGGCAGCTTCTGTCGTCGGCTGAAGGTAATTCCTATAAGGGCCGTTCCATAGAAGAGCGTCTGGAGTAGAAAAAACAGTCGTACCCACCAAATAGCGCTGCCAAAACTTGCCCCCCACATTAAAATCAATGCAAAAGGCACTAGCCAGCGAAAAACTTTATGCGAGACATTTTGGAAAAAGAAAGCGGGATGTCGGAACGGATTGAAAAGGCGGCGAAAATAGAGGACGCCATGCAGCTGACCAACGACAAGGCGGATTTTTCGAGAAAACTCGGTCGTTAAACCTAAAGACGGGCTTTCGACAAGCTGAATATCCGGATCGTAGCGATGCAGATAACCTTGACGATACAAGTCATAGCCCATGGACGTGTCCGGTGTCGAGCTCAAAGGAAAATGGGTCCGGTAAAGGGTCTTTCGGATCGCAAAAGCGCCACCCTGGCAGCCCACCCAGCTGCTACCGGTTTCGCTTTCCCATTGTCGGAGGGTTCGATCGTATCGCGCATAGACTCCATCGGCTATCGAATTGGCGGCTCCCGTCTTGCGAATCACCTTGTACCCCGACACCGCTCCCACGTGCGCGTCTCCAAAATGACGAACGGTCTGTCGAAGTGTGTTCGGGAAAAAGCGGCCGCTGGCGTCTGCCATGAAGAGTATTTCTCCGGAGGCGATGCGCGCGCCCTTTTCCAAATTGATGGCTTGTCCCGAGCGCGTAGGTTGCCGGAAAAAGTGCACCCGGGACGGGTCAAACGATTGCACGATGGCATCCGTCCGATCACTCGAAGCGTCAGAAATAACGACGACATCGAACGAGGCCGCGGGATAATCCGATGCCAGAATCGTCGTGAGAGTATCGCCGATCGCTTGTTGTTCGTTGAAGGCGCTGATCACCACAGTCACTCGCGGGGTGAACAGAGGATCCACTTTTTGGATGGGGGACCGCTGGCGCAAGACCCATAAAATGGCTGGATAGCCGAAGTAGGTGTAAATGATAAAAAGAAAGGAGCCGATGACGACACCTTCGGTCACTTTTCCTCCTTATGCGGCGCGGGCGCCCAATTCTTGACTCGACTGAAAAAGAGTCCCTCCAACAACGCGATGGCACGCAGGCTCAGATGCGTGATGAAACCCCCGATTTCGCGGGGGCCCACTCGAACCTTCATAATTCGGAAGGCGAACAAAAAATAGGCGATATCAGCGACCCACAGAATCGCGGATATCACGGCGAAGATTCGAAGCCCATGCAGGTACCCGCTCGACGTCGCTAGCAGTAAAGTCGTTCCCGCGAGATAAAGAAATAGGTTGGCAAAGCCCGGGAATAGAAAGAAACCGAAGAAATTGTCTAGGGAGCCTCGCGTTCCCCTAAAAATTTGCTGGGTGACGGGAGCCACGTACCTCAAGAAAAGGGGAAGAAAAATGGAATTCCAGCGTCGGCGCTGCTCTCGGACGCTTCGCGCGTCTCCTGTGACATCGTTAAGCACGGGCAAATCCGGGGCGTACCGAACGGCGATTCCGGCCAAGACTGCTCTCAGGCGGAGCTCCATATCCTCAGCGACGAGCCCGGTCGTTATTTTCCAACCCAATCGTTCTAAGGCTCGCCGGGAAAGAACGTAGCCGTGACTTCCGTAAAGAATGGCGTCCCGGCCGAGGACGGAGCGTCCCTCCTGGTGAAGCCGAAGTAATCCCTGAATGAGGTCGCCTACGTGGGTGAGAAGCGATTCGTTAGGATTTTTGGTCATGGTCGCACACGACAGCACGAGGGCACCTCCGTCAAAATAAGCCGCGCAGCGCTTCAGAAAGGAAGACTCGACACGAGCATCGATATCGAGCACCAGCAAAATGTCAAAGGGCTCCTTTTGCAGACGCTGCTGCAGGGCTTCTGAAATCGCGTTCCCTTTGCCCGTCGACTGAAGTTCGTGACGTTCGTAAACCTCTATCGCGAGGGAGCGCGCCACGCTGGCCGAGTCATCTTGGCAATTATCGGCTATGAGAAAGAGGCGGAATCGATCGGCGGGGTATTCCTGTTTTCTAAAAGAGTCTACGAGCCCTGGGATGCATGGGGCGCCATCTCGGCAGGCAGACAGAATGACGAAAGAGGGATGCCCCTGGTTGGCTGGGGCCTGGCCTCGCGAGTTTAAGGGAAGCCTGCGCCTTCGTCGATTCCACACCGCCAAAAGGGGAGTCCAGTAGCAGGCGAGCTCGACCGCGAAATAGCTAAGAGCCAACAGGATGAACGATTGAAGGACTAGTTTCACGGGGCCTCTATCAAGGTCTGCTTATAATCTTATATTCTGTAAACGACTTCATGGGTGACACAAACCGATACGACCGCGATTTCTTTGATCAAATTCAACCGGGCTCCCGGGCCTCTGCGCGGGAAATTGTCCCGACCCTACTGGCTTTGGCGCAGCCCAAAAGCGTCGTAGATGTCGGCTGCGGCACGGGCTCTTGGCTCGCCGTTTTCCGCGACCATGGGATCGAGGATATCTGGGGTATCGACGGCGACTACATCGATCTGAGCACGCTCGCGATTCCCAAAGAAAAATTCATGGCGGCTGATCTCACGAAACCCTTAGAGCTCGCCAAGCGCTTCGACCTCGCACTATCCCTTGAGGTGGCCGAACACCTGGCCCCCGAGGCGGCGGAAAATTACGTTAACAGTCTAGTCTCCCTCTCCGATATCGTTGTCTTTTCCGCAGCAATTCCTCATCAAACGGGGGAGGGCCACGTCAACGAACAATGGCCAGAATTTTGGAAAGCCTTGTTCGAGGCGCGCGGCTATCATCTTCTCGACTGCTTACGGCACCGCTTTTGGAATAATTCCAACGTCGAACGCTGGTACCGGCAGAATCTCATGCTCTATGTCAAAGAGGAGAAGCTAAGGTCGGACCCGATCTTGAGCAAAGAATCTGAGAATAACAAAAACAAAATTTTATCGATTGTCCACCCCGCGACCTTTCTGTCACCTTCGGTTCGTACCCTTTTGAAAAGCCTCCCCGGGGCCATTGCGGGGAGTCTTCGCCGTCGCTTTTCATGAAATGGAACCCTCATGATGCGGTGAGGGGTTCGAATGTTTCCCAGGATTTCGCCGGCTTCCTAAGATTACCCCGTCGATCACAGCCCGGGCACGGACCCATAGAAAGTGCGGTAGACGCTTAAGTTCTTGCCAGCGTAAAAAATCTCCCACAGTTTGAAGTGCAAAAAAATAATAGAGCCCATGAAGCACCCAGAGCCCGGTGGCCATAGCGAACCACGAAAAGAATCTGGAATTTCTTAGACTCGCCGCGGCCAGCGCGAGCGAACTCACGCCACCGACGGCAAAAAGGAGGGAACTTCCCGGCAAAAACACGGCAGCAAAGAGCCCTTCGAGAGCCCGCCAATCGCCTCCTAGCCCCTTCCGGAGCAAGGGCCAAAAATAGTCCAGGCCCTCGATGTTTGCGGAAAACCAATTGGCACGCTGCTTGCGAACCCATTGCGGAGTGCCCGGGAGGTCATTAAGGAGTCTTAGATCCCCGCCATAGGAAACATGAAGATCATGAAGCAAACATCTCAGATGGAGTTCCCCATCATCGGATAAATGAGTTCCGGTGACCGTCTTAAATTGTAGGCGCTTCATGGCTTCCCTACTAAATACCATGCCTGAGCCGGACAGGATGGCAGAGAGCCCAAGCAATGAACGCCCTCGTTGAAGCATTTGCGAGAGAAGCTGACCGAGATGATTCAAACGCGTCTCCGGAGATTCGTCAGCGTTTTTGCTGATCGGAGCGCTCTGAATGACTTGTGATCCGCCAAGAAGGTAAGCCGCCAAGCGCGTGAGATAGTGAGGCGAAGGCCGCACATCGATATCCATCACGATGAGGGCGTCCCAAGGCTCGCGCTGAAGTTGCCGCTCGAGGAGTTCGTTTAAAGCCGCCCCTTTGGTCATGACAATCGGTTCAAACCGCTCATACACTTCCACCCCTTGCGATCGTGCGACCGAAGCCGAAGGGTCATTCCGGTCGATCGTATCGACCAGAATCACGATACGAAATCGGTCCAAAGGGTAGTCTTGTTTCTTCAGAGCGGCGATCATCCCAGCGATGCTATCCGGAGCGCTGCGGCAAGGGGCTACGACGACTAGTGAGGGAAGAAGTTCATTTGGACGGGGATCGGGCGGCAGGACAGGCGCCCGTCCAAACCGAACCGCAAGCACGGGCAGGCTGTACCAAAGGAGCGTCGCGGCGTAATAAGTCAAAAAAAATCCCAGTACGAAGCTCACGGCGCTATTGCCCGCTCGGGTCGTCCGAACCCCAGCGCCAAAGCCAGTCCCATCGAACCTCCCCAACTTAATGCAAATTGCACGGCCATGGGCTGGCCCCGCAGAAGGAGGAACAAGGTGGCAGAGACACCAATGAGTAAAAGCGGCCGGAGAAAGAACGTGAAGGAGGATAAGACGCCCGTGTGAATCAACCCCCAACCCAGAACGGTACAGTTAAACGCTTCCGCGAGAAGCCGAGCCCACGAAGCCACGACAGCACCGCCATTCCGTAAGAAAAACGAATTGAGAAGAATTTCGATCACGAGTGCACCGCTGATTCCGATAACGGCCTTGCGATGATTGTTCAGGGCGTACAAAAGGGAAAACATGAGGATATTCGAAAACATCAGCACGCAACTCCACACGAGCGGCCGAAAACAAGCCACCGCGCCCGAATACTGAGCGCCTAAGATATGGACAAATAGAGGTAGCGCGAAAACACACCCGACAAGGGCAATCGTGACGGAAAGAACAAGAAGGAAATCGTTGGCCACCTTGAAATGCGCTCGTAACAGGGCCGGTCGATCATGGTAGGTCGAAAAGACCGGCAAGTACACGCTGTAAATCACCATCGGAATCAAACGCAGTGCATCCACAATTCGTCCCGCCGCCCCGAAGAGACCCGCCTGAGCGTTCCCTAAGAAGCGCGCCACCATCATCACATCCACTCGTGAGAATATGACACTCAGAATGAGGATCGTGCCCAGTTTGTACACCTTGGGCAAGGTTCCCTCGAAAAACGAACGGCGCAGCGAAACAAAACGCAAGGCGTGCATGGAATGCGCAAGAACGAAAATGCCGAGCCCGGTCATGGCGGCCCCCGTGACGAGCCAGGCGAGGACAAGACCCTTCATAGGGTGCGGGCTCAAAAGTGCCGCTATGCAGAGCAGGAGCAAAAGGGCGCGCGAGCTGACCTGAAGGGCCCCGCACCAAAGCGCGCGCTGGGCCCCTTTAAAAATCCAGCAGTAGAAATCCGTCGTCGTGAGAAGAAGTACTCCGGGGGTTAACCAGAAGGCGATCCGGCGAACCTCGCCGGCGGGCAGGGCGATCCAGGCCAGCGCCGGACTGAGGAGGCAAGCCACAAGTATCACCCAGAGACGCCAGGTGAATAGCTGGTTCAACTGCGCCCGCTCAGCCGAACCCCCTCTGGCAATATCTTTGGCAGCGAGCATACCCATGCCCGAATCCACAAGCACGCCGAGAATGGATGCGAAGGCCAATGCGGAGGTGAATTTCCCAAAATCAGCGACCCGAAATAATCGTGCGATCAAAAAGCCCGTCACCATGGTGAGAATAGCGGACGAACCTTCGGAGAAAAATAAAATAAAGGAATTTTTAGCCAGGCGGCCTTTGAAAAAGCGCCCCCATAACTCAGGCACTAATAGGCTCCGTGGGCTCTAAAAATGGCAGGAAGGGTTTTCAGTAAAATGACGAAATCCAACCAGGGGCTCCAGTGCGTCACATACTGGAGGTCCAACCGCATTGATTCCTCGAAGCTCAAATTATTCCGTCCACTGACCTGCCACAGACCCGTGATGCCCGGCCATAAGCAATGGCGATCACGGGCCCACTCCTTGTAACCGAGAATGAGAATGCCTGGGTCTTGGAAATCTTCGTGAAGCAAAGGCCGCGGCCCCACCATGCTCATTTCTCCTTTAAGAACATTCAAAAGCTGGGGAAGCTCATCCACACTGTATTTCCTGAGGAAACGTCCCAAGGGTGTCACCCGCGGGTCGGTCTTATGTTTGTACAGCAGTCGTTCACCGGATTTTTCACCAAGCATCTCTTCACGTTGGAGGTGGGCGCCGATAGCCATCGTACGGAATTTATACATCCTAAAAGAACGCCCGTGTAGCCCCCGTCTATTCTGCGTGAAGAAAGCCGAACCCCGCGAGCTTAAGGGGATCCAGACCAAAAGAAATAGAAAAAAGGGAGAGAGCAAGAGGAGAAGAAATGTGGCGAAGGCAAGGTCAAAAATCCTCTTCCACCAAAAAGCCCAACGTAAGGACAGACCGTCAGCTTCGACCACATCCCCCGATCGGCGGTATTTCGAGGGGAGCGGCCAATGAACGCGGGTGGCGTCTTGGTTGGAAGAATCCGGCCCGATCGGTTTTCGAAGTTCGGTATTACGCATGGGAGTAGATCGGAGGGTCCTCTCCCCCAGCCGGTGTATAAATTGAGACGGGATTTAACCCGATGGCCAAAAGTGGTCCGGCGACCAGATTTAAGCCCCCGATGGTAAATCCTAACTGTGATTCGAAAAACCCATAGACGAGCATGCCCAGGGCTCCGGAAGCGGTGGCCACCCCTAAAGCCCAAGCCAAAGACCCTTGCGGCCATAAGCGGCTGATCCGCTCGCCATGGATTAGGACTAGAATACAGCCGACTAGAAAAAGAAGCGGACCGCCCAGCCCGATCTCACCCATCAGTTGCAAATAGATGTTATGAGAATGAAAATTATCGACCACCTGTTCCCCAAGAGTCTGTATGGCCCAGATTTGGCCCTGCTGTTCGAGTGCATCGTTGGGAAGGAAATAGCCAAAGCGGGACACATATTGACGGCTGAAATTTCCGGGACCGATACCGAGATAAGGGCTTTCATGAACCAGATCGAGCGTGTTAGCCCATACGAGCGTTCTTCCCGAGAGCCCAGATCCTACGCGCGCTTTCTCCGAAATCCTCTCTAAGAGGGCTTCGCGCGACGACGAGAGCGCTACGAAAAACGTACCTCCCAGGAGCATCGCCATTCCCAAGGCGATCAGCCACCGAAAGCCCGCGTGCCAACCCATATAGGCCAGTGTGACGGCTAAAAACAGCGCCGCAGCGCGCGAATTCGTTTGGTAGAGGCCTACGAGCATAAGCAAAGTGGATGCAGCAAAAATCCACCGCTGAAAGTGGGAAAGGCTCCTAACCGAAAGCAGCGCCGTACCGAAAGGGATGAGCAAAGCAAAATAAAGTCCCATGGCGTTGGGCTGAAACATCGTGCCGGACGGACGATACCGGCCGGCCGCGGCGGGCAGCACATTGGCGGCAAAGAAAGTCTGTGTTCGCGGTTCGATAATAAAACGGGTGAGAAAGGTGCCAACGTGATAGACGACAACAGCGTACTGCAGTATCACAAGACACCCCATCAGGCCTCCGAAGAGCAAAACAAAGGATAGGACCATGTGCTTTTTCTTCCAATCCAGGCCAAAGCTGACGCAGAAAAGCGCTACCCCGGATGCGACTAGCATTAAATAATTGGTACTGATTCGGTAGTCGGTGGAGTGCGCGAAAGCGAGAGCCGATAAACAGATCCATGCGACAAAGAAAAGACGCATCCAACGCGGAAAGTTTTCCTTTTCACGAGTGATGGCTAGGCGGCTCAGCCAAATCAGTCCAAGCATAAGGGCGACGGCCGTTTTGGTCCCCGCTATAACCGCCGGGGGGATGAGCGTGTTATTCCAAGAACGCAAGACGGGCGCCGTGGTAATGACGGCGAGCAAAACGACGGGGAACCAGTTCCAAGCCAGCCAGGTGGCGAGTGCGGCCAAAAAACCTGCAAAAGCCGAACCCGTAACGACGTAAACGATTCCCGCAATCGGAGCCAAGAGCAACAGGGCGAAGGCGATGGAAGCCAGAGAGGAAACAGCGACGGACGACGGTCGATTTAGTGAGGCTGTAGCCATCGGGGCAAAGGATCCTCGTAGCGATTGAGGATAAAGACAAGTTGTTGATTGGGCAAGCGCTGAAGCTCATTGCGGAACGCGCGGAAAAAATAGCGCGACGTTCGTCCTGCCGAAACCAACACACACGCCATTTCCGCTTCCGGTAAGAGATTGCTGCCGGGAGAGCTGCCCACGACGCTATCCGTATCGACGAGCACGACATTGTAATCCTGCTTCAGAGCTGTAATGTGCTTCGCGAAAGGCTCGCTCATATTCAAATTCATCGTGGAGAGCTTGTAGTCACCCGATTCCTTTATGACGACGCCGGCGCCAGGTGCCTGGCCCGCCGAACGGTCCCGGTGCACTAAGCACACTTTGAAGTTCGACGAAAGCATTCGCGCGAGCGTCGTGCTCAGGGTGGTCTTCCCATCGCCATCCCCCGGACTGGCAATCTGCACGACGGCTGATCCTTTCGACTGCACGAGCTTGGCGATCGCGTCCGAGAGTGGCCCCAAGTACATAGAACTGTCTTCGGCCACCTGGCCTTTCTTCAAAGCGGGAATGGCCATGATGGAGTCTGCCGAGGGGACTTCGCGCACAATGTCCTGGCTCCTGCGAATCGTGGGATCCTGCCATTCGAGCAATAGAATGAGCGCCAGCGCCGCCAAAAGGCTAGCGCTCGTTCCAAGGATCAGAATTTCCTTTCGGGAAAGTACCGGTTCACCCGGTACGGATGGAGGCGTCAGGACGCGAGCACGTGCCGTTTTGTCATTGTGCAACTGCCGTTCGGACTCTTCCAGTTCGGTCGTCAAGGTATCAAAGAGCTTTCCACGGGCCGTAATGTCCTGTTCCAGTTGCCGGCTCGAGCTCGTGCCCGAGAGACTCAACGCCTGGGTTCCCTTTTGAATCTTCAGGCGGGCCCAGGCGTCGCTCAGTTCCTCATTCATTTGATTGACACGCTGTCGCAGCAGGTCCGTAAACTCTTGGGTCTGTTGTCGAATTTGATCGGAATCCCATTTGGCATACAAGTTGACGAGAATCCCCGCTCGACGGGTCGCTTCTTCCGGCGAGGAAGCCCGTACTTTGACGACGAAAAGATCGGTGTAGCTTACCGGCTGGACCGTCAGAGAACGGTAAAGTCGTTTCAATTCCTTTTCTCGATCAGCGGGGGTTTGCGACGTTATCCCTAAAGCGTCAAGCCAGTGTTCCATCATGTAGCGGCATTTGAGAAGCGCGACACTGCGCTGACTTTCGGAGGTCAAGCGGTTCAGGTCAAAGGATTCCTGGCGATTTTCTTGCATATTCACCTGGTTGGGCTTGCGCTCGAGCATGACCTGCGATTCATATTTCAAAGGCCAGACCAAGCCGGCCTCACAGGTCAGCGCGAGAAGCAGCGCCAAGGCAAAGAGCCCGAGATATTTCCAGCGAAAAAGAACGCGTAATAGGCCGGTGAAGTTCACGTTAGTATCGAGTCGCGGCGTAGACGCTCGCGGCGGTGGTAATGGTCGAGAGCAAAATCAAAATCATTACGTTATCCGGCGTGAACCAGCGTCGTGGAATGACGAGGGTATCGGACGGCATCACCGAAACCAAAGGCGGGCCTTGTTCGCGCAAACGCTTGTCCGAGACGTCCAGTTTTAACATCGGCTGCCCCATGCGGAAGAGCATAACGCGTTTGAGCTGCGCATGGTCGGTGGTGCCCCCGGCGATGGCTAAGGCTTCCATGAGCGACGTGGGCCGTTCGTAAATAAAGCGGCCCGGATGCTGGACCTCGCCGGCGACTACGAAAGCCTGGCTGTTGGGGTGCGCTAAGATGACGGAAACGGTATCTCGCAGCGAGAAGGATTTAAGATGTTTGGTAATTTCCTCGCGTACTTGTTCCAAGGTTAATCCATTGACAGGCAGAGGATCCAAGGAGGGCAAACTGATATATCCGTCGGGAGCGACGGTCGCCGTATAGCGGAAGAAGACTTGCTCGCCTACGATGACGAGCTGCAGTCCGTTGCCGTTCAACGCCTGGAGATCCGTAGCGGTCCCTCGAAGCGGAAAGTCGACAAACAGCTGATCGCCGGAGCCGACCAAATAAGTAGACGCCGCGACCGGTGAGGGAAGGGGCACGACTAGAAGGGCGGCCAGGAATACGGCGAAGGCGCGTGAGCTCATCTTTTTCTCCCTACGTACAAGAATAAATTCAGGAAATGATACACAAAAATGTGGTCTTTTTACCGTGTTGGCAGGCTGGTCTCGCCCGCCAATTTAGGAGCGCCCACGCAGGTGTCCGAACGGGTTCCCCAAAGTCCCTGAAACATGAAGTAGGATTTGCGAAGCTGACGCTCAAAGGGGCTGTGGCTCCCATTCCCCTGGCTCGCTAAACCGACCGCCTCGTGATTCCATTTTCCGGGTGTCATAAAGAGGGAGTAGGGCTGAGCGTCTTGCCACCAATTGTCGAGCCAGGCAAAAACAAATCCCCCGAGCGCGTTTCCAGGAGCGGATTTTCCAGCCGTGTGGTTTTCAATATCACACCAGGCCTGACGATGCTCGGCCGCCTGAAAGTCTTCGTCGTAGACGCCGTTGACGATGCGCGGAACGCCCACGCCAAACTCGGTGAGAATCACAGGCTTTTTGTAGTCAGAGGCGACATCTCTCCAAAGAAATCCAAAGCCCGGCCGCCGGTAGGTGTTAATACCGAAACTGTCGACGTCGGGAGCGTATTTGGCATAGACGCGAATTTGCTGTGTCTCGCCGTTGGCGAGAACGACGGGATGATGGGGATCCAATCGGTGGATCATCCGCACAACGTCGTTCACAAACTGAGCGTATTCTTGGGGATGAGAGGCGGCGTTCGTGTGAGTAAAGCGGTAGTTGTTTTCGTTGCCGAGAACCCAAAAGAGGATATAGGGTTCGTTCTTAAATTCCTGGACCATAGACTCGACACTCTTGCGCATGTTTTCCTTTTGCTCGGCGTTCAAGTAGTCCGTTCCCGCCTGCCATGGGGCCCCCGATCCCACGGTATAGGAGCCGAGGTCATCGCCCATGCCGACGCGAATTCCGTAATTAGCAAAAAGGTCGCGCAAAAGTGTTTTATTTGGAGCGTGATTATAAATGAGGTCACCTTCCGTTCCACTCGGGAATAAAGCTTGCAGGCGCTTATCGCCCGAAGGATGGTGGTAAATTCGGATCGTATTAACCCCCATCTCCTGCAGAAGTTTAAAATCGCCCACAGTGGGTTCGTCCGCGTCTTGGCGGTCATTGCGGTTCTTGTCGACCCAGCTTTGGTAGGGCGCATCGATCTTTCCGTCTCGATCGTCGTCTTCGACCATCCAATCCTGGAGCGTAGAGCGATTGGGATCTTCTCCCACCTTGTCAGCGCTATAACAAACACCCCGCACGACATAGGGTTTTCCATCGACGAGCAACTTCCAGCCGGTCGGGCCTTGCACTACCTTCACGTCGGCAGCGCCAGCGGAGACGCAAAGTAGGCATGAAAACAAAAAGGGAAGGAGACCTCGGCGCATCGGTCTATCATACTCTAGGTGTTCGAAAGGAGCTATGGGTCGGAGAGGATAAAACTTACGGCCTAAAGACCGTCTTTTCCACTGGAATGAACCGCAGCCGTTGCACCCACCGAAACGTGGGTCCTCTGTCCCGAATTTATACCCGCCCGTCCTATAGTCCCATAGAGGCGAACTCTCTAAAATAAGATCGTGAAGAATTGTATTTCTCGACTCGTTGGACTGTTGCTGATCCCCGCGCTCTGTGTGGACCCCTCCTCGGCGAGTAGCCTGTTTCCCGCGTGCGTCAAAACCAATTCGAATTTCCTGCAAGTTTCGCCGCCCAGCGTATTTAACGCACAGGCCTTGATGGCTGCTTTGGATCCCTTTAGGCAAGCCATCCAACCGCTGCATCGAGCGCGCGTCATGCGAGACATAGGCGCCCATTTCGGTTTTCCCATCGTTCGCTCGAATTCCGAAAGGGGAAGTTATCCGGTGATCAAAAAAGCCAAAACACTTCCGGATGAATCTCCCGATGCAAAGCCTTTGGCGGCGTTCGCAGCAGCGCTCCTCGAGCAGCTGCCTTCCGGGCCAGTTAATAATCTTCTTGAGCGTTTTCGAATTCTCGAGACCTCTATTAGTGGTCTGCGAAGTATGTTCACGGCCTTCCGGCGTACAAGCGGTAAGGACTATGAGAAGGCGCGTTTAGCCCGCATAGGCGAGATACTTGAAAGCGCTCTTAATCTCTGCCAAACCGGCGGTATCGACGTAAAAAAATTCAATAAGGTGATCGACCACCTTTGGGAGGTTGCTCGTCTATTGAGTGTCATAACCGGATCAGCCCTTCCAAAGCAGCCCGCGCCTATTACTTTCCCAGTTCCCTCCGTATTGCCAACCAAAGTGGAGGAAAACAGTCCGAGACAAGATCCACCGGTTAAAAACCGATCGGACCAAGAATTCAGAAGATATGTAGCAGAGATTCGCAAAGCTTTCAGTATCTTCGTAGCGGATGCCCTCTGGATTCCGGTGGCGCCGAAAGAAGTCCGCCCTCTCGCGAGCAAAGCTGTTTCGCGTGAGAACGTGGGCGGCTCGCGCGTGGCGGTCGGGAAATTGCGGCGGCGAGGTAAAAGCCGGGTCGTGCCTGCGCCGACCGGAATAGCGGCAGGCGAAAACGATCCTAAAGAATCTCTAAAATCCAGGACGGTGAAATTAGCGAACCGGGAAGTGGTGCGATGGATTAAAGCGTTGGCGACAGATTCGGGCCGACAGAACAGCGATGAGTTTCAACAGGTACTGAAAGATTTACAAGAGTTTCATGATTTCAAGCCGCGCCTAAGGGCTTCCAAGTGGGGGATAATATTTCTTTCAGGGGATGACGGGCCTGATGTGATTCTTGATAACCGTGCACGCCGTCCGTATTCACCCCGCACGAAAAAACCGACAAATAGCCCTGCCGAATATGAGGTTGAATTCGGCTTAGAAGAGGGGCTCGGACCCGTGATGTATCTCACCGGAGACCTTACGAAATCAGATCCTGCAGGAACGCCACAGAAAGCCATGTTGCCTGAAAACCGCGTTAACGTTTATGACTTCAGTGGTTATTCCCAGGCAAGTGAAGCAGGGATAAAGGAATTTCGTCCGACCCTGATTGCAAGAGTGAAAACGCGCGCAGAGTCCGATCAGAAAATTGCCGATTATATCCAACGTCGGCCTATCGAGGCTGAAAACGAAAAGACTAGACAAGCTTTTGCAGAATTTATGCGGGCTTACTTGGACTTTGACCCCCTAGACCTTCACGCGGCCGCAGCGCTTAAACAACACGTGATCGAATTTCGTAGCCAGCCTCATAGGAGAATTAACCTCGACAGTAAATTTCTAATTCTAAAAGCGTCAGGCAAGCGCCCCAGTATGTTTTTTGGCAAATTCATTCCCGAAACAGACTATGACTTAGAGCTTGAATGGATAGACGATCACGGACCCGTGATCTATTTTCATGCCCCGGGTCTGCATGCCATGGGTTTTGATCTGCGATCCTACCTGGAGAGAGAAAGAATAAAGGTTAAGTCGCCACGAATTTCGATCGCTCCGGAAGCCAATCTCCGGCCCTGGGCTGGAGGGCCCGCAATCCTTTTAGAAGAAGCCAGAGCACGATTTCATTTCAATCTTCGCGTGCGCGCGGCCCTAGAGAGTGTGAATGCGGACGCATCCCAGCAAGAACAATTGAAAACGGCATTCGACCGCTTTACTGCCGAAAAGTTCGTTTTGACCACTTCTCCCGGAGGAAGTCTAGCGCTTACGCCGATTCCCTCCCACTCGATTGACTTTCGAAAGCTGCCTACGCGGGCTGCCGGTTACGTGACAGAACTCTCTTTCGGGACCGGCGGGGTGCCGCAAATCATTCTGCATGCAGGCTCCGGGGCCCGGACCTATAGTCTGGAAAACTATATCGCCGATCAAAAGAAACAAGAATATGTGGTGACCCAACTCCAACCAATCGTAAGCCGTTCTGCTCAAGAGGCATTAAGGACATCTCTTCTGACTTCATTCGCGGTGGGCCTGGGTCTTTCCTTGGCTGCGATCCGCGTGTTGGCCCAATCGACTCACGGAGAGACGGTGCACGCAATGACGAATGGGCAAATCTTTGGACCCGCGGTGTGGATCGCACACGTCCTCTTGCTAGCGGGACTAGGATCCTTGTTCTGGATATACGTTCCTGCGCTGATCGGGAACCTGAAAAGGAATATGAAGCCCCAATTGCCGAAAGAGTTTGCGGCCTTATTCGTTTTCAGTTTTCCGTTCGCTGGTCACTACACGGGGGGGCACCCGACGATGATGCTCTTGGCGGGTGCATTTATACTGACCGTCGCGCTGATGTTAGGCGAGCGTCCCATTCGCGAGAGCGATACCGTGCAGGAATATTTTCGAAAGGCCTATCAGAAGTCTGAGGTTTGGCGTCCCCTCATAAGAGCTCTTCGCCGATATCATCGAATGCGCAAAACACAAATTCCGCTGGACCGGTTCTTGTCAGATGGCGGTCTGAGTTACACGGGTCTCACCGTGGGGCAAGATATCGAAAACTTTGTGGACGGATTATCCCGTTTAGTGGCCGAGCGTCAGCAGGCGGCGAAACTGGGCAAAGTTCGCTTACCGTCGACGAACTCCATTCTCACGCAGTGGATAAGCGAACTCTTATCGCTGAATCGGAAACTCACAATTAGTCTGATGGATGAAGAAGTCCAGCGAACCCTAATTGACTTGCTTCGCGACGACCCCCAGTTCCGCAAAGCCTACGAAGTCCAACTGCGCGGAATTTTTATTGATTTGCCCAGAAGGATCAGAGGATTTTGGATAGCCGCCGCTTACGTCATCTCACAAGAAGTCATTTTTTCGTGGATACTGTTGAACTTGGTTCCTGAGGCTATCGCCCTTTCAGGCTTCTCGACAATCCTTTGGCAGCAGAGAATTGAAGACTTTTTATGGTTTTTGAGTACTCTGAGCAGTGGTCTGCTCCATTTCCGCCTGCACTATTGGAGCAACTCCCAGGTGTTTTCGGCCGGTCCCGTGAACTGGTATCACCGCGCTTTTTTCGTTTCCCTAGCGATGGTTTTTCGCAGTTCCTATCTTTTAGAGCCCTTCACCGGTTTCACCCACTTTCACCATTTCGCTTTTGCGATGGTGTCTCATCTCCTATACACGCTTGTGCTTGCGCGACTCTGGAACTTGCCGTTAGCGGACATTCGGAAGAAGGGGTCTTATTCATCTAGCTTCGTGCAAGCCATGGATCTCGCCCGCAATCGCCTGGCCCGAGTGGGGGTGCTTTATCCCGAAGAAACCACCGTTGTGGCCGTGGCAATTGTAATTGAAGAGGAGCTATTGCGAGAGAGTTTAGCTCGGTCCGAAGCGGGGCTCGAAGAGGAGCGTTTAGACCTGGAAACGCCCACGGATGATGAGACACTTGTCCCTAAGGAGGAGGCCCGTTCCGCTTGGGATCGACACCTTCAAAACCAGGCGTTGGGCAATATCGTCCCGGACTTTACGACCTATGGAGATATTCAATTTAGAACCTCATTGCCCGAAGGGGCCCTCTCTGGCGGAAACAAACAGAGGGACGTCATCTCCGAAATTTTTAGGGGAATTTCAGATACCAATCTTCGTTTACTTACCAAGCATCTCCCTCGATTGGAGCTGGCGAAACCGCTGGACAGTCAAGAAACGTTCGATTTATCCGCGATTGCGAAGGACACCTGCTTTTCGCTTCCCATGCTTGAGCGCATGGCCGCCAAACACGATTTTCCGTCGAATCTGATTAAATCGGAGGGTCGCACTCACTATATTGTAACGCAGGAGGTGGCGGCGTGGCTCGTCGATTTAATTCCGATTTCCACGGTTACTGATCTTCTGGACGTAGGTCGAAATGGCATCTTTTCCTGGTTCAAACTGAGGCCTTCCCAAAGTTTTGCTTGGGGCAGGGTGAAACTAGAGAAAATCGGCGAAACACGAAATGGCTACTACTTCTCTAGAAGAAAAATTGCAGACATTGTTGAGCGGTATTATCTGCGAATTTCGTATGCGCAAACCCAGCGAGAACTGCGGCAGAAAGGGATTGCGATCGGATTGGCAAAGCTCATGTCGTTTTTTCGGAACCCGGGGCGTTTTTTGCATCCCAACGACGTCAAAGAAGTTTTTGGCCGAACAGGAAGTCTTTTGGATAGTAGACGACGCATTACTTTGATCGATCTGAACCGCCTTGTCAGACTCTTGAAAACAAACGGTTCCGAGCTCCCACCGAAGATTCCGCGTCCGCGAACGAACAAAACTTTTATGGCTGCTTGATACCGAATGAATAACTATTCTTTCTGCAGGAGACTTAGCGCGCAAATCCTTGCATGGTTTGTGATTTTTTCTATGACAGCCGATGCGGCCGCGCTGAGCTTCAGAGCGGACATGTTTGCAAAGACTCCGTCCAAAATGCCGGCTTCGATTTATCGGGGAATTTCTTCGCAAGCTCTTCTTTTGCCGATCGTGTCGCAGCGCCAGGCAGTGCCGCAGGGAGGAATCCACGCGCGCGTTGCGTTGATGACGGAAAACATTTGGAGCTCTTTGCAAATCAAGGCCCAGTCTTTTTCGTATCGGACAGGCCCTAAGTTCTTCGAGCGTGGGCTTCTACTGGGCGCCGCTCTCGTGTGTTTGGGCGATGGGTCCGGAGTAACGGCCTCGACGGTTCTCATGGGCTCGATTCTGTTGCGCCCTTCGAGAGTCGTAAAGCGCTTACCGAAAAATAAGATCGTTGATCTGCCTCCCATTGCGGCGGAGTTCAGAAAGGGGCGATTTATTGTAGTTGATCTTCTTGCTAAGGCGATTCTTGCCGCTGGTACGGACTTTGCGCGTTTTTCTTCTGTTCTTGCGAGCGCCAAAAATTCTTCCCATTCGCCGGGTCCCGCGATTCGTAGAATCGGGCGGAGGTTGAAGATCCAGAAACGCACAGCCAATGCGTTCACGGCCTGGCCCGACCACGCAATGGAGTCTTTTATCGCCACGGTTTTGCTCAGCGATTGGTTAAAGGCGGACCGCGATAGCGTTCATAAAATTGTTGATACGATCGACCAATGCGGACGGATTGTTTTGCCGGTCTCGTGGTACAAGACCGTTCGTTCCTTAGTTCATCTCTTTGAGCACGAAGAGCATCACGCAGTTTGGGGACGGCTCGTCCTTCCCGGTACACGGACTGCTACCTACAGAGAAATCCTTTTCAGCAGGCTCAAGGAAAAAGGCTTGCGCGTGGTTCTCACCGCTTCTTTCCGCCGAATGCACAAAACCCGAGCGCTCACGGCAACGGCGTTTCTTCTCAATGCGATTCAAAGCGAAGATCCGTTAT
>JBBSDO010000010.1:0-26585 GCA_038241515.1 Elusimicrobiota bacterium | reverse complement strand
CTAGTTTGTCGCGCTCTTTCTCAGTCATGTGGATATAGGTCATACCTGCCTATTGTAGGCCAGGCCTTCATCACGTCACAGTGTTGCACTAGCATATGGAACTTCCAAAGGCTTATCATGGTGTATACCGAGTGCCGGACCAGCCTAGTTCCAGAAGTATTCTTGTCTCCCTCCGTCATAATATCTATCCGTTATTCTTCGCGTCACCTGAATCTCAGGTACGCATGTAGGATGGTCCGCTTCATAAGCTTGCAACGTCACGAAATCGTTTTTACCACCTTTTCTTGCGGTATTTGACCAAGCAACGCATTTGCTTGTTCCAGTTGTGGATCGATACGCAAAGCATTTGTTAACCATTCTCGGGCAGGATTCCACTGCTTTGAAGAAAAAAAGCATTGGCCTAAAAGAAAAGCATATTGCGCATCGTTCCGGACTTGATAGGCGCGTGCGAAATAATACTTCGCCTCCTCATAATTGCCTTGGCCAAACTCTTTTTGCCCTAAATGAAAATTCGCGTTCTCATCTTCAGACTGAGCAGTGTTGTGTAAAGAGCCTAGTACCCGTCGCACAAATTCATGATCCACTGGTTTTGCCTTTGAACCAGAGCCCATCGAAACCGGTTGTCCAGTTGCCTTGCTCCAGAGAGCATAATCCTCCGCGTTTATGTTGTACTGCGGAATGAAATGGGTAAATACCACTCCTTTCCAGTCTGGTAAGTCGACATCGTCAAATCGGCCTTTTGCATCGTTCGGATTTTGAATTGATCGAAGGAGTAAAACAATACCACCAAAGTTTTCGTGGGAACATTTCCGAGCGAAATCCGCCACGCTCCCTCTTTGCTCGGGATCAAGACCTTTCATAAGGTCATAGATGCTTCGACCCGTTAAAAGGATTGATTCCTCTTGTTTTGCACTGCCAAACATAACGATGTTGTCGGAAATATTCGGTTTCGCAAAGGACAGCCCTGAAATTACAAACTGCTCAGGCAAGTCGAATGAGTAATTGAATAGCCGACGATTTCGATATCCCGGCAAGATATTTTGTTCCGGGGTAAAACTAATTTCTCTCGGGAAGGAAAATAAATAGGGCGCCACAATAAAGGCAATTAAGAGCGCGCTCCCATAAGCCAACCACAAGACCATAATGAGTTTAAAAGTGCCAAGAATATCCTTTCTAATTTTCTTTAAATGTTCGTCTGATAAACCCAGCGTGGGGCTCGAGGTCGATTTGTAAAAGCTCCAGAACGAAAACAGAACGACGGGAAGAAAGTATTCGAAAAGCGGTGAATTCCATTTCGCAACCGTGCCAAGCGCGAAGAAGCGAATACTGACCAGTACCAACCACGATGCCAATATGCCGACATATAGTCTAGGCGCCCATTTGGAATCACGTATTAAACCTACGCCGCTTACAGATAGCAGAAGTGCCCATAAAAATGAAAGGGTTTGGATGAGCTCGAAGTTGAATATAGGCCACGTGCCAATTAATTTATTTTGGTGTGCCGAGATAAGGACTTGATAATTGCCTCTAAATCGCATGCACAGGATTCCGACGCTTATCAGCCCGCACAAAAACGCGACTATTCCTAAAATGTGATCTTGGAATGTCCACTCTCGGCTTGATGATTTATACACGAATTACCTCACCTTTGCCGCCATCATGCCATTTCTCCGGGTATTTGTGGACGACGACTGCCAAATGATTACAGTCCCCGATTTCGAGATAATCGGATGTTCTTAAATGTTTAACACTCCTTTCCTAGATGGGAACTTGAGTCCCTGTTATCTTCTGAAGCGATCGACCTTCGTTTTCTATCCCTGGATTCTCCGCTAACTGAAGGCCCATCCGCCATCACCCAACACCGACCATTACTATTCAGAGCGAGCAGCGATCAAAGCCCACGAGGACTCAACTCGTCTCGGCATAATCCGACGCTCTGTATGCTCGAATAATAAAAAAGCCCGCTCCTGGTCCTCGACATGTCACCATTGCAGGATGCGTGGATCGCCGAGTAGGAGCGGGCTTTTCGTCTTACAACTTCGGTTTTAGGCCGCTTTGGCCTCCTGCGGGGCGGGGCAGGGGTGTCCTTGAAGGTAATCGCTCAGAGCCGCCAACAACTCCTCGGACAGCGTCACTGGCCCTTTCCCATCGGCTTGCCACAGACCCTTGACGGCCAGCCGGTCCCCCTTCCAAACGAAGTGGAATCCCGGCGTTGGACGAACAGAGTTTCCCTTTGATTTTTCAACGGGTTCCCCCAACCGCTTCTGCACCGCGATCTGCAGCTCACGCACGGAGAGGTCCTTGTCAGCGCATTCCTGCGCCGCACGGATTTGATCCGTGGAATTCGGAAGTTTAGCGATCTCAAGCCAGTGGCGAAGCCCAATGTCCAACCGGTTGGACTTTTCCTGTACCTCGGGCGCGAGCTTCGCCAAAGACAGATAGTTATACACGTTGCTCCTTTTTTTGCCGAGCTTCTCGGCGAGACCGTCCGCGCTTAGGTGCTCAGCCGCGATGATCCTTGCGTAGAGGCTTGCCGTGTAGAAGGGGCTCGCCTCTTCCCTTTCTTCGTTTTCCGCCAAGGTCATCATCAGCTTCTGTACCTCGGAAAGGCCCTCTTTGATGTCGGCGCGGATTCTTTCCCAGCCGGCTTTTTTGGCCGATTCGAGACGGCCGTTTCCGTAGACCAACACGAGCTTGCCACCTTCCTTCGACAGAAGGATATTCTCGAGTTGTCCCTCTTTTGTAAGGCTCACCGCTCGCGAATCGATGTCTTCCGGCGTGTGCTTCCGCGCATCCTCCGGGACCGTGACCTGATCGATCGGGACCCAGACATTATCCGTGGAAATGACGTTTTGTGTCGGGGCTTCGTTTGTGGTATTCATGGCTTGTTCTCCTTCGAGGTATTTCCGTTCGCGCCAGTCCGTTGCCAGTCCGTCGCTTCGGGAAATATTCCCCCCCAGATCTCTGGGAGGAGGGCAGAGGACTCTCTGCGGGAGCGGCCGTCACCTCCGTGACGGGCGGGGGCGCAAGACCGATCTTGCGCGGTTACTGAAGGGGTAAGTTTTTACAAAAACTAATAATTCTTGTCAAGCGTCAAAAATTGGGTTTTCAAAAAGTGTGGCCAAATGCCCGCGTAAAAACCGACGAATATATGTTCGCCAAAACGGTGAAAATCCTTCGACCAAGTCCGGGCGTTACGTGAGGATTTGAGTGATCTGTCTACTAGCGGTCGATATATTCTAGAATCTCTCGAATGACTAAGACCTTTCGTTTCGCCGCGATTGTATGCGCCGCTTGGACGGGCGCCGCTTTCATTCCTGTACACGCCATCACGAGCCGGGTCGGGGCGGCGCAAGACATGGGCATCGGATTTGCCCTGGGTCAGCCGATGGGCGCTACCGCCAAATATTGGCTTTCCTCAACGGATGCGGTGGACGCCTTTGCAGGCTACCACTTCAGCAAGAATTTTGACTTCCACGTCGATTACCTGTGGCATTCCTTCTCCAGCTTCAACGTCAATGGCCGACTTCCTTTCTTCTTGGGCCTCGGCGGGCGGGTCAACCTGGGAAACGATTCCAATTTCGGAATGCGCATTCCGCTCGGCCTTTCCTACCTCTTCCCCAACGATCCCGTCGAAGGTTACGCGGAGGTGGCGCCAGTCGTTCGATTGCTCAAAAATGTCGGCATCGATATCGATGGCCAAGTCGGCGTACGGTTCTACATCAACTATTTCAAATAGTATGGCCATTATCGAAGAAGAACGTGTCACCCATGTCGCGGCGCCGCAGCTTTTGAAAGGAAAAAAGATCGCTGTTTTTGGCGTGGCGAATAAATGGAGCATCGCTTGGGGAATCACGCAGTCCCTAGCCGCTGCCGGGGCTCAAATCGTTTTGACGTATTTGGACGAGCGCACGGAGGACAAGGTCCGCTCGCTCGCCTCGACCCTCAATCACCCGCTTATTTTGCCTTGCGACGTCACGCAGGACGATCAGATCGACACGGCTTTCGATAAAATCAAGCACGAATACGGAAAATTGGACGGGCTCATTCACGCGATCGCTTTCGCGAAAAAAGAAGAATTAGAAGGATCGTTTGTGAAGACCTCGCGCGAAGGTTTTCGGCTGGCTTTGGACGTTAGCGCCTACTCTCTGATTGCGTTAGCGAGGGCCGCCGCCCCGCTCATGGAAGGCCCGGACAGTTCGATTGTGACACTCACCTTTCACGGCAGCCGAAAGGTCATTCCCAACTATAACGTGATGGGCGTGGCCAAAGCCGCTCTCGAGAGCAGCGTGCTCTACCTAGCGGCGGAGCTGGGCGAAAAGGGCATCCGCGTTAATGCCATTTCGGCCGGCCCGATCAACACGCTGGCCGCCCGAGGCATTTCTGGATTTCAATCTCTCGTTAAACATGCCGCGGACAAAGCCCCGCTCCGCCGCAATGTCGAAGCGGCAGACGTCGCCGACACAGCGCTCTTCCTCTGCAGCCCCATGTCCCGCGGTATGACCGGCGAAATCCTGTACGTCGATGCGGGATACCATATCGTTGGAGCATAACGAATCGATTATCTTCGTCATTCCCCGCGGTCTCTGGCGGGGAATCCATCAAATTTATAAATGAAACATATGGGTCCTCCGCCAGAGACCGCGGAGGACGACGATCGCGAAATTTATCCGATTGCTCCGGTGAGATGACAAAAAGCTGAGCGCTCATTACAGCCACAATAGGACTTCGCGCCTTGATACGCTTTCGGATTTCCACCCACTATGGACTTAGAACAATTGAAGGAACTCGGAGATGAAGACTTAGTAGCGGCAGTCCAGGCGCTCTCGCGCTCGGACATGGATACCCAATTTCAACTGTTGAGCGGGCAACGTTCCGTCTTATTGCAGCAGCTCGAGTCTTTCTACACCGCTGAACGAGAAAAAAGATTTATGGCCATCCGCCCGGGCGGGCTCGAGGAGATCGACCGCGTCATCCAAATTGCCAGACAAGAGAATCAGAAGGAGCTTACCCTCTTAGCCGCTTATCGAAATCTCAACAGAGTGGCCCTGCATTTTATGGACGCTTATGAAGCCCACGTTCTAGGCGACTTGAAACATATGCCCAAAAACGAGCTTGACGACCTTTATGTGAAAGTCTCCGAGGAAGTCAGCGTGGCGACAAAATTATTGCAGCAACCCTCCAGCGATTTTCGCAAGTCCCAAGACACCAGCGGCAAATTGCGTTTAGCGCAGCTTTTCAAAGACGCGATACGTAAGGAATTAGTGGAACGCTTCGAGGACGACCCAGAGGTCTCTTAGACGTGCTGCTTTGAGGTTGGAACCAGCAATGAACGAAGAATTAAACTTTTCCGCGCCAAGAACGCTAAGTCGAAAACTTCAGTTTTCGATTTTTTCCGAGTGAAACAGGCTGACATTTTAGTGTCGTCGTCCCGGCGGGTTGTAGGCCGGGATCCAGCCGTTTTCCCGACATGATGGGCCCCGGCCTACATCTTGCCGGGGCGACGAAATGGAGAATTCCGGACATTGCACGGCCGCAGGGAAGTTAAAGGATGGACTTTTCTTTGACTTTGATTTCGGAATATCGTCCGGAGTGCTGCACGGAGGCGGGGTCGACGAGGATGGGTTTGTCGTTCTGCACAACTCCCCAGAATAAATCCTGCAAGTCTTCGGGGGTCTTGGCATCCGAATCCACTACAAAACTGAAGTAGAGATTAGGGTATTTTTGAAGTAAGTCCTGTACGGCGGGTTGACGTTTTCCATCCCAATGCTCGTAGAGCGCGGCAAAGATCGGTTTGTCCGTCGTGAGCGCGGCGTATAAAACCTGCCCATTCTGTTGGGCGTCAAAGGTCACGAGCTCGTAAATGCCGGGCGTATGGGGGGCGTGGTTGTGCATGGCCTCTTCTTTATAACGGTAGCTGCGCTCGGAACTCCAGATTTCAAAGGTCCGCGACGGCTTTGAAGTTTCGGTTTGCATTATTTGCAGACCTCCGCCACGGGATTGGGAACCGCAGCCGTTTTCTCAATGGGCGCGTCGACAAGATTTCCCCATTCCGTCCATGACCCGTCGTAGTTGCGCACGTTTTTGTATCCCAAGAGGTAATGAAGGACAAACCAGGTGTGGCTGGAGCGTTCCCCGATCCGGCAGTAGGCGATCGTTTCCTTCGTGGCCAGAATACCTTTTCCTTCGTAGAGCGCCCTGAGGTCGTCCGCGGATTTAAAACTTCCATCTTCTTTCACGGCTTGCGCCCAGGGAATGCTTTGGGCCCCGGGGATATGTCCCCCGCGCTGGGCCGTTTCCGACATTCCGGGAGGTGCAATAATTTTGCCGCTAAATTCGTCCGGTGAGCGGACATCAACGAGGTTGTACTTTTCGGGCTGGGTAAGCGTACTCATGACCTGATCGCGAAAGGCGCGGATAGAGTTATCGCCTTCTTTAGCCCTGTACGAGCTCGGCGAATAGCTCGGCTTGTCTGTTGTGACAGCACGGTTCTCCGCCAACCATTTCTTACGCCCGCCGTTCATCAATCGAACGTCCTTGTGTCCGTAATATTTGAATTGCCAAAGCGCCCAGGCCGCAAACCAGTTGTTGTTGTCGCCGTATAAGATAACGGTCATTTCAGGAGTGATTCCCGCTTGGCTGCAGAGCCCCTCGAACTGGGACTTCGAAGCGAGCGTCCGCCGAGTCTGATCCTGAAGCTGCGTCTGCCAGTTCCATCCGACCGCGCCGGCAAGGTGTCCTTGGTCGTAGGCCGCCGTATCGACGTCGACTTCAACCAGGCGAAAACTTGAATCTGTACTGCGGGCGGCGACCCAATCGGTTTCCACAAGAACTTCCGGATGAACATACGGGGTAGGCATTGAGACTCTCCTTGAGCGGGATTTTCTTTATTTTATCCTATTTCTTGAAGCCGAAGAAGTATTGGGAGCGGGTACGGCCGGGATTCTGGATCGAGTGCGGGGTCTTTGGCGGGATGTCGACTTCAGTTCCAACTTTCGGTTTAACGGTTTTCTGACCTATTCTCAGAACCACCTGGCCCGAAACGGGCAAGACAATCTCGGAAACCGGGTGCTGGTGAACGGCCCATGCATTCCCTCCTGGATCGCTCCACCGATTGGTGGTAAATCCGCGCGGTCGCCATTTTCGGTGAACGCTGGCCTCGGTAGGGCGGGCCACATCTAACCTCGCAGGCGCCGAAGTTGGTTTACGGTGAAGCTATCGCCTTGGAAATCGACGGCGACGGGGTCTCCCAGGCGAAGGTCGTTGAAACTGAGCTGGCGGTGAACGTAGTCATACAGGGGAGTCGTGCCATCCAGATAAAACGACAGTTGATGCCCTTGTTGATCCTGCACGCGGATAAGCTGCTTGACCTGGTCCACGAGATCGATATACCCCACGGCGGCCCCCTGTTGGGGTACGGGAGCATCCGCCGGTGCCACGTAGGGACTCTGGTCGCTATTCGTATTCGGCGGTCCGAACGCCAAAACCTGGGAATTCAAGGCAAAAAAAGCAATAAAGCTAGGTATTAATTTTTTCATTGAAGCCCTCCTACCCTTTAGAGGTAGCGAAGGCGCGCCGGGATACAGCTCGAGATCTAGGTGGGGTTAGGCTGCTTCCGTGAGAGACTTTAGTGGAGACTGTTTTAGAGAGACGCTATGCTGCGCTTCTCTGACAATCCAAGCGGGGAAGGCGCTGAGGATGGCAAAAACACTATACAGAGGGTGCGATCCTAACAAAACCGCTCTACTGAACAGGCCCGCCTTCTCGCTTCGTTCCTTTTCGTGTTTCTCGAGATACCGTTTGGCGGGATTATGGTCGGACGGGCTCGCTTCAATACCCGAAGTGAATAAGCTCGTCCCGTCCGGGAAATGCCTGCCGAATAAGTGACCCGAGGAGAACGCTTCGCGAGCCCGCCCCCATTTGCTGGTCCCTTGTGCACCTTTGTACGCATTAAGAAACAGGTAGCGTGGCAACACCCCTATATAAGCCAGGATCGCCATCGGCATGCTCAGAACGACAGCCCATTGCACGTTTCCGAAAAGAGGATTGTGGATACTGCGGAAGACTTCCATAAATGAGGGAAGGTAGAAGTCGTGTTCCTTTTGGAGCTCTCGTTCCACGCTCTCGCGCACACGCGCCACCTGGTCCATCAGACGAAGTTGATTGGATGAGTACCCGAACTCATTGTCATACCACGCATCGAACACCTTGGTAACGAGTATGGCTTCGCCTACTGGATGGATATCTACGAAGATCTCGCGGCTGTCGAAATTAACTCCCGCGCCAGACCCAACAATCGTGGCCGAGGCAGTGGCTTCGTCCGGCAAGCGGTGTTCGACTAATCCCCGCAGGTGAGGGTCGTTCGCCAGACTATCGAATATGCCTACCTGCAGCTTCTTCAGGGCGAGCTGGATCGTTGATTCCTTCGTTTTCTCATCGATGACCAGATTGGCCGCGTGGAGCTTCTCGCGTTCTTCGGTCGTGAGTTCTTCGATGGCCCATGCACTGAGAATCGGCAAGTACGAACCCGATTCCACTGGAACCCGCACGGCCTTCACTCTGGTTTTTTCGGCCTGAGCGAGAAGAACTCTGAGTTTCTTTATCGCACTACTGGCTCCCGTTGGGGATGGCGTGATTCCGCGAGCAGAGCGCATTTTGACATGGTCAGCACTTTTACGGGTGCCAAATGAATCGACTAATGTTTGGCTATTGGTGTTGGCATGTACCGTCGTAGCTCCGGTGATAACGTTTCGAGCCCTGGCGTTGGGGTTGTCAATACCAAACTGGCTTAAAAACCGCCGAAGATACTCCTCTGAAAACAACAATCCATCGGCGTGCATTCCAAGCGAAAGGCAGGTTGTGGTGCAGGTGGCGCCGGATATCATAATCCCCTTAGCCTTCGATAGTCGATCCCGCAGATAATCATGTAATAGAAACCCATTGAGTCCAGCAACGACCGTCAAAGTTTCGTCTGCTTTTCCCTTCGGCTGTGCAGACGAAGAAGTTTTGCCCTTCTGTTCTTTGACTTTAAACTGATTGGACAGAAAAGCGAATCGGGCTCCCGTGAGAGTGCTTCGGGGCTCCTGAAGATGCCCGAAAAAATCTTCAGGGTTCGTGGGATCAAGGAATTGTCCTGAAGCGTCGAAAACCGTATCCACGCCCACGGTAGCCCATTCGGTATTTATCGGCAATGCCCGTCCCAATATAGCGATCGAAGGGTCGTCGTTGATTTTTATACTTCCAATTTGGCCGCCGCGGCGGGGAGATTCGAATATTCGAGGAGAAATCTTCATTTCGCCACCATTAGATGTGAAGGTGCCGTATGTCGAATCCACCCGAATCGCTTGCGCCGCAGCAAACGGTACCGGACCTTGAATAGCCTTCAAACTTAAATTTAAGCTCTTCGGCAAACTTCGAATAAACAGCGTGGAAGTCCTACCCGCGCTCACGATCCCGATCTTCAGTGGTTTTTCAGCCAGCTCAATAAAATCAGGGAGATCCGGCTCAATCGGAGGAAGCGTGTGACGTTTACCAGCAAGGCTAACCTCATATTGCCAATCGGAATGGTGCAGATCGTGCGCGATCGAGACAGGCTGGTCGTTTATAGTTTCCGTCTTTCCGATGGCATATAAGACTCCTTGCAAATGGCGAGCATCCTGGTACTGATCGTCGAAGACCAGAGGAATCTCGATAGTGACCCCCCGGTCGGCGCCCTTACCGGTCAGCGAGACCTGCATCTTTTTCCTATCGATGATAACGCTATTTTTCCCACGCGCGTAGGAATTTGCTTCTCTTAAACTGTCACTGATTTCGAATAGAGGACCTTCTCTATCCACCATCAAGGTTTTTCTATTATCAAAAAGCTGTTGTTCAATTGCTTTCTGAAAGGTTGTTTCCAAATCGACATCTTCCGAAGTTAGTGATTTGGCTGAAGGGTGCCCTAGGGCTTTGGCCATTTCATTCGCATTAAAATCGAGCCGGACAATAACTGTCGTCCCTACCTGGGTCGGCTCGTGGGTAATAAGGGGCTTCGTCAACCCATTGGGGGGCAAGACACTTTCCGCGAAGTTGTAAAACCAACTTCTAACGGCTTTTACCGTCTCGGGGACTTCGCGGATGGCATTGGTGAGTCCGCCGACCTCGCTCGGTTTGTCCAGGACCTGAGTGTCCCTTCTTTGAGGAGTCCGGATGGTGAGGCTCACCTTTCCATGCGTTTTCAGACCTTCAAAAGAGTCAAAAAACACTTTTAGGAACAGACCGGGGACGCGCAGGCGAGAAGAAACCAGCTGCAAGTTTCCAGATTCGCTTTTCTCGGAAATATGATTCTCGTCGCTAAGGCCATCCGCATAAAGATCGCCCGCGTTCCCAGAGAAGAAAGGCTGCAAGGAAATAAGATGAATTCGTGGGGCCTTGCCGCCTCGACCTCCGTGCAGGTGATGGGCGATACTGTCCGCGTCACCGCCGGAGTTCATCGTACTGACCACTGTGCGAATGTTGAATTCCTGCCATTCGGTCGATGACATCGTGTTCAAATTAGGCACGACGCGAATAAATTTATTGTAAATTCGGACCCAACCGGCCGTTTCGTTATAGTCAAAGGCGTGGCGCGGCAGGAAATGTCGATAGACCGAGCTGTGCATAGTCACAAAAAGTTGGATCGGTGACATCCCCACAACGACGGGGATATCGATGTCGGGATTTCCCAATAGAGAGCGGATGAGAACCGCTTCTATATTCGATATTTTAGGATCCACGATCAGAGCGGTTCGAAGGGCCCGATGCAGGTGTGGCACCTCGTAATCGGGTAAAAGAGGAGCCATTGTCTTTCGGGCCTTCGCCAGATAGCGAAAAATATCCAGACGATCCACAATACCGCGTTTCACCTTTTCAGCGCCAGCCGCATCCCGCGTGCTCTCTCGATCCGCTTCGGGCACGGTTTGCATGACCGCATCTTCCGTCTGAATATCCATTCGTTCCTTTTCATCCCCCAGGCCGCGGAATATTGAAAGAAAGTTGTAAAGGACTTCCAGGTACTGCTCTTTTTCCCATTGAGTCGTCGCAGGCGCAAAAGGGAAGCTTTGATAAACACCCTTCTCAGGGTTGTCGCGCATAGCCAATCGAGGCTTGTCCCCCACCTTCACGACAAAGGCCGTCGCTCCGTCGACGTTTTGATAACGTTCAATCACGTAGCCGTTGACGGCTTTGATGGGTTCTAAAGGTCGGTCGTAGACCTCGCCATCAAAATTGACCCCTGAATCATCATAACGAGTAACGCCGAAAATCCCAACTGCCGCCGCGGCCAGGGAATAACTGTGTGATCCGATGTACCCCGCTCGCAAAAGGAAGTATCCACCCAAAAGAACGCTAGCCATCGTTGCGATCCGAGTTGGTAATCTGCGATACCATGGCGCCTTTATTAGGTTGACGGGGGACGCCCTTCCGCCCTGGGTGGCTTTTTGAATGGCTCGCTTCACGCGATGGATTAGATATCCTCCTAGGGGACGCAAGTCCGCCGGAAGACGCGAGGCGTCCGACGAGCGCCATTGCCGATTGCTCGCCTGAGCCGCCTTGAGATAATCGGTGAGCGAGTGCGTATAGAGCGCATCCGATTCCAAGTTTTTTACATTGGGCGTCACTACAATGTAGCTTTGTCCGGCGTCTCTGAACCGATCGGCTAACCGCTGGGTATGGAAGCCGCCCGTGACTACCACGGAAATCGAATTTCGAGGGGTCAGCGCTAGGGCATTCCGGGAAAGCACCTCGTCGCGGACCATCGCCATGCGATAAAATTCCTCCCCTTTCGCAATGGCCGATGTAAGAACAGGCGAAGCTTGAGGGTTGAGTGCCTTGCTTTTTTGATAGGCCAACCAATCGTCGCGCGTCAATTGGAGCGCCAGAAGTCTCTCGATCCTAAAAAGCTGAGTCTTAAGCTCCGGGCTAGCGCCATGGGTCAACAAGCGGCGTAATGTCTTAAGCTCGGAGAGAGCCGCAGGCCGCAGCGAAGAGCTCTCTCGGAATGCCCGAACATGTTGTAAATAGGGGAGCGGGTCTTCAAGACCTTGAAGACGAATCCACTCATTGGATTGGATGGCGGCCAGTTCAATGCCGTCCAAGGACGCATCATCGACAAGCTGATCGATTATCTGGCTGGAGCGACCCTTAAAAACAGACACGTCGCCTCGCCCAATCCCCCCTTCGCTAAAAACCTCATTGACCCCTTGTTTCGATACGAGCCGTCGGATAATCTGGGCGATATTTCTTTGCACTTCCGCGTTCCCGTGTAAATCCTGAATAAGCACGACCAGGGAATTCGAATTCGCCGTAGAGGATGCAAAGGAATCTGTTATTTCGCCGAAGCGATGAGAAACTTGTAGGCCTGAAATCGGAGACTCTCTAAACGCAAAAGGTGTGGCGCTCAGAGGACTCCCAACTATCGAGAGGGCAAGAGCGACGGCGAGTACTTTCCTGTAGAGGTTCTTCTTCATTGGTGACCGATTTTCAAATAGATCTTACGGCAAATGTTGTGATGATAAAATCCAACATATGGCCAATTCTTTCGGTCCATCAGTCCCATGCGAATACTGGGTCTTGACTCGGTTTCATGCGGCCACAAGGTTGCGGCGAAGTGCCCAAGGAGTTGTTGGCGATGGTGCCGCCCGTTTTACGATTTCGGCGCTCCAGTCGGCCAGCCTTCCAAAAAATGGACTCGCTTCCCGACCGAGGCGAAGACCATCGGATTCAGTAAGGCCTTCCTCATGCGCATGCAAATAGCGCCGGGCCAAGTTCCTATTTTTTGGTGCTTCGAGGCCTGCTCTAAAAGAGATTTGACCAATACTATTATGGAAGCCTAGATAAATACCCTTCGTCCAAGCTTCCGTAACCGCAACCCTTATCTGGCGCCAATCCTTCGCGTCATAGGCCCAGATAAAAGCAAATCGAAGCAAATATGCAGCGAACATTTTTGTTGTAAGAAGTGGTCCGTAAAACCAACGAGGAATTGCCGAATAAGCCGAGAGCTCGTCCTTGATGGCGGAGCGAACATCGCGCCACGAGGGAATCGCAAATGGATGAGAATCCGCAAAGGGCAGTCCGCCGGGATACACCTTGCCCTCACCGCCTTCTACAACAAGAGAAACGACATCTCCTTCTTTGAAATCGACTTTCAGGTCAGGGGAGAAATTGATTCTTCCGCTAGTGGGATCTATTTCTAAAGTAGATCCCAGGGTTCCCGCGTCAAGACCTGCAACCGCTGTCAGCCCCAATTGAGTGGCGAGCTCCTCTTGATGTGAATGACGCGATCCAACTTTGGCTATGAACCCCGCTACCCCGTCTTCTGGCCATAGATACTGGGCAAGCTCCGGAGTGGCTTCGTTTGTCACCACAATCAACCCGACATGGCCCAGCACGTCTGCAGATTCCTTCCGGCGCATTTCTTCGACCTGTTTTCTCAAAGTGAGAACTAAATCGGGATCGTAGTGTCTTGAGTCCCGTCGAAGTTTGTCCATCATAATTAGGGGTCCCTTTGCAGCATCGCCGCACAAACCATAGCCGTCGGCGACGGGTCTATTCCTCTCCAAACTTAGTTTTCTAAATAGCAGCGGCATGCCTTGGTCCGGAGCCAGACGTTCCTGAAGTATCCAAAGTTTTCCTTTTTGGATTGTGTATTCCAGATGTACGTTTGAACCCGATTCGTGGCTCAAGGAAGAAAGGATTTGCGAAAGCTCTTTATAGATGTCCGGCAAAGCTATCTTCACTACGTTCAATTCCTCAGCGGTGACAACTCCATCAGCGATATCAAATCCTTCGGACAAAGCTGCGAATGACCCATTCGGCCCTTCCCATGGCAAAAGTGAGGATTTTGCCACACCGGCTCCGGACGTGCTCAGTTTAGTGGACGAAGGGATTTCTATATCCTTACTGTAATTACCGTGAACCATGGCTTGAATAATGACAGCGGGGCTCTTTTCATTAAGCATCTTCTCTCGCCGCCTATATGTCCTAACCTTCTCCGAGTTCCAACTTCTGTGTACCGCGCGGATAACCCGGTCGGCCTGTTCATGGACGTCGTCGGGTATCGAGGACTGGCCGTACTGATCCTTTATTCGTCGCTCATATCGTTTAGCGAGATCGGCCATTTGTCCTGACGATAATTCGGTTTTCGTTTCAACTCCCACTTCTGCCTTAAACTCCTCGATGATGTCAGTAAAAACCGCCCGGTCCATTCCCAACACGGTCATCGCATATTCTTGAAGAAATCGCCTATAGGAGTCCCAGGCGCCCCACCAACCGATGCGTTCAGCGAGCGCCGGCAAATTTTCCGGGGTGATTCCAACATTGGTGACGCTGGCTAGCTGGCCGGGCGCGTCAAAAAGAGCGGCACTACGTACGGAAATGAGAAGCGGCATTGAGGAAGACCCGAACTCTTCCCCTAATTCCGGAGTCAATCCGACTTCTTCAATTCCCCCCTCAAGAAAGCGAATGTCGCGAGGCGCGTTCGAAATTATGTCGAAGACGGGAGTGCCGATGGCGTACATGAATCCAGGAGGGATCGGGAGCCCTTGGTTTGACATTCTGGCAAGGTTGGTTCCTTTTTCAGATCCCCTTTCAATCGAGAGGGCGGGTATCTGCTCGCCAATTCCAAAAAATATAGGTTTTGCCGTTTGCGACGGTGTCCCACTCTTTTCATTCTGCTCAAAGTGCTCAACACGCGCTAGAATATCTGTCACTACTCCCATCAGTCGGAACTGAGGCCAATTCTCTCTCAGCATTCGACTTTCTAGATAGGTTCTCATATTGCCTCGCACCAGCGTAAAAGAACCCGGAACCGAGGCGGCCATTCCCGTCAATATATCGCGTTTGACGTCCCTGAATTCAACTTGGCTTGCCACGGCATTGATCCAAGGTCCATATTCACGATCCATCCTGCGAGTCCAGCTCTGCAAGACTCCATTTATTTTCAGACAGAGGTGTTCTAGGCGAGCTGCCGTCAACGTTTCGGACGTCAGGAGCTCCTGGAGCTGTTGAAGACGCTGCGACTTCATACCCGTTAAGTCCAAGATCGAAATGAGTTGCGAAAGAAGTCGAGCTGACTGTCGCAGATAGCGGTTTCCAACGACGCTCTTGAGCTCTTCCTCACATTTTCGGATGGTTTCCATTTCAATAAGTCGGACGAATTCGTCCATCTGATAAGCCAAAAAAACGGGATCCGCCAAATTTAGGCCTCGGTAAGACCAGTACCCATGGCTCTGCTCATACCCTGGATTGTCTACAAATAAGGTGTGTTGCGGATTCCCTGCAAGATGTCGTTCGAGCCGGCTGCGTACGCCGATTATTCTGTCCAAGACCTCCCCCGCAGGATGCTGCCCGTCTTCCGCTAATATCAGGCCGGTTGGATCCGTCGGCCAAGCTCCAAATTTTGGCGAAGCGCGCAGCGATTCGCTTGCCTGGGTTAAACGATCGACTTTAAATCGTCGGAAAAGCCATTGATAAACGGGAATCTCTCGATCGAAAACTTCCGCTATTCTTAATTTTTGAGTCTGTAATACTTCATCCTCTTCTAATTGCTTTCGCAACGCCATGAGCTGGTCCGGACTTAAAACGGCGAGCCATTCAATTTGCGCTTCACTATGCAGTTGACGGCTTAAATTTTGAAAGAGAGCCGCTAGTACAGGATCGGCTTTAAAGACCTCCTTCCTTTGAAGCCGAGCGTTCATATTTTTTCGCCAGCTCTTCGTCACCTTCTCACCATACTTCTTGCACAGCGCCAGAGCGGGCCCCAAATTCCCGGTCCATTCGAAGAGAAAACGCGATTCCACTAGCGCTACGGTATACTCCGCAAGACCATGGTGAATTTCTCGATGAATAAAGCGATTCAAATCACAAACATCCGCATAAAGCTTGCCGCCGAAATCGATGTCGGATTTTGAAATTTCCCGTATATCGGAAAATTTGGCAAGACCTTTCTCCATAGAGGCGGTATTATAATTTTGGTTGAATAGCCGCTTAAAGCGGACCAAATCGACATCGTCGAAGCCCTTCCGGAGTGTTAGACGAGATAGGTTTAGCGCGAACTCAATCATGGACCACGGATTGTAATTCTCGTCCAATTTCCAGTCGGAAACTTCTGAAACAACGGTCAGAAGCGCTAGAATTCTTGGAGCAATCGCCCAGTCACGCCCTGCCAAATCGAGGAAAGAATCCAAATAATGGAACTGACCACGTGAATCCTTCTGAAGAGCCGCGCGAGCCCAACAACCGTAAAATATCTCTCGCAACTCGTCCGGCCCCTGCGCTTCCAAGCGTTTCCACGCTTTAAACAGGTATGGACCGGGACCTTGAGTGAAAGCCCAGGCGTCTTGCTTGAGTAATCGGGGATCCGTCTTAAGTCGGTTTAACGTCTGGTCAATAAGACTGTTCCAGTAGAACCTAACTAGTTCATTGGGGAAATGAGCTAAAAAGGAGGTGGCTTCTGCCAACGGAGCGAAGACATTGGCATCCACGTTTCCTTTTTGAAAAGCCTGTGTTAATCGGTCGTCGAAAAGTCCGTAAATGCCATCGCTCCATATTTTTGCGTTGAAACCTAGTCCGAGTTCTTCGCTGAGTTGGAGATTTCTTGCCAGCTCGGCTAATGCCGGATCTCCAGTGCCGTCCCGATTGTCTCGAGCAAATGTCCCCAAGATTCTAGACAGCGTCCGACTAAGGAGTTCTGCACCCGCAATTCCCTCTTGAGGAATGGACCCCGCGGCCATTCGATTCAACAAAACTCGGTGAATATTCCCGTACGCTCTAATCAGCGATAACAGTTGGGACCTTCGTAATTTCTGCGAATTCTCCGAGATACCTTGCCAATTTAGATTTACGAGCGGTAAAAAGTCTTGCCAAGGCAGTTTTGTTAAATATTGTTCAGGCTGCCAAGGATATCCGAGTGCTTCGGTTAAGGAAAAATAGTCCGACGAGTTGGGGCCCGCGAGTACTTCGGCCATTCTAAGAGCGGCCACTCGAGCGTCCTCGACAGAGCCGCGTTCAAAGGGGGACCACCAATCCGCTAGACGGTCTTTCTGGACGCTGGGCGGGGGCGGAACCAAATTTAATCTTATTTTCTTAGTCTCCAGGAGTTTCGCGTCAAGCAAACTTAGGAGATATTCCAGGACTTCTTGGGCGGAGTTCCAATCTCGTGCTGGAAGTTCGAGGTGATTTAATCCTGAGTCCAAGAAGGCCTGCGCCAGCTCCGACGCTACTTCGCACCGCCTAAAATGGCCGAACGGAGCCTGGTTTTGGACAATCATGTAATAGGCATAAATTCGGATTTGGGTGGGATGAATGGGGTGAAAACCCGTCGGCTTTATTTGTTCGTAGATCCATTCCGCGTAGGGCCTTCCCTTGGCTTGTAAAATCTCGACATGACTCCTCCAAACTGTCAATTCCCGCAACCACCCGACCGCGTCTTCGGCGGATTGCCATGTGGCCGGAAAAAAGCTGGCGGCTGAAATTCCCGATTTCGCGAACAACTTTATAGCGGTTGGGTTCTTAGGAATTTCTACGTATCGACGATTGTAAGGATCATAAAGCGATAGAGCGTCCGGATAAACGACCAGTTGATATTCGGACCCTGAACTAAACAGGCCTGGCTTTGCATTTTTGAATAACCAGGTCGCTAAATCAGTCAGCTCGGCTGCGCTGGTCTCGCCTCCATCCGCTGACGCCGCTGCCGCACGGCCGGGGATGGAGCGGGATTTCCAATTGTAATCGATGTGCTTTGGCACCGCCCACAGATAAGCCCCCCCAAGAGCCCCGGTTCCCGCTGCAGCGACGGTCTGAAAGAAAGTACCCATGTGGTGAGAAGCCAGGAAGGCCGTCATACCGCTGTCCAATTGCATCCCGCTCACAAAGATCAGGGCAAGGGCCGCAATGACAACGCTGAACCAGCGAAAAGAAAGGCCGGCACGAAAAAAGTCCTTTAGGTCTCGCCAGGTAGCGCGATCAGCGACCCATTCCTCCGTGATGGTGTCCAGCCGATAGACACCGAACAAATGGGCGAGGGAAAAAAGAGCGGCGCCGGAGAGGTAAGCACCCGCGACGCCCAGAAGCGCAGAAAACAACGGATTTCCCATATCGGGCAAGAAACGTATCCCGAGAACAGCGCCGACGGGTAATATCAGCGCGAAAATCGTTTCCTCCCAATGCGGCGCCCATTCTTCGATCCACTGGGTCCTAGACAGAAATTTTCCGCGGTGCAAGGCCTTATAGACCAGATTTGCAGCAGGATAAAGTAGTGCGACTGCACCCGCCGATGGCTGAAGGGAGGATAGGACTGAATGCTTCTGCTCGGCGGGGGCGATTACTTTACGGACCGGGAAACTGCGCGCAGAAAGGCTCACGCGGAAAGTTTCGCGGTAAATACTTTCCGAAGCTTTCTGACTGAACGGGTTAAATCGATTGAAGATGTTGGGAAGGAACAATGCCTGGCTAGCGCAAAGGGAGGAATTTGATCGTATGGCGTGGAAATTGGACGTGCCTCGTAGTGAAGTAGCTAGGCCGGCCACTACAGGATCTGCAGCGAGGCAGATTGCTAGGCCCCCAGATATAGACCTCAGAATCCACTTGTTCATACGAGACGTACCATCTTGAGTAGTTTAACCGACCCCCAAATGGGGTTAAATGGGGCCATGGACCAAATAAGGAAGGCAAAGAGCCTATACGCTCCATAGGCCTAATTTCCCGCAAAGCTTCAAAATTGACTTCTTTTTGAGGAGGTGTTAAGCTAGGCCGCTCCTATGACTGCGACATATATTCCGCGGCCCGATCTCATTCAAGTGACGTACCGTTTTGTCTCCGAAAAATTAATTGATCCTGAAAAAAAGGCTAAGGCGATCGCTCTGGGACAGACCACCGATACGTGGACACCCAACGAACGCTCGGGGCTTAAACGATTGGAAAAACATCAAGGGGTCGTTTTGGGGCTCGATGAAAGGACTCATAAAGAGGGCCAACCGTATGAATACTATCTCACCGTCGGATTCCCGGCCGCTAACACGGAAGCGGATATTCCGACTCTTTTGACAATGATTTTTGGCAAGATCAGCATGGACGGTAAAATTCGCGTTCAAGAGATTCGTTTTCCGGACGAGTATCTAGAAGGAAAAGGGCCCCGGAATGGGGTCGCAGGTATTCGCGCTAGAGTCGCAGAGCCGACCAAGCCGCTGGCGATGGCCATATTTAAACCTTGTGTGGGGCTCAGCGCGCCGGAACTCGCGAAAATGTTTTACGAACTCGCCGTTGGAGGGATGCATCTCGTCAAAGACGACGAAATCCTTCCTGATTTGGAGATTTGCCCAACCGAAAAACGGCTTGAAGCCTGCTTGGATGCGGGACAGCGTGCTCTAAAGGAAACAGGGCGGCCGACACTCTACGCGGTCAATCTCACGGGCCTACCCAGTCGCCTCTTACCGAAGGCTCGGCGATTGGCTAAACTCGGCGCTGAGTGTTTTCTTTTGAATGTCCTCAGCTATGGATACGGCGCGCTCGAGGAACTTCGTGAGCTTGGAATTCCAGTTATGGCGCATCCAGCCCTGGCAGGAGCCATCGCCGCCGCCCCCGACACGGGAATGGACTATGCGGTGATTCTAGGGTCGCTCATGCGACTGGGAGGCGCGGATATTGTCCTTTTCCCATCCAGTTACGGTACCGTGTCGCTCCCGAGTACTCAAACGAACGCCATTTGGAAAGCTTTATCCAAACCCATGGGCAACCTGATGCCCGTCTTTCCAGCTCCATCGGCCGGAATTCATCCAGGGCTAGTGCCGCGTATTATTGAGGACTACGGGTACGACGTGATCATCAATGCGGGCGGCGGAGTGCACGGACATCCCAAGGGCGCCCGCGCCGGAGCCAAAGCCTTTCGCCAGGCCATCGACTGGGCAATCAAGCGGAAGAACTTTGGCGGGTTGTCGGAGAGAGAATTTCCGGAGCTGGCAGAAGCGCTGCGCTTGTGGGGGCGCGGTGAACGGAACGGCTAACGGAATTTAACATTTAGCAATTAACAGTTAATATTTAGCATTGGAACCTGTTAAATGCTAAGTGCTAAATGTTAAATGTTAAATTCCGTTCGCTGTTCCGTTAATCGTTCCGAATGCCTCTAGCCAAACCTCTCGTCGTCTTCTGCGATTTTGACGGCACGATTACCGTGCATGATATGGTGATCAGCATCTGCAAACAATTTTGCCCTCCTTCCTGGCGCGAAATCGTGGACGACATACTTGCCCGCAAAAAAAGCGTTAAGGACGGTGTTTCTGAAATGTTCGCGATGATTCCTTCCAACCGGAAAAACGATATCGTTCAGTTCGCACAAGAAACGATGCGGCCGCGGGAAGGCTTTCAGGAGTTTTTACACTTTTGCAAGGCCAACGGCTTGCGTTTTGTGGTCTGTTCGGGTGGGATCGATTTTTTCGTGGAACCGCTCATGAAACCGTATAGCGAGTTCGTGGATATGATCTACAGCATTCCGTCGGATTTCACAGGTCCCATGATTGCTTTACGCCACAACCGCGCTTGTGAATCGGAAGGCACCTGCAAAGTCAAAGTCATGGAGGAATATCCCGGCTCAATTCGCATTTTGATTGGAGATAGCATTACGGATCTCCACGGGGCTCATTCCGCCAGTAGGGTTTTTGCCCGGGGCCGGCTGAAAAAGTACCTCGACGACGAACACGTTTTATATCAACCTTTTGAGACTTTCTACGACGTGCAAGGAGTCTTAGAGAAATTCAAAGGAACCGACCATGAAGAAACGACGAACAGCCGTCCATAAAAGCAAGTCCCCCCTCACCTCACCTCTCCCTTTGGGAGAGGAATTTAAAGGGAGTCACCGGCAAGCATCCAAAAAACTCTTGATTGATTGCGGAAAACAGTTTTACGCGCGTAAGTGGATGTGGGGAACCGCCGGCAACCTGTCGGTTCGCCAAAAGAACGATCCGCTAGAAATTGTCATTACTCCAAGCGGCCTGAATAAAGGTCACCTTTCTATTAACGATCTATTATCGATTTGTGACGACGCTCGAAGTGTCCAGCATCCTCGCGGGCTCGTCCCTTCGGCGGAAACGGTGATTCATCAAGCGGTCTATCGTGCGGTCCCGAGCGCAGGAGCCGTCTTTCATGTGCACCCTATCTATTCCACCTTGATTTCCAAAGTTCATGGAAACCCGAAAGAGCCGCGGGCGCTTCGGGTGGATTGGTTCGAGATGATGAAGGGGGTTGGTGTCGGCGAAGAAGAGTCCGCGAAAGTCATGATTCTGCCTAACTGGCAGGACGTGGCGCTCATCGCTCGGGATCTGACGCGCTATCTGGAAACGACCAAGAAGCCGCTGCCGCTTGTGCTCATCTACAACCACGGTCTGACGGCCTGGGGCAGGACAGCCGATCAAGCCCGAAACCACCTAGAGATAATGGAGTATGTTTGTAAATACCTCTATCTAAAAATGCTCTTGCCTCAGGGCGTTTAAAGGAATTCGACGACATCATTGGCCTTCATTACGTAATCACGTCCTTCAAATCGAATCAATCCCTTCTCCTTTAACGCCGCTTCGCTGCCGTGAGTCACGATATCCTCATAACTGTAGATACGCGCACGCGCGAACTTTTTCTCGAGATCCGAGTGGATCTTTCCGGCCGCCTTGGGAGCCGTAGTCCCTTCGACAATTCCCCACGCCCGCGATTCGTCAGGACCCGATGTAAAAAAGGTCATGAGATGAAGAAGTTTTTGCGCCGCTCGCACCAACTGATCAAGGCCGGACTCTTTCAGTCCCAGGGAGGCCAGAAATTCGGCGCGTTCGGCTTCCGCTAACTGAGCAATTTCGGCTTCAATTTTCGCTGACAATACAACAACTTCCGTGCCTTCCTTTTGTCCGTAGTCCATCAGCTGCTGGGAAAAGACGTTGCCACCCAATTCGCTTTCGCCCACGTTGGCCACATAGAGAATGGGTTTTCCCGTCAAAAATTGGTAGGTTTGCCGAGTCGCAAGCGGAAGGTCTTGCTGCCGGGCCGGAATACCTTTATTGAAACCCTCAATGGCCGTCTCGAGCCCGGCCACGGTTTCTTTAGCGTCCTTTTGCCCGGATCGCGCCGCTCCCAGATACTTTTCTCTGATACGTTGGGCTTGCTCAAGGTCCGCCAGGAGCAGTTCGGTGGCGATGACTTCGAGCGCTTGAATAGGATCCAAATTGCCCGTCACGTCCACCACGTCCGGATCCTTAAAGCAGCGAACCACCTGGGCCACCGCATCGACTTCGCGAATATGGGAGAGAAATTTATTTCCCAACCCTTCCCCCTTACTGGCCCCTTTCACGAGACCCGCAATATCGACAAATCGAACCCCGGCGGGTACGGTTTTCTTGCTCTGAAACAGTTCGGAAAGTTTGTAGAGCCGAGGATCGCGTACTGGGACGATCCCCACATTCGGTTCAATCGTTGTGAAAGGAAAATTACTCGCTGCAGCGGCTGCTCCCGTCAGCGCATTGAACAAAGTGGATTTCCCGACGTTGGGAAGACCGACAATTCCGATTTCCATAAATGGTGTTCTCCCGTTCTCCAGTGCTCCGGTGCTCCGGTGCTCCGGTTTTACGGTCACTTACTGGAGCACCGGAGCACTGGAGAACTGGAGCACGCTATTTCTCTATATTTTTCATCCATTCCAACACTTGCTGTGTAAACGAACCTTGGAACATGTTCACGCCATGCGCGCCTCCCGGTCCTTCGGCCACTCGACAAGCGGCGTCTGTTCGCCATCCTGCCAATTGCCGCACGCTTGAAAAGGCGTAGGCATCTCCGGGGCTCGCAGCCATGAACACGGGTCGTTGGGCAAAGGCTTTAAACGGCGCTTCGCTTGCAATCCCGGCGTATTCGAGCCCGGGCGACAGCAATACGAGCGCGGGAACCCGAGGCTGACGGCTCGCATAAACAAGCGCCACGTTGGCACCCAAACTCGCCCCACCCACGGCGATGCGCTTCACCGGAATCTGATAGCGACTATGGAGCATCGAGACGGCCGACCCGAGATCGCCCGGCATCGCGGCCCAAGGCTCGGCGGTTTGCCAATTTCGATAAGAAACTTTTTGCCCCGACGTCGACTGGGTGCTGCTGCCATGCCCGCGAAGATCATAAATGAAAACTCCCTCCCCCTGAATTCCCAATTGCTGCGCAAAAGAATCCCACTCTTCTTTCCCGCTGCCGAGCCCGTGCAGCAGTATCCAGGTGTAATGCGTGGGAAGCCTCGAAGAATGGTAAAGACCGGCCATCTGGATTCCGTCCGGCGTCGTCCAAGCCACTTTTTTCCAAAAGTGGACGCCTTGAGAGGCTCCTGACGTCGAAATCGCTGCCAGAAGTAATACGCCCGGGATGAAAGGGATTTTGCGGCTCAGCACAAGACGGTTATTTTATGAATGTATAAGGCCATCGTGCCATGGCGCGATACGTTAGAGGGCGAAAACCTAATTACAGTGGAATGCTAGGCAACAGACCGGTCGGACGAGCAGAGAGAAGGCGGCTTTGCGAAGGCTATGCGGCGCGGGCGCTCAAATTGGGTTTACTGAGTGCGCTTTGCGCGGTTCGAACAACGTTAGAGTTCGAATCTTTCAGAGCTTTGGATAACGCTTTATGAGCTTCTCCGTCTGGAAGGAACTGACCGAGTGCCCACACGGCGCGAAGTCGAACGGTATCCGACGTTCCTACCGAGCGCTTCCAAAACGACCCGCGAGCTTCGAGCAACTTGATGAGATCCGGCACGGCTCGACGTTCAGCCAGGTTGCCGAGTGCGATACAAATTTCCTCTTGCACCTCCGGAGCCGATCGCGCAAGCTTTGCCGCCAGATCGGCGGCGACCGATTTCAGCTGAAGTTCTCCAATTAATCGAACCGCTTCGCATTGGACCTCCGTATCGGAATCATCCAACAATCCAGCGAGTAGGGCCTGAACTTTGGGCTCTTTCACTTTGGCCAAAAGTTGGGCCACTTGACGTCGGACGGCGCCGTCGGGATGTTGGAGAAGGGCGGTGAACGTCGGCAGCATCGATTGATCGGCAAAGTCTTCGAGCAGGGGAATGAGTTTTGTCAGAACATCCGCTGCTAGCCCTACATTCAATTGGAGGAGCAAAGCTTCTCGAACCGAAGAACCGAGTCGCCGAATCGCCTGGATGGCCGCCTGACGTGATCGGGAATCACTCGAGCGTTTAATCGCTTCGACGAGGGGCCCGACGGCTTCCTCCCCGAGCTCAGCAAGGACCCGATACGATCCATTCTGACGATCCTTGAGCGGCGCGTTAAGATCGGCACAGATCACGTCGAGCCCGCGCACCGTAAAATCCCGCAAGGCTTTGGCGGCGATCTGCTTTTTCTTCGTTCCGATAGGACTTTCATCGCGACTGTGCCGGCGCAAGGTGGCGAGCAAAAGGGCGCTCTCTTCAAAGCGCCAGTTGACCAGTAGTTCGATCGCGGCAAAGAGGAGCGCCGTGGCAATCTCAGCATAGACCTCCGGTGCGCTTTCGGACTCGGCCATCGCGTGCAGCTGGCCCACAATCTGCGTAAAGGGCTTCTCTTTTCTGTTGGCGGCGAGATTTTCCTCGAAAAGACGTACGGTTTTAACCGCCGTCTCGCGCACGACGGGCGCGGGGTTCTGGAGATTTTCGAGCATCTTTTCCGTCAGCCGTGCAATCGGTTCGTCGAGTCCCATCGCGCAGAGCGCCTTTAGGAGATCGGGGAAACGCTGGCGTACAGCGGGATCGAGCAAGGCTTCATTTCTCTGTGCGATGAGCCTTTCGACTTCCACAAGCAATGAGGAGTTTTCCCCTTTCTGAACACCCGCTGGAATTTCGTCGAGAAGCCCCACATTCAACAATTCTTCATAGAGAGCAAAAGGCACTGTTTTGCTCGACGGCGAATGGAGAATTTTCCCCAGAAAGCCTTTTAAGCTATTCAACTTTTCAACGACTTCAAATTCGGACGCGGTTTCTTCCTTAATTTTTTTGTACCACTTGTTCACTTCCTCAAGCGTTTCTTCCAGCTTGTCTCGAGACATCGCTCCTACCACATCACTTTGCAGCCCCGACTTTTCGACGCGTTCGGGAAGTTTAGCTTCGAAAAGGTCACGCAGCTGCTGGGGAGGGAGGCCGGCCAGATGGTTCGCCATCTTTTTTTGGACTTCCGCTTTGGCGGCTTGGTCTGGAAGTTGATCGATCATGCGAAAAGACTCTTGAAGCGCGCTCGTGAGGGCGCCGCTGTCGCTGGACGTCTGATCCAGCAAGGAAAGCACCTGTTGGACGACCACTTCCCCTTTCTTAATTTCGACAAACTCCACTTCTTCCGTCTGAACGTGGCTCGTCCCCTGGTGCTTAAGCCATTCCCCTAGATTTTTATGCTCTTCGAATTGATCTTTGTGACGACCCAGAGCGTCAAGAAGGGTCGCGACTTCCCCCACCTGGAGTCCCTTGAACAGTTTGAGACTTTGAACTTCATGCTGCATAAGAAATTGGCGGAAATCCTTGGCCTCCACGGATTCTTTTCCGTTGATCAACAGTTTGCCTTGAATGTCGCTAATCACAATAGGAGAGGTCTCTTGCAAGCAGCTGTCTAAGGCTTGGTGCGCGCCTTTCAGGGAGGACTCGATCATCTGGCTTCCCTTAGGATATATGCGACCGTTTACAATGGCCGATCGAAGCATGGAAATGGCTTTGGCGATGGTGATGGCTGCGGGCATGGGAAGACCTCCGTATCAGAGCGAGTTTATACGGAGTTTCGAACGGGCGCAACGCTTATTTTCGGAGGGTCTTAAACAGGGGCGGCGGAAAGGAGTTCGCGCGGCAAAGCAAAGCTGACATCTTCCTTGATCACTTCGAGTTCTTCCATGGTGGCGCCACGAGACTTCAAATAATCGACGACTTCTTCGACCAGGTAATCGGGAGCCGAGGCTCCGGCGGTTAGGCCGACCTTTTCGACGTTTTGCAGCCAGCCTTCTTGGATCTCCGAAGCGTTATCGATCAGGTGCGAAACAACCCCCTGCGCCCGAGCGACTTCACAGAGCCGGATCGAGTTTGAACTGTTGCGCGATCCGACGACCAGAAGCAGGTCGATCCCAGCGCTAATCAGTTCTTTGACCGCGTCCTGACGGTTCTGGGTCGCATAACAAATATCGTCTTTAGTAGGGCTGACCAAGTCCGGAAAGCGCTGTTTGATGGCGGCAGCGATTTCGCGCGTTTCGTCAACACTCAGAGTAGTTTGAGTCAGACAAACGACCTTCTTGGGATCCGGCAGTTCTAAATTTGCCACTTCTTGCACGGTTCCGACCACTTGGATCTTGTCGGGTGCCTCGCCGGTCGTTCCTTCGACTTCGTCATGCTCTTTATGGCCGATCAACACGATGGAGTAACCGTCTCGCACGTACTTATGAACTTCGAGATGCACCTTGGTGACGAGGGGACAGGTGGCATCGATCACCTTCACGTTGCGCTGGCGTGCTTCTTCGCGTACCGCCGGCGAGACCCCGTGAGCGCTGAAAATAACTAAACTGCCTTCCGGCGCTTCCTGAAGGTTATCGATAAAGAT